>JAILNY010000011.1 GCA_024691105.1 Treponema sp. | reverse complement strand
CGAATATTTAAAACAGTATCTTGCGTTTGAAGCAGTGTGGGGAAGAATTGCAGATTCAAAATTTACTCTTGCGGTTAAATACTTCCATGACTTTTATGAGCAGTATGGAACGGTCATTCCTGGTCTAAAGATTCATGATTTTTTGCCTAATGCAGATTTTGACTTAGGTTTTCCAATCTATTATGGTTCAAAACAAAAGTACGGTATTGGTGCCCAGGTTAAGCTGAATGTGGCCTTCTAGCACGCGCAAGTTATAATTTAATTTTCATAATCATTTCTACCGCGCGCCACGAGTTTGCATGGCAAACTCTGTGTCTGTTGTATGGAGCTTTTAATTTCGCCGTCATATAAATTCTTCGAGTTTTTACGCGATTTTGAAAAATCGCTGCTTCCTTCGTACTAAGCTTCAATTCTGACGCGCCACGAGTTTGCATGGCAAACTCTGTGCATCTACGCTTCAAGAATAACGCCGTCTTTTATCTTTATTACATGATCTGACATGTTTACAATCTTTGAGTCATGTGTAGAAAAAATAAACGTTGTCTTAAGCTCGTAGTTAAGCTTTTTCATGAGTTCCAGGATTGCGTCTCCGTTTTTGGAGTCGAGGTTTGCAGTAGGCTCGTCTGCAAATATGATCGGAGCTTTTGTTGCAAGAGCGCGCGCAATTGCAACACGCTGTCTCTGTCCGCCCGAAAGCTCTGTCGGTTTATGGTTTTTCCAGTCAGAAAGTCCGACTGTTTCGATCAAAAAGTTTACCCATTCTGTCTGCTGCTCTTTTGACATAGCGCGCTCTGGCGGAAGCTGTCCGAGCTTTAACGGCAGTTCAACGTTTTCGTACACATTGAGAACCTGGATAAGGTTAAAATTCTGAAAGATAAATCCGAGGTTCTGGCGGCGAAGGGTAGTAAGGTGTCTGTCAAGTTTTGCAGGAAGAGATTTAAGGTCTTTAAGTGAATAGTCTTTGTAGACGTCAGTTCCATTTAAGATAATCTGTCCTGAAGTAGGCATGTCGATGAGTCCCATCAGATTGAGCAGCGTAGATTTTCCGCTTCCGGAAGGTCCTGAGATAGAAGCAAACTCGCCCTGTTCAATTTTAAAATCTGCTTTATCTACTGCGTGAACGCAAACCTTGCCCATCTGGTAGTCTTTACATAAGTTGTGTACTTCAATAATTGCCATATTTATAATATATCATTCAAAAAACGAACTGTCTATACACTAATTTTTTTTTATGATAAAATGATTTTCATTATTCTGTTATGTTCACACCGGAACATTCAGAATAAAAAAATCTAAAACGGCCCAAGCCAGAGCCGTAAAATAGGAGTATAAAAAAAATGGCAAAATCAGAAAACACAAAAGATCCACACGCATGTACTTTGGACAAAATCATCAGTTTATGTAAGAGACGAGGCTTTGTATATCAGGCTTCAGAAATTTATGGCGGACAGGCTGGTGCCTGGGATTACGGTCCGCTTGGAGTAGACTTTAAGAGAAATATTCAGAATGAATGGTGGCATTATATGACTCAGCTCCATGATGATGTAGTGGGACTGGACTCTGCAATTTTCCAGCACCACACAACATGGAAGGCTTCTGGCCACGTTGACCACTTCTCAGATCCAATGGTTGACTGTCTTGAATGTAACGCACGCCACAGAGCCGACAAACTTATCGAAGACTTTATTGCAGCTAACCCGGACATTAATCCTGGAAAGCCGGTTGATACAATGACACATGACGAGATGAAGGCATTTATCGATGCAAACATCAATTGTCCTACATGTGGAAGCAAAAATAAAAAATATACTGCAGTACGCGAGTTTAACCTTATGTTTAAAACATATCAGGGTCCTATTGCAGACGATTCACACCTTATTTATCTTCGTCCTGAAACATGTCAGGGAATCTTTACAGACTTTAAGAGCATTGTTCAGTCTAATCGTATGAAGGTTCCTTTTGGTGTTGCTCAGGTTGGAAAATCTTTCCGCAACGAAATCATTTTTAAGAACTTCATTTTCCGTACATGTGAATTTGAACAGATGGAAATGGAATATTTCTGTAAACCGGGAACAGAAGACGAAGTATTTGACCGCTGGCGAAAAGAACGCTGGGCATTCTATCTTAAATACGGTATCCCTGAAAAACAGCTTAAGTGGCACCACCACGACAAGCTTGCTCACTACGCAAAAGATGCATACGATATTACATACAACTTCCCGATTGGTTTTGAAGAAATCGAAGGAATTCACTCAAGAACAGACTTTGACCTTTCTCAGCACCAGCTTTATTCAAAGAAAGATATGTCTTATATCGACCAGGAAGATGGAAACAAAAAGTATGTTCCATACGTTGTAGAAACATCTGCTGGTCTTAACCGTAACTTCCTCATGTTCCTCTGCGAAGCATACGAAGAACAGAATGTTGCAAAAGAAGGCGAACCAGAAGATTACAGAACAGTTCTTCACCTTGATCCACGTCTTGCACCTATTACAGTTGCAGTTCTTCCTTTGATGAAGAAAGACGGTCTTGCAGAAAAAGCAAAAGAAATTCAGCACATGCTCAAAGAAGATTTTGTAACTGACTATGATACATCCGGAACCGTTGGTAAACGCTACCGCCGCCAGGACGAAGTTGGAACTCCATTCTGCGTAACTGTAGACTACGATACAATTCAGGAAACAAAAGAAGACGGTTCTAAAAATGATTTGTTCAATACAGTAACAGTCCGCTTCCGCGACTCAATGGAACAGGAACGCGTTGCTCTTGATGACCTCGTATTCTTTATCCAGAAGGCAATCAAGAATTACAAGCCTGTTTATAAAAATAACTAATCTGATAAAGAGCGGCATGGATGCCGCGTTGTGTGATTTTTGATTGACGTCGAGTTTGCAAGCTTTGCAAAATTCGAAAAATTAAAAATCACACGGAGGTGATTTTTAATTTGGAATATGTTTGTCTTGGTAAGTCTAATCTGATGGTAAGTCGTGTTGGTTTTGGTGCGATGTCATTAAATAAAATTGACACAGAAGAAAACGCGGCTATTCTGATTCATAAGGCTTACGACGAGGGTATTAATTTTTTTGATATTTCTCATTCTATTTCAGAAAGCGAAAAGCGTCTCGGCGCCTGTCTTTCTGGAATAAGACAGAATGTTGTCCTTGCAACAAAAACAGATAAGTCCGTAAAAAAAGAAATCCTCCTTGATATTGAAGAAAGTCTTTTTGCACTTCAATCAGATTATGTTGATTTATTTCAGTATGAATGTAATGATGATTCATTCCTGAGATTTGACGAAACCATTAGTGCCTTTGCTTTACTCAAAGAACGCGGTAAAGTAAGGCATTGTGGTTTTGCAACTGAATCTGTCGAGCTTGCACAAAAGGCTTTGGAATATGATTTTTTTGAAACGATTCAAATTCCGTTTAATATGCTTACCGGAGAAGAAAATCTTGCAATCCTTGAACAATGTCAGAAAAAAGATGTCGGCTTTATGGCGATGCAGCCATTGTATGGCGGGCTTGTTCAAAATATTCCACTGGCTCAAGGCTTTTTTAATCAGTACGAAAGCGTTGTGCCTTTGTGGGGAGTAAGAAACAGCGACGAACTGGATCAGATTTTATACTTTAACAGTCATCCGCCTGTAATTGATAAAAAGTTTAATGAAGAAGTTGAAAGAGTAAGAATGTTCTTTAGCTAGACTGCTGCTGCTTCTGTTTGATAAACTTTAAAGCATCTCGTGCTTCATCTCTGTTCAATACGCGAACGATTTTATTCATTCCATCATCAGTTTCAAATGTACGAGGGTCTCCGTCTGCTGCTGTCTCTTCAAGACTCTGAACAATCGGATTTTTAGGATTGTCAGGATTGACATCGCATACCTGTCCGATTTTTCCGTTTGCAAGGTAAACATAAGCACCGATAGGGTAGAGAGAAAGAGAAGTTAAAAGCGCCTTGATTACATCGCCGTCGTATTTTGAGTTCTGGTTCTTGAGCATTTCAACCATTGCATCATATGTAGATTTTGCTTCGCGGAAGTTACGAGGAGATGACATTGCTTCGTATGAACAAACTACAGAAATGATTTTTGCGTAGTCAGAAATTTTATCAGACGTAAGATTCTGTGGATAACCAGAACCGTCTTCGCGTTCGTGATGTTCAAGAACGGCTTTCTGTACCTGAATAGGAAAGTTTGCCTTATTTACAACCTGATAGCCCAAAAGCGGATGTGTTGCAATTTTTGCACGTTCTGCATTAGAAAATCTTTTTTCTGAAAGATAAAGATATGAAGGCAGTTTAAGCATTCCAATTTCGTGGAGAATGCAGCTTACACCAAGCTCCTGTAGCTGTGTAAAATTAAGGTGAAGTTTTAGGCCGATTACAATTGCAAAAATTGTAGAACGCATTGCATGGCTTACAAGATAATTCTTTGTACGTGTTTCAACAGAAGGAGAAATACGTAAAACAAAGCGTCTGTTTTCTTTTACAAAGACACAAAGCTCTTTTACGGTTTCAAAAAGCTCATCGTTGTTAAAGTCTCCGTGTGTTGCATAGCGTGTATACACAGAATGAATATAAGTCATATATTCATTATATACATTCATAACAGCGGTAAGGCGTGAACGTTCATTGCTTGTGTTCTGTGCCTGAGCAAGAGCCTCTTTGATAGAAGTGTTCATCTTTGGTGTTTCAGCTGGAGATTCTGCGTCTGTTTCAGAAATAAAATCTGAGTCATCAACTTTTTCAGTTTCTGTATTTGTTTCTGCTGCCGGTGTATAAGTTGCATCTCCAGAAAGAATGACTTCTGTAAGGTTCCAGATCATCAGTTCTTTAATGAGCTCTGTTGTAACCGGCTGGCCTGCGCCTAAGAGAACGAAAGAGTTGTCAATCAGCAGTTCTGTTTTAAATGTTTGTCCTGCTTTTAAGGTATCAATTTTAATTTTTTCCATAATAAAACACTTCTACTTTTTAATTATCGGCACAATTATATAAAATTTTAATAAAAAAGTGTGTTAAAAATAAAAAAAAAAAATTGTTAAAAAACACATTTTTTTACTAAAGTTTTATTTTAGAATTTCGATAATATAAATATCACGGATAATAATCTGCGGACATATAGACATCCAGATGCCCGCGTTAACCGTTTTAGAAATTAAGTTGAAAAACTGTGTGAGGTTTTTCAACTTTTTTTTTGCCCTTTTTTTACTTAAGATATTTTTGATATTGCTTAATTGACGAAATAAGCTCGCTGTAAATTACTCGGCTTTTAATTATGTTTGAAATAACCGGTGAACTTGATTTGCGTTCATTTTTAAGAATTGCTTCAAGCTGACGCTCTGTCGGAAATACAAGCGATGCAACATTTTTTGCCTCTGAGCCAAGAATAAAGCTGTCAATCTGTGTCAGTTCATTAAAGTTCTTTTGTGCAAGCTGCTGTGCAATTGTGTCGCCCTGGCTTAAGATTTTTGAACATATCGAAAGTCCTTTTTTTGCTTTGGATAAAAGTTCATCGAACATTTCAAGAAGATTTTTGTAAACAGAGTCAAATTGCGCGGCATCAATTTTATTACCCGAGCTTTCGGCATCTGCGATAAGCGCCGCTTTTAGTTGAGATACATCTTTAAGCTCTAAAAGTTCTTTTACGTCGCATGGCGTAATTCCAGGAATAAAAAGACTTTTTTTAGAAAGGGAATAAGTTTTAAGTTCGCTTTCTTTTGCAATCTGGCTTTCAAACCACCAGGCAAAAAGCTTCATTTTAGAATCTGTGATAATCGGCTTTGCTTCGTAATCAAGGGCGTTTTCATTTTTTGCATCAAAGAGAATTTTACAAAGCGCATTTTCTGCAGGATTTAGTTTGTTTCCTGTTGAATGAGTTTTTTCTTCAAAGGTGCTTCCACGGATGTGTGTCTTTTTTTCCGGATAGCCAAGATCAAGGCCGGCCATATAAATCTCTTTTGCACCGATATATTTTGCAAAATCCCAGCACGACGTTGACACCGAGCCGCCTGCCGTAATCTTACCAAATGATTTTTCTTTTAAGAGATTAAGTTCAAAATAACGGCCAAGGGGAAACAGACTTTCGCAAAAAACTTTTTTACGGCAGTTAAAACGCATGACACTCGGATACGCGCCGGACTCCGTTACAAGAACTGACTCTGGGGCCGAAAGTCCTGCGATGTGGCAGGCGGCGTAGTACTGGGGATCTATTAAAAGAACAAAGTCCGGCTGGATATTGTTTCGTAAAAGCGCTTTTAATGCGGTGTCAACGCAGATGAGCACGGTTCTTTTCTTGAGCTCGGCAAGGTATGGAAGGATGTCCTGTAAGGTTGGACCTGCGGCAATGACAATCGCCGGAATTTTTTTGTCGAGGATATTTTTGTAAATTGAAATACCGTGACAGTTCTTAAATTGCCGGATGTTTTTTGCACTGTTTTTAAGCCACAGTTTTGAAAAACGTTCGAGAGTATTTGTGTTTATGTTCTGCTTTTGTTTGTTGCGTTCAAAAAGTGCAAAAAAAGTCTTGAACCATTGTTCAGCGTGTGATGTCTGTGAATTTTGTGTAATGATTTTATATTTGTCCAATGAGGCAATCTGCTCTAAAAGAGGAACGATGCTTTCTGCATTTGCTGCAGTAATAATTATGCATTTTTTATGATTAAAAATATCGTTCCAGTCAGAGACTGACATTGCCGCAATTAAATAAAGCGGATCAGGTTCAATTATTACAATAAGGCTCTGAGGATATTGTTCAGCGCAAAAAAGCGGCGCATAGCCAAGTCCAAAGCCTGCAAAAATATAATTTTCAGCGTCTTCAATTTTGCAGACTTCTCGTTTTGGATTATAGGATGAATGTAAAAAAACACCATTTTCTTTTGCGGTTACATCGCCGCTTCTGGCAGTAGAAAATTCCCAGAATGGAAAAATTTTATTTAAACCGCTTAATTCATCTGATGAAAGTTTTTCAAGCTCTGCTTTTACATTGCAAAACTTCTGTTCAATTATGGGATAAAGTTCAGGGAACCTTTGTTTAAACAAATTCTCGTTTTTACAAAGATTACTACTCCAGATACAACTCAATGTTCATATTCTCCGTAATCTTTGTACCGGCAGGCGGTTCTTGTCTTACAACCCATCCGTTGCCGTTTATGTTTACATGAATGTCCTTTCGTTCAAGAAGATTCAAAAGTTCGCGTTTTGACTTTCCTGTAAAATCAGGAAGGCTTTCTCCAAGTTTTACCTTTGAGGTTGCCTGAATAGAAATTTTTCCTGAGTGCGCAAGACTTGCTGCTCCTCCACGATTCATTCCAAGATAGTCAATTATTACGTCCGCAGATTCTTTAATTACCGGAGCTACAATGCGGCTTGCATACTGAATTCCCTGCGCCTTTTGAATTACAATGTAAAGAATAATTTCAGGATCTTCTGCAGGAACAAAGGCTAAACAGTCTGACAAAAAGTCTGTGTCGCTGTATCCGCCATGAACTGTGTCAGCCATCTGAGCGGTTCCGGTTTTTACACCGATTGTAATGTCACCAAGGTTTGCACGCCAGCCGATACCTTTTTCGGCACCGGTCTGCATGCAGCTTAAAATATACTGAGCTGTCGCAGGTTTAATTACCTGCTGGCGGTAAACCGGCTCGTGCATATATTCAACATTGCCTTCTTTGTCCTTTATCTTATGCAAAACCGTAAGCTGAACACCGCGTCCCTTGTTTGCGATGTAGGTTGCAGCCTGCAACATTTGAATGGCAGAAACACCGACTTCCTGGCCGATTGAGATTGTCATTTTAGAACGTGCTGACCAGTATTTGTCGTTTGTCCCTTTTAGAGAACCCGTTGTCTCTCCCGGAAGTTCAAGTCCTGTTCTCTGACCAAAGCCAAAGCCTCTGAGTTTCGCAAGAAAGCTTTCTGTATCTACACGGTCTGTAATCTGGGCTGTAACATCGTTGCACGAAACTTCAAGCGCACCGCGTGCTGTAAGATAGCCGTGATTAGAAAGACAGGTGATTTTTACTTTTTCTCCGTTTGGAAGAATTTTTTCAAAAAGTCTGTCGCATAAGAAAAGTTCATCCTGACGGAATGCATTCTGGTCGTAGGCGGTTGCAATGCTGAATACTTTAAATACCGATCCCGGTTCAAACTGGGTCATCGCAGGACGGTCTACAGTCTGTTCTTTAGTTCCTGACGGATATTCGTTAAGGTCAATCGAAGGGTAGCTTATGTAGGAAAGAATCTCACCGGTTTTAGCCGAGGCTGCCAGAACCATGATGTTTGCAGCCTGTGTGTCTTTCAGAGCCTGGCGGGCAATTTTTTCAAGCTTGTACTGTAAATTGGCATCGATTGTAAGATAAACGTCCTTGCCCTGTTCCGGCTTTTGCTCATTTGGCTTTGGAGAAGGCGAGAGATAACGCTGCATCGAATATTCAATTCCCGCAAGACCTGTCCCGTCATCGCCCATGTAACCGATAAGCTGGGACGCAAGCTCGTTTTCAGGATATACGCGGCCTGGAATTTTATCAAACTTTGCAAAAGTGTATTTTTTTTCTTTTATAATCTGGCGCAGTTCTTCGTAAGTTACCTGATCAAGTTTTTTACGGATATAAATAAAGCTTGAAGTTTTTGGATTGGCCTTTGCGTTGTTTATTAAGGTTTCGATTTCCTTTGGATCTGCCAGAAGAGCCGGCGCTACATCTTTTGCAAAGGCAGAAACATCGTCTATATTTTTTGGAGTTACAACAAAGTGGTAAAAGTTTGTCTGAACGGCAAGCGGTTTACCGTTGCGGTCTTTTATAGTACCGCGTTCAATTTGCGGAGTCTGCGGCTTTGGAGGCTGCTTGGGAGAAAAAGCGAGTTTTCCAAAAGAGAACAGAATAATTCCTGTCGCAATAGCTGAAAACGAACCAAGAACTATGAGTCTGTATTTAGAAAAAAAGCCGTTTACCTGCATATAACTTTCCCCAAAACGTTAGAAACAGGAATAAATCCATAATTGCGTGAATCAAAACTTTCTTTATAGTTATCCCCGACTGCAAGAATGTAGCCTTCAGGTACAACAGAACAGTACTGTAAATTTGTATATTGTTCTTCAGAAAGTAAAATCTGTTTTGTAAGATTCACTAATAAAATATACTCTGAATTTGTCAAATAATCTAGTGTTGCGCCTTCTGTTGCGACGCAGCGTTTTACCACAAGGTTATTGTTATAAAGATATATTACAACGTCATCTTCTTTAGGTTTTGCCCATTGAATAATAAGGTTTGAACCGAACGGGTTTGGAATTCCGTAGGCAAGCTTATTTACAAAGATTGTCTGTTTATCAGAAAGAAAAGGGGCCATGCTGGTTCCCTGGACAGTAAGGCTTTCAAAGACAAAAAGCTTTATGCCGGCGGCGATAAATAAGCCTGCAAAGATGCAAAGCAGAATGGGAAACGACTTAATTTTCTTCATATTTTTATTCTAATATGTCAAAGATATTATGTCGATAGTCAATATATGGAAATAATCAGTTACGTGGGTGGCCGTCCTGATAATCGGCTGGGAATAACTAATTTTATTAAATTTCTGCCTTTTTCAAAGGGAACAAAAAAAAGACAGCCTGTTCAATTCAATTATAACAGCTATAACAGCACAGGCTTTTCTGCAGGCTTTAGTCAGAGCGTATCAAAGTCTCGCGCTCTAAAAAAGCCGGTAAACTTTAGTTTTGCTCTTCCAAAAATTAATATTTATCCAAAAAAGCTCTTGCGTCAGGTTGGACGCTTCTGGTGGATTTTGCCGTTTGCTCTTGTTGTAGCCGTAATTCCACCGGCAGTTATTTATACAATGAACAGCCTTGAAAACACGACAAGTCCTCTTGTGTTAAAGGAAGCCGTAGATAATGAATATGACTTTTTGAACAGCGAAATTACGCGCTTTGCCTTGCAGTCTATGTCAGATATTTCTGAAGATGGCTCTATCGAAGGCTCTGTTGCTTCGTATACATTCAAGCAGCCTGTCTCTTATACGACTTACACAGTAAAAAGCGGGGATACTATAAGCGGAATTTCAAAAAGATTCGGGCTTAAAAATATTTCGACAATCATCGCTGTAAATAATATCGAAAATGTCCGCTCGCTTAATGCCGGAAAAAAATTGACAATTCCTTCTGTCGACGGTCTTTTTTACAAGGTAAAAGGTGGAGACTCGGTTCAGTCAATTGCTAAAAAATATGATGTTACTGTAGAAGATTTGCTTGATGTAAATGATCTTGATTCGGAATTGCTTGTTGCTGGAAATAATTTGTTTATTCCTGGCGCAAAGCTTGATAAGACGACATTACACCGCGCGCTTGGAGATACTTTTACAAATCCATTGCGTAATGTAAAATGGCGTCTTACTTCCCGCTGCGGCTGGAGGGCAAATCCATTTACAGGCGTTAAACAGTATCATCCTGGAATTGACATGGCAATCAGCCAGGGTACTCCAATCTATGCGGCTCTTAACGGAAAAGTTGTTGCCTGCGGATGGTCCAATATTTACGGAAACTATGTTATAATAGATCATGGTAACGGGTACCAGAGTTTGTATGGACACATGTACAAAAAATTGTGTACTCTTAATCAGGAAGTATCTACATCCACAAAGATTGGTCTTGTAGGTTCTACTGGATATTCAACGGGAGCGCACCTGCACTTTACTGTTTACAAAAATGGAAAGGTTGTTGATCCGTTGACTTTGATAAAGTAACAGATATCTTATTGAGGTAAATGAATATGATTCCAGTTTGCATTTGCGGCGGATGTGGCCGTACTATCGAAAAAGAATTTGTATACTGTCCATGGTGCGGGCAGTCAAAGCTTTCGACAATGTCAGAGTCTGACAAGATGGATGAGATTTTTTCTCGCTTAGAAGAAATGCAATACAATGACAGAACGGAACGAATTGAAAAAATCGGAAACCGTCTGGATGCTTTGGAAAAAGAACTTGATGCGCTTGTGTTGTGTGCGGAGATGCATAAATGAAAAAAATACGTACTGCAATATTCCTGTTTATAATTTCTTTGATTTTGCCCGGCATGAGTTTTGCAGGAATACGTTTTGATAATCTTACAATTAATTCCAGTGACACTATTCTTTATACGGTAACGTGCAATGTGTCCGGGGCAAAGCCATACGCAACTCTTTTTTCTTATAGATTATCTGGGGAACAGAGCATCAACGGAGCAAATCTTCCTGACATTCTTACATGCTTTCCGGAAAACTTAAGTTCATTCAATAACGGAAATACTTTGCAGGTTCGTAACCGCTTTGGAACAGCGCTTTACGATTTTGAACAGAACACTCTTACGTGGGTTGCGCGTTCTGCGATCATTCCTGAAAAATCATTTTCTCTTAGTCCCATAATGACAAGTCCTGACGGTAAGTGGTGTGTCTTTATGCGCAAAGTCAGCGCTTCTACAGGCGAGCTTATCATTCAGAATGTTGAAACAAAAAAATATGTAATTATCGACAAAGAGGCTTTTTACAGTTGTTCAACAGTTCCTGTAAAATGGTCGTTTGACAGTAAAAATTGTGTTTATGAAAAAAACGGTTCTATTTATTTTTGTAATCCTGAAAACATGTTTAAAGGCTTGCAGATAGAAGAAAAATACAGACGTGTTGGTAAAGGCAAAATCGGCGCTGTTCAATGGTGCGATGGAAATAAGCTTGTATTTATTGATTCTGATATTGTCTATCTGATTGACTCGCGAGAACTTAATTCACTCGGAATGTACGCAAACGTTTATACGCTTGGAAAAATTATCGGGCGACTTCCGGAAAAATTTGTTCCTGAAACAATGGAATTTACTGCTGACTTTTATGCGCAGGAAATGATTTTAATTAAGGACAACAATTTTATTTCGTATTTTAAATTTGATAATTCAAAGCCACAAAGTTATGTAAAGCTTTTAAATTATAAATCTTATGCAGACATTTTTGACAGTTCTTTTAAGTTTGATATTTTGTGGCCCAAAAATTCAAAACCTGTAATCTGGACTGATTTGATTTCTGATTCCGGAAAGCGTTCCAGCGAAGTTTATATTTTTACAGAAAAGAATGACATGGTAAAAATTCTTACGATAGAAAATTCAAGTTCAAATGCTGCAGTTTCTACCGATGGAAAATACATTGCGTTTTCTTCTGGAGATGTGGCTTACGTTTATTCTGTAAATCCATGGAAAAGAGTAGGCGAAGTAAAAGGTGAAAAAGTTCATTCTCTCTGCTGGAAAAGTTCTGACAAACTTTGTGTTGGTGGAGAAAAAACTGTTAAACTTTTTGATCTTGTTACTGGAGTTGATTCAGTTTTATTTTTGTCAGAATGTAATAAGGTAACCTGGGATGAGTCTACAGGAAAAGTTATTGCACGTGTTGATGGTTATTCTGAATACTTTTTGTATGATGAAAAAACAAATACCTGGTCAAAAGCTCAAAATGTTACGGCACTTCCTGTGACTGTTCAGAGTAAAAATTATCGAGTGTATACTGCAAAGGCAAAAAATGAAAATTTTGAAAATGGAATTTATGTAAGGACTCTTTCTTCAAAAACAAATACCTTTGCTTTGTATAAAGATGTTTTACAAAAGGCAAATGCTAAAAAAAGAATTTCAATTGTCTTTGATCTTGCAGACAGTGCTGAAGGTGTTAATGAAATTTTAGCACTTTGTGAACACTATAATTTAACGACGACATTTTTTATTAACGGTGAGTTTATAAGACGCTATCCTGCCGAAACTATCCGCATTGCGCAAAGCGGTGCAGAAGTCGGTTCGATGTTCCATACTTACATGGATTTAACCGGAAAAGATTTTGACGTTACAGATGATTTTATTACGCGCGGTCTTGCCCGTAATGAAGATGAATATTTTAAGTGCACTAATAAAGAACTTGCGCTTATGTGGCATGCACCTTTTTACAAAAGTACAAAGGCAATTCGTGATGCCGGACGCAGCGCAGGTTATAATTACATTGACTTTCCAACCGAGCTTGAAAAAATGGACTCTAAGGCAGGAAAGACTTTAGAAAGTCAGATTATTCCAATTTCTGTAAATACAAATGCAGAAGGCGGACGAACAAAATTTTATGACAAGCTTGAACTTTTAATTAACACGCTGCTTGATGCTGGTTACGAAATTGTTCCGGTAAGTGCGCTTTAAGCAAAAGAAGTTAAAAGCATGTCGCAGAGAGTAATGTAACTCATTGCTTCTACAACCGGTACGATTCTTGGACAAAGACATACATCGTGCCGGCCTTTTATTTTTAAAGAAGTGTCTTCAAATTGAATTGAATTTTTATTCTGCGCTTCATCTGGATTAATGCAGGCTTTAACAGTCTTCTGTTCTGTAAAGATACTCGGAACAGGTTTAATTGCGAGCCTGAAGATTATTGTATCCCCATTTGAGATTCCACCTAAAATTCCTCCGGCATTATTTGTGTTGAATACAACCTTTCCGTCTTTAACAATCATTGTATCATTGTTTTGACTTCCTGTTGAATCACACACGTCAAACCCTTTTCCAAACTCAATACCTTTTACAGCTCCAATCGAAAGCATTGCGTGAGCAAGCATGGCATCAAGCTTGTCAAACACTGGTTCTCCAAGCCCGCATGGAATGCCCGTAATTCTACACTCGATGATTCCGCCGGCGCTGTCTCCTTTGGAACGGAGCTCTTCAATCTTTTGAGTCATGAGCATTGCAGCCTTTTCGTCCGGCGCACGCATTAAGTTTTTTTCTATTTGAGAAAGGTCGATTGTATTGCACTGAATCCCGGCGGCGCGCAGGGTGTAGGCAGTAACACGGAATGCTGCGTTGTTGTCTGATGAGAGAGCGCGCGCGTCAGCAGATTGTGCGCTTTCAGAAACGTCTCTTGTCGCGCGGGTAGTTGCAGAGGTTTTAGTCGCGCAATTGCCGTTTAAAATCGACTCGAGTACCTGACGAGCAATATCGCCTGCGGCAACGCGCGCGCAGGTTTCACGCCCTGATGAACGTCCGCCGCCTCTGTAGTCACGAAAGCCGTATTTTTTAAGATAGGTTATATCGGCGTGCGCCGGACGCATCCTGGCTGCAAGCTCTGTGTAATCTGAGGAATGCTGGTTTTCGTTGCGTATTACGATAGAAATCGGTGTGCCTGTTGAAAATCCGTTAAAAATGCCGGATAAAATTTCGCATTTGTCGCTTTCTTTGCGTGCTGTAACGGCTGCATTGAGCTTTCCTTCAGCGCTGGCTCCAGGCTTTCTTCTGTCCAATGCTTTCTGAATTGCTTTTTCATCAATTTTAATTCCGGCAGGAACTCCGTCAATAACAACACCAAGTGCTGCTCCGTGACTTTCGCCAAAGGTTGTAACTTTAAAATTTGTTCCAAATGTATTTCCTGCCATAAATTCCTCGAATTACTTTATAAAATTCCGCGTGCAAACACAGTAAAACCATTATACAAAAATAAATGATATTTTAACAACAGAAATAAAAAAAATATTTTCTATTTTTAAAAATTGTGTGTTATAATCGTAGTATAAAAAATAGGAGCCGGTTTTGAAAATTTCATATAAAACACGTTTTTTAACTTTAATATTTGTTTTTCTTGCTTTTACTGCAGCTGTAATTACATTTATCGGTGTAAAGGTGATGAGAAATGCCGCTATAAAATCCTTTTCTGAACGTGGAATTGCAGTTATCTATAAAGCAAAGGCTATGATTGATGCTGAGGAATTTGAAAATCTTGTAAATGCCGGAACAAAAGATTATCCGTATTATGACATTTTATACAGGCAGCTTTTTGAATTAAAAAAAGAACAGCTCTGCCGCTATCTTTACACGATGGTTCAGGTAGAAGGAACGAATTTTAAATATATCGTTGACGGTTCTGGACTTCCTTCGTCAGATGATTTTTCTGATTACGGTGTCGAAGAAGATATTTCAAGTTATGGACATTATCCTTTTGACTGTCTTGAAATGCAGGACGTAGTAGTTTCTGAAATTGAAAAACAGGATGAATGGGGCTGGGTAATTTCTATCTACGCTCCGATTGTAAAAGACGGAAAGTCCATAGGTTTTGTCGGCTGCGATTTTGATGCACAGATTCTTGTTTCTAATATCCGAAAAAATATTGCTCTTATGATTGGAATTTCTCTTGCGGTCGGAATTTTCTGTATGACCATTATGGCTCTTTACATTGGTGTATTCTTCCGTCGCGTCGAAGGAATCAGAATTGCGATGAAGGATATTTCAAGCGGTGCGCGTGACCTGACTCAGCGCCTTATCATAAAGGGTGATACTGAACTTGACCAGCTTGGACTTGCTTACAATGATGTAATTGAACAGCTGCAGGATATGGTAAAGACGATTACTTCTTCTGTAAAATCGCTTTCAGAAAATTCCTCTGTATTACTGCAGCAGAATAATGAGACAATGACTTTAATTGAAAACGCAAAAACATCAATCGAAGAAATTTATGCAAAGGCTGATGATCAGAATATGCTTTCAACTCAGGTTTCAAGCGGTATCTCAAGTGTAGAAACGGCCGTAAAAGATCTTGATGACAGAATTATTCAGCAGTCAGAAGCTGTTGAAAAATCTTCTTCTGCGGTAGAAGAGATTAACGACAGTATCCGCGCTGCCAATGAAGTAATTGAACGTATTTCAAGCGAGTATGCAATTATCGTTGATGAAACAGAAGACGGAAAATCAAAGCAAAATCAGGTTTCAGCTCAGGTTGACCTTATCGTACAGCAGGCTCAGAATCTTGCTCAGGCAAACTCTGTAATTTCAAGCATTGCATCTCAGACAAACCTTCTTGCGATGAACGCTGCAATCGAAGCAGCACACGCTGGCGAGCAGGGTAAGGGCTTTGCGGTTGTTGCTGACGAAATCCGAAAGCTTGCAGAAAATTCTTCTAAGCAGTCAAAGTCTGTAAAAGAGCTTATCGATAATATTGAAAACTCAGTTTCTGGAATTGTTTCTGTATCGCAGAGTTCTGCGCAGTCGTTCTCAAGTCTTGGTGAAAAAATTCAGGGAATGAATTCGCTCCTTGCCGAGATTAAGTCTGACATGGAAAAACAGAATGTCGGTGCGCAGAACATTATGGAAATGATGTCTCTTCTTTCTAACGCGGCATCAAGTATTAAAGAATCTTCTGAGCTTATGAAAAACAATACGATGTCGGTTGTAAGTCAGATGGAAGAACTTAAGCAGTCTTCTCAGTCTATTCTTGAAAGCGGTAACGCTGCAAATGAACAGCTTTCAAAAATGTCAGAGTTTGCAGTAACGACAACAACTCAGGCTCAGGAAAATGCTGAACTTTCTACAAAGGTTGACGGTATTGTTTCAAGCTACAAGGTTGAAGAAGCGTAAAATTTAAGTCACACAAAAATTCAACAGTATATTGAAAAATTATCCCCTAAACAGTATAGTAGAAATACTATTAAAAGGCGATTTTGCGCCTTAAGGGGAAAATATGAATAGATTAAGAGGAACATTTACAGCGCTCATCACTCCAATGAATTCCGACGGCTCGGTTGACTATGAAGGATTTAGAAAAAATGTCAAATACCAGCTCGAAGGCGGAGTAACAGGTCTCGTTCCTCTTGGAACTACCGCAGAAACTCCGACTCTTGATGAAAAACCAGGCAGCGAAGAAGATACTCTCATTAATATTCTTATGGAAGAAGTAAAGGCATTCCGTGAGTCAACAGGCAAGGACGTACCAGTTATTCTTGGTGCCGGATCTAATAACACAAAAGATGCGGTTATGTATACAGAACGTGCAAAGGCTGTTGGCGCAGATTACGCACTTGTTGTAACTCCATATTATAACAAGCCTTCAAAAGAAGGAATCTTCCGCCACTTTGAAGCAGTTTCTAAAGTAGGAATTCCTATTATCGTATACAACATCAAGGGAAGAACTGGTGTTAATATTCCGACAGACGTACTTGTAAGAATTGCACAACTTCCTAATATTGCAGGTGTAAAAGAAGCAAGCGGTGATATTTCTCAGATGATGGATGTCATTGCACAGATTAAGAATAAAAAGCCGGACTTTGCCGTATTGAGTGGAGACGACGGTCTTACACTTCCTTTACTTGCAGCTGGTGGTGATGGTGTAATTTCTGTAGTTTCTAATCTTTGCCCAAGTCGCGTTGCTGCTCTTGTACAGGCAGGACTTGACGGAGACTTTGCAAAGGCTCGTGAACTTCATTACGGACTTGCTCCAATGTTTAAGGCAGCTTTTGTTGACGGAAACCCTACATCGATTAAATATGCGATGAACTATAAGGGATTGCCTGCTGGAACTGTAAGACTTCCACTTGTTGATGTAACTGACAGTGCTAAAAAGACAATCGAAAAAGCAATGGACGAGTGTAATATATAAAATCCGCAGAACGCGTGGTTTGATTTTAAGTTTTTATTAGAGGATAAAAAAAAATGGCAGAAAGAATTAAGGTTGGTGTACTTGGTGCTACTGGAATGGTAGGACAGCGTTATATTAAGCTTTTGGAAAATCATCCTTGGTTTGAAGTAACATATGTTGCAGCTTCTCCTCGCAGTGCAGGAAAGCCTTACTGCGAAGCTGTTAAAAACCGCTGGTTGATTGGAGAAAATATTCCAGAAGGTGTTGCAAACTTAATCGTAGAAGATGCAAATGACGAAAAGAAGGCTCTCGGAAAATGTCAGTTTGTATTCAGCGCACTTGAAATGGGAAAAGACGAGATTAAGGCTCTTGAAGCAGCTTACGCCGCAGAAGGAATCCCTGTAGTTTCAAACGCTTCGGCTAACCGCTGGACAGAAGATGTTCCGATGCTTGTTCCGGAAATCAACTACAGTCACCTTGATGTAATTGCTGAACAGAAAAAGCATCACGGATGGGACAAGGGCTTTATTGCAGTAAAGCCTAACTGTTCACTTCAGACATATATGATGCCGCTCCATGCACTTATTCAGGCAGGCTATCCTGTTAAGAGAATGATCGTTACAACTTTGCAGGCTACTTCAGGGGCTGGATATCCAGGTGTTCCTTCATTTGATATGATTGACAACATCGTTCCGTTTATCGGCGGTGAAGAAGAAAAGACAGAAAAAGAATGTCTCAAGATTTTGGGAACTGTAAAGGACGGAAAGATTGAAAATGCTTCTGGTCCTTTAGTTTCTTCAACTTGTACTCGTGTACCTGTTGTTGACGGACACACCGCCTGTGTTTCTCTTGAGTTTGATTTGCCGGATGACAAAAAGCCAAGCCTTGAAGAAATCGAGCGCGTTTGGACTTCTTATACATCAGTTCCTCAGGAACTCAAACTTCCATCAGCTCCGGAACATCCGATTGTAGTGCGCCACGAAGAAAATCGTCCGCAGCCACGCCGTGACCGCGAGACAGAAAAGGGAATGGCTTGTGTAATCGGACGCCTCCGTCCATGTAACGTATTTGACGTTAAGTTTGTTGCATTGAGTCATAACACAAAGCGCGGTGCTGCTCTTGGTGGAATCCTTAATGCAGAGCTTTTAAAGGCAAAAGGATATTTTGACTAATTAAAAAAGAGTTTGCGGTGGTTTTATTTTTTAGACTGTCGCAAACTTTTTTTTTAGGTTAACGATTTAAAAAATGAAAAAATTATCTTTAGTTCTTTTTTTTCTTTCAATCACAAGTATCACGAGCGCTTTTTGCGATGTTCCAAAGCTAACAAAAGTAGGAACTTTTAATTGTGGAAGACAGCCTAAACAGGTTTTATTTTCTCCTGACGATAAATACATTGTAATGCCTCTTTTAGAAGATGACGGAATTGATTTGTTTAATGTCGAAACAAAAAAAATGGAAGCGCGTATAAAACCATCGACATGTGCAAAGCATGGATTTGTCGAAGGACTTTTTATTCCGTCGAAAAAAAGTTTTTTTGTTTCTCAGATGACAACAAATCAGATTCATGAATATACATATCCGGGATTTGTTTACAAGCGTTCTGTTTCTACAGGCGGTGTGTGGACAAAATTTATGGTCTGGTCAGAAGAAAAAAATATAATCGCAGCTTCTAACTGGGTTTCAAATGATATTTCAATTATAAATTATTCAACCGGAAAAGTTCTTCGCCTTATAAAAACTGCGGCAGCGCCTCGCGGTCTTTATTTTGTAAACCGCGGAGAATATATAATTTCGCTTGCCTTTGATGGAAGTAAAATCGAAAAATTTGAAACCGATACCGGAAGACGCGTGGCGTTTATTGAAATTCCCAAAAGTGCAATGCGCCACATTGTTGTAAACGAAGAGCAGACAAAGGCTTATGTCAGCGATATGTACTGGGCAAAAATTTATCAGATTGATTTTGCTTCATTTAAAATTGAAAAAGAAGTAAAGGTTTATGTAAACCCTAATACGATTGCCCTTTATAAAAACCGTTATCTTTTTGTAAGCTGTCGCGGATATAATAACCCTACAGATTATACAAAACGAAGTCCTTCTAACGGACAGATTTACATAATCGATACAATTGATTTTTCTGTTGTAAAAACGTTTGAAGGCGGTAATCAGCCGACAGGGCTTGATATTTCTAACAGCCAGAAATATTTGTGCTTCAGCAATTTTCAGGATTATAATATAGAATTATACGAAATAGAGGATTAATTATGACACCATACTTACACAAAGTAAATTATTACGAAACAGACAAAATGGGAATTACACACCATTCAAACTACATCCGTTTTATGGAAGAAGCGCGTGTAGATTTTTTAAGCCAGATTGGTTTTCCTTTTGACAAGATCGAAGAAAAAGGAATAGTAAGTCCTGTTATCAGAGTTGAATATAATTACAGAAAGACAACTACTTTTGCAGATACAATTTCTATCATGGTAAAAGTAGAAAAGCTTTCTCCTGTAAAACTTACACTTGCATACGAACTTTCCTGCAATGGAGAAATCTGTGGAACAGGAAAATCGGAACACTGCTTTCTTAGCATGGAAGGCCGCCCGATTATCGTAGAAAAAGATCATCCGGATTTCTTTGAAGCATTAAAGAATAGTCAGTAAAAAAAATCCCGCATTTGTGATATGTACCCATTATTCTGTACACATATCATTGTATGCGGGATTTTTTTAATTATTTGTATTTTTCGACAAGTTCTTTATACCACCAGTAACTGTCTTTTGGCGTGCGCTTTTGGGTCTGGTAATCTACATGCACAAGCCCAAAACGTTCTGTGTAGCCGTTTCTCCATTCGTAATTATCCATGAGTGACCAGTGGAAATATCCTCGTACGTCGGCTCCAGAGTCGATGGCATTTTTTAATTCTGCAAGATATCGCTCTGTAAAATCGATTCTCTGCGGGTCGTGGCATTTTCCGTCGAGCGAAATAATGTCTGCGTTACTCATTCCATTTTCGCTAACGTAAATCGGTTTTTTATAACGGTCAGAGATGAACTTAAAATAATGGTTCATGCTCTTTGGAGTAATCGGCCATTTTGCAGCTGTAATGTTGTAGCCTTCTTCAAACGGCTCAATATGCCAGCCGTCATCTTTTTTGCCGTGAGCACTGCCTGCTGTAATAGGGCGGCCTTCGTAGATGTTGATTCCCTGATAGTCAACAGGAGATGAAATGAGTTTCATATCGCCGTCTTTGATCTCGGGCATTTTGTCTGCAAAAAGCTCAAAGGCTTTGTCAGGATATTTTCCAAAGTGAATCGGATCAAGGTAATATGTAAGACTGTCACCAGAAAGAATGCCGCTTCCTTCCTGCGGTGCATAACGGCCGGGAGCGGCTTCGATACAGTTCATAGCTTTTATGAATGCATCGTAATCTTCTTTGCTGTCTGATGCAGGATAGTTTCCAAGTCCGTTATGTGCACAACCGATTAAGACATTCTGTTTTGAATTTGCGCGCACGGCCTGAACCATGCTTCCGTGTGATAAAAGCATGTGATGAATTATGTTAAAGACTTCCTGTTCATTAACTTCGAGTCCTGGAGCAAACCAACCCTTGTAGCCGCCAAGAATACACGGCATTTCGTTTAACGTAAAAAAGTGAGTTACGCGGTCAGAATAACGGCGCGCAATTTCTGCACTGTAATCAGAAATCCAATGGTGAATGTCACGGTTTCTCCAGCCGCCTTTTTTTTCAAGTTCGTACGGCAAATCCCAGTGAAACAATGTAAGCCATGGTTCTATTCCGTTTTGCAAAAGCTCATCGATGAGTCTGTCGTAAAAATCAAGACCCTTCTGGTTAAGGTTTCCTTTTATGGCTGTGCCTCTTGAGTCAGAATCATAAGAAAAAATTCTTGGCCATGCTACAGAAAATCTGTAAGCCTTTACGCCAAGATTTTTGATAAGCTGAACATCTTCTTTATAGCGATGATAGTGGTCGCATGCGACTGCACCTGATTTTTCATCAAGTACCTTGTGCGGGATTTTGTAAAATTCATCCCAGACAGATTTACATCTTCCGTCTTCTTTTTCTGCGCCTTCAATCTGATAACTTGAGGTTGCAACACCCCATGTAAAGTCATTTGGAAAATTCATGAATTAATTATACAATGTAACAAAATATTTTCAATATTGTTGTTACATTTGAAACTTATTACTATAATGATAAAAAAAATTGACTTAAACGTTTTTGGAGAAATTCAAATGAAGCTTAAATCTTTGCTGCTTGCATTTTTCCTGTGTGTGTTTTCTGTATATGCACAGGAGTCATCAAAATCTGAATACATAAAGATAAATGAAAGTACCTACTGTTATACACTCGATAACGGGCTTTCTCTTTTTATTGCAGAAAATCACAGTGTTCCTCTTGCTTATGTCGAAATTGCAGTTCGTGCCGGTGGAATTACACAGACAAAAGAAAACGCAGGACTTTTCCATTTATATGAACACATGATGTTTAAGGGAAATAAAAAGTTTGCAAACTCTGGCGCCGTTCAAAAAGCGCTCTCTGATATGGGAACTGCTTCCTGGAACGGAACTACAGGAATTGAATGTGTAAATTATTTTTTTACGATTCCTAAAGGTGAACTTGAAAACGGACTTGACTTCTGGAATAACGCAATCAGATTTCCGCTTATGGATAAAGATGAATTTGAAGTAGAAAAAAAAGTTGTCATTTCTGAGATTCAGGGAAATGTTTCTAATCCTGACCGCTATGCAGGTTATTACTTTCAGAAAAAATTATTCCCTGAAGCGCCATGGCAGCTTGACCCTTCTGGCAGCGTAAAAGATATAGAAAATGCGACTGTAGAAAAACTCCGCCAGATTCAAAAGACATATTATATTCCTTCTAACGCTGCATTGTTTGTCGGCGGTGATGTTTCTCATAAAGAAGTGTATGAGCTTGTAAAAAAGATTTACGGTTCCTGGTCAGACAATGGTGTTAAGGTAGAAACAATTCGCGCCGTTTCGGTTCATCAAAAAGAAGAACCCTTTGATAAGACCTTTTACTGCGTTTTCCCATATGACAAGATTCCACCGCAGTATGCAAGCGTAAGTATTTATTACCGCGGTCCTGACTGCGACTTTGATGAGAATGGAACTTATGCTGCAGATTTATTTACTTACTATTTAAGAAATCCTGATGGAAAAGTTGTTAAGGATTTGATTGCTGATAAAAATCTTATGATTCCTTCTGTGGATGATTTAGGTTTGGGGTATGCTACAAGACGTAGAACAGGACTTACTTCTTTTTCTGCGGGAATGATGAATGCAACAAATAAGATTGCGGACAGAACTGTTTACCTTAAAGAAAAGATTGACGGCATTCTGGAAGGATATTTAAATATTGAGAATATTGTTCCTGAAAATGAAAAGGCTGCAATTGTCCGACGTCTTAATGATGATAGAATTCTTGAATCAGAAACCTTTATGGGAATGCTTAATGTACTTCGTTACAGCTGGGTTACAAATTCTGTTGAATATTATCAGGAGTATATTTCTAATGTTCAGAATATGACAGATGATGATATTAAAGAATATATATCGCGTTATCATTACAAAAAAAATCCGCTTGTACTTTTGATTGTTAATTCAGAAGTATACAAGAAACAGAAAAAAGATTTTGACAGACTTGGTTTTGTTGAACTTAATGCAAATGATGCTTTCTGGTGGAATGAAGACTAAGGAATTTAGAATATGAAAAAAAAATTATCAATATTTGTTTTTGTTTTATTAAGTGCTGTTTCTGTTTTTGCAAAAGAAGTTGTAACAGAACATAAGGTTGTAAATACTTACAAAACTGCTTCGGGCAATTTAAATGAATATCGTCTTTTAAATTCTATTCCTGTTTATATTAACACCGATGTTCAGAATAAGGTTGATGCTGTATATATTGTTGTAGAAGGCGGTTCTGTTTTGCAGAGTCCTGAATATTCCGGACTTGAACAGAGTCTGTTTAATATGATGACCTATGGTTCAAAAAAATATTCGTATGAACAGATTCAGTCTATGGCTTACAAAATGCAGACTTCCGTTTCTTCTTATACAATGTACTGCGGTTCTGTTTTAAGAGTCAGCTGTATTAATTATTATCTTGATAAGATGCTGCCGGTTTTGCTTGATGAATTCCTTAATCCTGCATTCAATCAGAATGAATATAAACTTTTAATGAATAATTATGAACAGCAGCTTCAGAAGAGAGCAAACGATCCTGATGATATTCTGTTTGAAAAAATTTATTCTGAAATTTATAAAGACAGTCCGCTTTTGACTTCTTCAGATGTAAAGCCGGAATCCATTAAAAATATTACGATTGCAAATATGAAAAAGCTTCATAAAGAAATCTTAAATCCTGAGAGAATTAAGGTCGTTGCTGTCGGACCTCTTGATGTAGATGCTTTTTTAGAAGAACTTAATGCAACGCTTGGAAAAATTCCTGCGCCGAAAAAACATAAAAAAACTTTTAAGCCTGTAAGGACTATGAATCTTGATGGAGAAAAAGTTGTTTTGCATCACAAAAATGCAGCGGGCGAAGAATTTATAGTGCGTGTTTTTGCAACACCTGAAGTTACAAGTCCCGATTATGTTACGGCGCGCATTGTAAGTGACATTTATTCGTCGACAATGTTCAATATTATTAGAGAAAAATACGGAGCCTGCTATACTCCTGCAAGTTTTATTGATTCATCGTTTGACCCTGCCGGAATGGATTACGGCGTAAGAGTCTCTGATATGGAAAATTTTGAAAAATATCTTAAGGAGTGTGAAGCTCTTATGCTGGAAGGAAAAGTAATTTCTTCTGTAAGTGCAGAAGGCGTTACTTACGATACTATCGAAAATTGTCTTACAGGTTATATTAATTCATATATAACAAAAAAATATTCTTCGCAGTGTACTTCATCAGGAATCGCTTCCCGCATTACTTCAAGCATTTTACAGTTTGGAGATGTAACTTCGGCAGATAAAATTCCTGAGATGGCGCTTAAAGTTACGGCGGAGGACGTAAAACGGGTATTTAAGACTTATTGGGTTGACGGTAAGTCGCGCTGGTTTGAAATGAGGGGTTTGTAAATCGCTCCTTGACATTCCCTTCCCATTTTACTATTTTTTAAACATATAAAAAGAATCGGAGCAAACGATGGCAAAGAAAATTTATGTTGGTAACTTAAGTTATTCAACATCAGAAGAGACATTGAGAAATCAGTTTTCTCAATTTGGTGAAGTTTTATCAGTTTCTATTATTATGGATAGAGTTACTAACAGATCAAAGGGATTTGGTTTTGTAGAGATGTCAGATGATGCTGCAGCTGACAATGCGATTTGTACTTTAAATCAAAAAGAAATTGATGGAAGAAAAGTTCGCGTAAACGAAGCTGAAGAGCGTCGTCCTAGATTTGATAAAAGACGAGAAGCGCGAGAATAGTTTTTAATCTGGTGAATAATTTATTCAATAAATATATATAAGAGGTTTTATATGATTAAGACAGTAAAAGATGTTGATCTTAAAGGCAAACGCATTATCATGCGTGTTGACTTCAATGTACCGATGAAGGACGGAGTTGTTCAGGATGACACACGTATTATGGCAGCTCTTCCTACAATCAAATACATTCTTGAACAGAGCCCACGTTCGTTGGTTCTTATGAGCCACCTTGGAGATCCTAAAAAGGATGTTAAAAAGGCTCAGGAAAAGGCTGAAAAGGCTGGAAAAACATGGACAGATGCTGATGCAGAAAAGTTCATCAACGGTAAAAACCGCATGAAGCCGGTTGTAGAATATTTTGCTTCAAAACTTGGAAAGCCTGTTACATTCCTTACTGATGCTCTCGGACAGAAGGCTGCTATCGACGCTCTTCCAGAAGGAGCTGTTGCAATGCTCGAGAACGTTCGCTTCCACAAGGAAGAGACTTCTAAAGACGCTGCAGAGCGCGATGTAATGGCAAAAGAACTTGCTACATACGGAGACATCTTCGTTAACGATGCATTCGGAACTGCTCACCGTGATCAGGCTTCTACAGCTTCTATCGCAAAATTCATGCCAGTTGAATCTGTTGGTGGATTCCTCATGGAAAAAGAAGTTAAATACATCCAGCCAATGGTAGAAAATCCTCCAAAACCACAGGTAGCAATCATCGGTGGTGCTAAAGTTTCTTCTAAAATCGCCGTACTCGAAAGCCTTCTTAAGAACGCAAGCGCACTCGTAATTGGTGGTGGTATGGCTTATACATTCCTCAAGGCACAGGGACACAAAGTTGGTATTTCTCTCGTAGAAGACGACTTTATTGATACAGCAAAAAAACTTCTTGCAGATGCAGCAGCTAAAGGTGTTAAGATTGTTCTTCCTGTAGACCATGTTGCTGCAGACAAGTTCGATGCTAACGCTACTCCAGTTGCTGTTGACGGTGTTGATATTCCAGACGGACTTATGGCTATGGACGTTGGTCCTAAGACAATCGAAGCTTACAAAGAAGTTCTTTCTACTGCAAAATCTGTAGTATGGAACGGACCTGTAGGTGTATTTGAATTTGATGCATTTGCTAAGGGAACTGCTACTGTTGCTCAGCTTGTTGCTGATGCTACTGGTCGCGGTGCTATGACTGTAGTTGGTGGTGGTGACTCTGTTGCTGCTGTAAACAAGTTCAAACTTGCAGACAAGATGAGCCACGTATCTACTGGTGGTGGTGCTTCCCTCGAATTCCTCGAAGGAAAGACTCTCCCAGGAATCGCAATCCTCGCAACAAAGTAGTTTCACACGGACAGTCAGTAAAGCTGACTGCCGTATAAACTGTTTAATCTCCCGATGCGCTTTTGCGCACGTGAGAAATCAATTTCTAACCGACAGCGCGTCAGGCGTGCTGCGGTTAAAATCATAGGGGCCACTTCGGAAACGCGCTGAAGTGGCTTTTTTTTTATTTCCTTTGCTTTACTTAGATTTCTGTGATATAATAGATTAGTGATAGTAATACTATCAGTAGTAATAATCTGTAACGCCTGCGGAAAAACTTTTGGCACTGTAGAAAACGGTAAAACTTGCCCGCACTGTAAAAGCGAAGATACTGTTTTGCAATGCGGCAATGAAATGAATATAAAAGAAATAGAGGCGTGTTGAAAATGCCGGCCCAAAGGTGTTCTTAGAGAATTCTAAAAGGATGCACGGTGACAACACACTCAGGAGGTTTTATGTTATTTCAACTTTATGGCTCAACAGCAGCAACACAGTTGCTCGGCTGGTGTTTGGTTTTTTTAGGTCTCGTTCTTTTGAATGAACTTGGAAGAACAAAATTTGGTGGAGTTTTTGTATTCTTCATTGTACCTGCAGCATTAACAGTCTACTTTGTAGTTGCTGCAATCGGTAAGAATACATTTGCCGCTGACTGGTATGTAATTAAGTATATGGGTGGCTGGTTCCATTACGCTAAGTTGTACGCTGCAACTATAGGTTGTATTGGTTTTATCTTTCTTGCAAGAAAATGGACTGCACTTGGAAAATCTGAATGGTTCAAATGCTGGCCGTTTATCATTGTAGCTATCAACATTCTTATTGCTGTTGCATCTGATTTTGAATCTGCTATCAAGGGTGGAATCACAGGTGGCTGGTGGGTATCTAACGAAGGCGTATTCCTCTATGGTGGATGGTGGAACCTTCTTAACGGTCTTGCCGGTATTATCAACATTGCATGTATGACTGGTTGGTGGGGAATTTACTCATCAAAGAAAACAACACTTGGTAAAAAAGATATGTTGTGGCCTGACATGACATGGATGTTTATTCTTGCTTATGATGTATGGAATTTTGAATATACATATTTGAACCTTCCAACACACGCATGGTACTGCGGTCTTGCACTTCTTCTTGCTCCTACATTTGCAGCAACATTCTGGAACAAAGGTGGATGGATTCAGAACCGCGCATTTACACTTTCAATCTGGTGTATGTTCGCTCAGGTTGTACCATTCCAGTTGACAAAGCCATTCTCTGTACTCCCTTCTTTGTATGCCGGAGCCCCACAGGATGGAACTGGCGCACAGGCATTGTACGATGCTTCTATGGCAATCTACAACAATTCTGCAATTGCAAACAATGGACCAGAAGTTCAGCAGGCAATTTCTAATATGGGAATCACAGCTGATCCAAAAGCCCAGGGCGTTATCGCAGTTTTTGCTCTTGCAATTAACGTTCTTGTTCTTGCCGCTATCATTAAGAAAGCTACTGCTACAAAGACAAATCCTTACACAAAAGAAATTTGGAAAGGCACAAAAGACTTTGACGAAGCAATGGCTCGCGCAGAATAAATAAAAAAAAGCCGCTCAGAAATGAGCGGTTTTTTTAGTGCTTATGCCTTTTTCTTAAAGAGTGCTGATTTTACAACTTTGATAGTAATGCTATCATTTTTTATTTTTTGAAAGGTCTTTAAGCATAGCTTTGTTTTTATACATATCAATGTCTGCTTTTTTAAGGACATCACTGAATGAAAAATGTTTATTAGAATCAAATACAGCAAAGCCTGCCGCAAAAGATCTTTTTTCGTTGAGAGGAATATCTTTTTTAATTTCTTCTATTGAAAAATTTTTTACTGCTTTTTTTATCTGTTCAAGATTTATATAGTCTTCGTTCTGAATGATTATAATAAATTCGTCCCCTCCGATTCTAAAAACGGGGCTATGCTTAAAAAAGTCACAGATTGTTTTGCAGCATCTGATTATGTATTGGTCTCCGGCATCGTGACCAAATGTGTCGTTAACAAGCTTCAGATTGTTTAAATCGCATTCACAGACTGCAAAGTTAAGGTTTTCGGATTTTTCTGCAATCTTATTGTCAAACTCTCTTGCTCGGTTATCAAAAGAAACCCGGCTCATTACCTTTGTCAGAGCATCATGGTTTGAAATATTTTTTTCGCGGTCGATTGTTTCCATCATCATATAACGGAACATATTCTGAATAAAAATATATAAAAGGGTCGCAGTCACACAAATTGAAGCATAGCCTGAATTTATTTTTCCGTTTATCGCGTTTGCAAATTGTCCGATGGTTACGATTGAAACAATAAGTATAAGGCAGAGAATGTTTCGTAAATGCGATTTGATTCCGATAAGCACAAAAACATACAGAATATAAATAAAACTGATTCCGCAGAAAATAAGATAAATCCAGTAAAACTGTCCGCGGACAAAGGTTCCGTTTGAATCAATGAAAAAAATAATTCCTGTAAAAAGAGAGACAATTTGTGTAATTACGTTTCCTGCAAGCACAACAAGAATCGGTTTTACTTTAAGATTCATCAGACTGCTGTGCGCAAGACATACGGCAAGAAAGGGCGAAATACTGAATTCTACAAAGGTAATTATCCAGTGTAATTTTGCAGGTGAATTGTCGAGATTATCAAACAGAACACCCATGTATTCACAGAATGCGCCAAGAGCTGCAAGAATGAATGTTATTCTGAACCATTTTACTTCGTTTTTATTGAGAATAGAATTTTTTCCGACATCAATTGCAAGAAAAATCATGCTGAGTATGCAGATTATAATGACGACGGTGTAGTTATGGTCCATAACGATAAAATCTCTTCTCAATAGTATTATACACTGTTTTATAAATTAAACTCAAGCAAAATCGCCAGGTGTTGTAAAAATCGCCAGGTGTGGAAGGTTTTGAATCGACGATTGCTTTTAATTTAGATTCATTAAGAAATGATGTTGTGATATCTTTTATTAAAATTATTGCAGTCAGACTAAATTTCCTGTATAATTTTAAAGAGAGGGAATTTGTCAAAATTGTCAAGAAAACAGTAGAAAAATGCATTTGTGCTGCTTTTCTTGTTTTTACATTCCTATTTGTCTCATGTGACCTTTTTAATAAGGATGTAAAAGCTTATCTTGAAAAATACACCCAGACCTCTGCAATCGAAAAAAATCACGTTGAGCAGTCCACTCAAAGTCTCCGCTTTCGTTTTTAATTTCAAAAGCGTTCGATTCCCTTCATTTCCCGTAAAATTCCTCCTTTCTGCCTAAATTAATCTCAAAATATCAGATTGTAACAAGCTCTATATTATGGTAGAATAATAGAATGAGAGAAACTAATCTGGATTACGGATTTTTTGATTCACCACAGGTAAAAAAGCTGCAGAAATCTGAATTGCTGCCGGAAGAACAAAAGGCGTCCGAGTCTGATAATCAATATAAAATAGTTGAATCGTCTTCAAACACAGTTCAGGCGGCGGTGACAGATTCTCGCGACGCTTCGCGTTCATCTCGCGCGGACTTGAAAGATTCGCGTTCATCTCGTGCGGCTAAGAATAAATCAGAAAAAAAAACGGGACGAAAAACTTCGATTGGTGCAAAACTTATTTTAATCATTTCAACTCTCGTAATAATTTCGATGGGGCTTATTACTGGTCTCGTTTCTTATTTTGTTACTGCTGACACAAGAGCAAATGCTGAGATTTCTAATTTTACGCTTAATGCGCGTACGGCTTCTGACTGCGAGAGCCGCATTAATTCTGTAATTGCAAGTGTGTCACTTTTTACGGATTGGTTTTCGCAAGATTTTACGGATGAAGAATTTGAGCTTGGCGCCGTAAAGTATTTTGATAAATATGAAGACGTTGCGGCAATCGGATTTTTGTCGCGTGATAAAACTTTTATTAACCGTGCAATGTTTGCTTCTAAAAATATTCCGCATGATGCAGCAGCTGCTTATTTTAGTACTGCAAGTTCTCTTGTGATGGATGCTAAGAACGGAATTATGCATGTTGAAAATGCATCTCCATATTTTTTAAATCCAATGATTGCAGTTTTTTATCCTGTTCAGTTTGAGAATGGTGTAGAAGTTGTTGCAGCTGTTTTTTCTGTTGAACAGCTTTCTGAAAGTATTTCAACCGGAAAAATTAATGAGTCTATTCTTGTAAATGACAAGGGTATTGTCTTACTTCACTCTGACAGCAATATGATGATGCAGGCTGCAGATATGTCTGATAATGAATTTATAAAAAACGTTATTGCAAATAATTCTACCGGCATGCAGCAAAGTTATGTTGATAAAGATGGTGAAGAATATTTTGCGGCCTGCAAAAAAATTACTGACGGTAACTGCCGTGTAATTACACAGGTAAAAACTTCTACAGTTCTTGCAGCGATAAATGCAACCACAAGACGAAACCTTGCTCTGACTGTTGCAATTCTTTCAATTGCAGTTTTAATCATCTGGATTTTTGCAAAGACATTAAGTGTTCCGCTTAAAAATCTTACGGCAGTTACGGACGAAATTAACAAGGGTAATTTTAATACTGAACTTTTTGACAAGCTTAATGTCCGCCGTACTGATGAGATTGGTGTTTTAAATCGCAGTACAAAAGATGAACGAGATATTTTGAATACCGTAACAAGTCTTACAAACAAGGGTGTTACAAAGGCGATTGTCCGAAAAGAAATTGACTTTGAACCACACTTAAAAGACATTACGATTTTCTTTTCTGATATCCGTGGGTTTACTGCAATCTCTGACGGCTTTAACAAAAAGTTTGGCGATAAATCTGCCGCAGAGATTATCAGCTTCTTAAACGATTATATTTCGCGAATGGTAAACTGTATTTCTATTACAGGTGGTGTTGTAGATAAATTTGAAGGCGATGCGATTATGGCAGCGTGGGGTGTTTTGCGCGATGATAATCTTGAATACGAAACTCTTGATGATTCTGATCCGAATAAAACAGAACAGAAAAAACTTCACGAAAAACATATCAAATCTGATGCAATAAGTGCAATCACATCTGCTGTTGCAATGCGTTATGCATTGATGAAGTACAATAAGGATGCGGAATTATTCACTAAAGAACATAAAGACGAACCTCTTGCTCCGTATAAACCGCACATCAGAATCGGTGCGGGTCTTAACTCTGGTCGTGCGACTGTCGGTTTTATGGGTTCAACAGAAAAAATGGAATTTACTTCTATCGGTGATGCGGTAAACCTTGCAAGCCGTACAGAAAGTTCAAACAAGCCTTGTGGAACAGATATCCTTATTACAGAAGATACTTACAATTTATTAAAGCACGATTTTATCCGTTGTAAAGAGAATAATTTTACGATTAGAGATGAAAATCTTGAAAGCGAAGTTATCGTCGAAGTTATTCCTGTTACATTTGAAGTAAAAGGAAAAGGTAAACAGCATTTTTACGGCGTTGTTAATATGCCTAATTTTAATATTGAAAAATTCTTTAAAAATGCAGAGAGCGATTTTGTCGTAGACCCGGACTGTCAAAAGGCCTTAGGTCCAGACGGTCCAAAGACACTCGCTCAGGTAAGAAAACTTTTGGGTATACCGACACCAGATTTTGGTAAGGTAAATTTGAATGAAGAAGAAAATAAGGTCAAGGCTAACTAGCTTTTTATTTATTATAATTTGTTTTCTCATCTGTGGCGCAAGTCTGTATTATTTCTTTACAGATTTAAATAAAACTTTTTCAAGAAACGAAACGCAAATTGCTGTAATTCATTTTAAGAGAAAACTTGCGCAGAGAAAATTTTCTGACAGCGTAATCTGGGATAGATTACAGCAGAATTCTCCGCTTTATACAGAAGATATCATTCGTACAGATACTGATGCCGCTGCAATTTTAAGTTTTGAAAACGGAGTAGTTGTTGATCTTGACGAAAAAACAATGATTCAGATTTTTACAGAAAAAGACGGAACTTTAAAATTTGCAGTTGCGGGTGGTTCTTTTTCGGTTGATACAACAGAAGCTGCAGGGCATGTAAAGATTGATATTGGTAATGGCTCTGTAATTAATCTTGATAAAGGTAGCCGCATGAGTGGTTCTTCTGAAAATGGAGAAAGCGCGATTGTAATTCACGAAGGGGCCGGTAGTATTACTGATTCTGACGGTAAAGAAGATTTTGTTCTTGCAGGTGATGCGTTAAGTGTTGATAAAGAAGGAAATAGAAAAAAGCTTACGCTTCTTGTTTCTAATATGAACTCGGTTCAGCGCGTTTATCACTTTGAAGACGAGATGCCAGTTACGGAACTTTCGCTTAACGTCGAGTTACCAGAAAGCGCGGACGGCACAACGGACGGCGCGGACGGCACAACGGACGGCGTGGAAGGCACAACGGACGGCGTGCCTGAATCTGGTTCAAATAAAAAGATAATCGTAGAAACTTCGCCGTATAAAGATTTCTCTGGTGAAGTTAAACAGATAGAATATGACAATGCAAAAAAAGTTTCTCTTACAGGAAGCGGCAGAACTTTGTATTACCGAGTATATGAAGAAGGTGATAAAGAAGATGCTTCTGTTGGAAAAATTATTTTTGAAACAATAGAGAATCCTGTTATCAAAACTCCGCTTGATAATTCATCTTTTGAAATTGCAGAACGCCCTGCAGAAATTCTTTTCAGCTGGGATGCAGGTTCTTATTGCGATTACTGTACGATAGAAATTTATAAAGACGATAATTCGCTGGTTGCAAAGCAGGAAGTTTCTGGTTCTTCAGTAAAGATTGATTCACTTTATCAGGGAGATTACAGCTGGAAGCTTATTCCTCATTATTCGGTAAAGTCTGCGTCGCTTCCGGATAAATCTTTGACTCAGAAATTTTCTATCGTAAAAAGAGAACCTGTAAAAATTCCTGTGCTTTCGGTTCCGGTTGAAAATGCAGATTTAGTATTAAACAAAATTGTGCGAAGTGTTTTGTTTGCATGGCAGGCAGACGGAGTCGGAAATTATTCTCTTGAAATTTCGCATGAAAAAGATTTTTCCAGTTTGCTTGTAAGTGAAAAATCATCTGAACTACGAAAGTCTATTCCGCTTACAATTAATTCAATTCCTAAAGGTGAGTATTACTGGCGTGTAGCCCGACAGATTGCAGGAGAAACTTTATATTCTGATGTCAGAAGTTTTACTGTTTCTGAATATGTTCCAAAGTCTACAGAACTGGTTTATCCGCCGGATAATTATTCAGCAGAAAGTGCAAACGTTCCGCTTACTCCGTTTACCTGGTCTCTTGAAGATGGAATTGATATCGACAGCGTAAACTTTAGACTTGAACTTGCAACGGATAATTCGTTTACAAATATCGTAAAACAGATTAAGACTACAAAGCTTTCTTATTCCGGATTAAATCTTGAAGAAGGAAATTATTTCTGGCGTGTAAAGGCTTTTGATAAATTAAACGGAATCGATAGAGTATTTACAGATGTGCGTTCTATCCATGTTGTAAATCCTTTGAGCGCGCCGACAATTATTTATCCTGCATCAAATTCAACTTTAACTTTGACAGACGGTAACTCATTTAAGGTTTCATGGCAGGCTGTCAGCGGTGCTGATTATTATTCGGTTGCAGTTTATGATGCAGATACAAATGAACAGCTTTCTTATTATGACAATATTTATTCATTAAATACAACGGCTTTGATTCCTGATGATGCTTCTAAAAATTCAGAAAAGAATTTTATCTGTTCTGTGCAGGCTCATGCTTTGCAGACAGAATACAGCTTGCCGCGGCTTAGTCCTGTTTCTGAAAACTCTTTTAAAATTGGAAGTGCTTCGCGTATTGAATTATTGTATCCTCGCGACAGAACAAAAATTGAAGGACTTACTGCTTTAAGAAATCCCGTTGTATTTGGCTGGAAGGAAGACAGTAATCCCAAAAATAAAGAGTTTGTTCTTACGCGCATTTATTCTGATGGAAGTCGGCGTGTTGTCAGAAGAATAAAAAATCCTTCTAAGTCTGTTTCTCTTGGACGACTTGCCGCAGGAACTTATCGCTGGACAATCAATGCTTCTCTTAAAGACGGTAAATCTGTTTCGCCAAAACAGGAGTATTCATTTACTATTTTTTCAGTTGAACCGCTTGATAGAGTTATGCTTGAAAGTCCTGTTAATTATCTTGTAATGGATCCTGAATATCTTAAGTCAAACAGAACTATCCGTTTTGCATGGAAGAAGAGTAGTCAGGCAACAGATTATCTTTTAACGCTGTATCAAAAAAATGATGACGGAACACTTAAGAAAATATTTTCTCAAAAAGTAAATGGTACAGAATATGTATTCAAAGATTTAGCTAAACTTGATGTCGGACTATTTGAATGGCACGTTACAGCGTATGTTCACGCAAAGGATGGCTTTGAAGAACAGAAGAGCGTTGACTCTTCTTATCAGTTTGAGATTCAGTTTGATTTACCTGATACTGTAAAAACAATTGACCCGGGAAGAATGTATGGAAATTAAAAATACAATTTTTTTTACATTAAAAAATCTTCTCGCTTTTATAATAGTTTTGCTTTTTGCAGGTGAACTTTTTGCACAGGGAATTTCATTTAAGCAAAAACTTGAATGGAACGCTGAATCAAATGCGCTTGAGTATAAGGTTGAAATTAATTCTGAAAATGATTCTGCTTATAAAAAAACGATAACTACAAAAAATACTTTTGTTGAGTTTTCGATTCCTGCTGGTAAATACCGTTATCGTGTTTTTGCGTATGACTTTTTGGGGCGTCAGGCTTCTGTAACTGAATGGAAAAATTTTACCATTACAAAGGCGTTAAAACCAAAAATTAAATTAAATGATGAGACTGTTGTAATTGATAAATCTTCTAAAAAACCTGTTTCGATTCCTGTTGATGTAGAAAGCATTGCAGAAGAAAGTACGATTGTCTTAAAAAATACCGAAACCGGTGAGCAGGTTGAAGGAAAAATAAATTATCAAAAAGACGAGGACGGAAATATTGTTTCTAAGTCGGCAACTTTTTCTGGTGTAAGTGTCGGAAACTGGAAGATGGTTGTAACAAATCCAAGCGGTCTGGCTACAGAGTCTGAAAACGTAAAGGTTGGCCTTCGCGGAAGAAAGCTTGTTATCGGAAAAGCGCCGGAAGAGAAGGCTGACGAACATGAGGACGCGCCGTCTGAAAACGAGAGAGCGCCAAAAGTCACTGTGATAGAAGAGACAAGGGCCGAACCTGAATCGACGGCTGAAATCCCCGTGGCCGAAGAAAAGGATGCCGATGAAGAGCCTGCGCAAGAAGAAAGCGCGCCTGAAGAGTCCAAGCCTAAGAAGGTTAAAAAGCCATATTCTCCTGCTGACTTTAATATCCTTGCAGGCTTTACATGCCCGTATGTTCTCTTTGACGAGTATCTTGCATCGTTTGATAAGGCAGGCTTTAACCCCGGAATCAATGCGCGCATTTCATATCTTCCGATTGACATAAAATCTGTTCAGCTTGGATTTGAAGTAAACGCATTAGTTTCTCAGTTTAGCGACAGAAAAGACAGCGCTTTTTCTTGTATTTTTCCGTATATGTCCGGCCAGCTTAATCTTGTTACGCGAATTATTTTTTGCAAAGGAAAGCTCGGTCTTAACATAAAGGCCGGCGGCGGATTATTCCTTCTTGGAAAGAAAATTACTTACAATGTTGCATCGCGTCCTGATGTTGAATTAAAATATTATATGTATCCGTGCGCTTCAGGCGGTCTTTCGGTTGACTGGATTCCGTTTAAACATCTTATACTCGAAGCCGGCTGTGACTTTACAGATGTGTTCATCGAAAATATGAACAGCGGTTTTATTCTGCCTTATGTATGTCTGGGCTTGAGGTTTTAGAGGTGAATATGAGATTTGTACTTACATTAATTTTTATCTCTATATTAAGTTCATGCTCAATGTCAGTTTTGCCTGACGTTAATAAAATGTCTTTCTTTAACGGCTTTCAGGAAGACCTTATCGAAGAAACTACAACTGTAATACATTTTTACTCAGAAAAGGAAGGTGCCGGAATAACGCCTTCTGTTATTACCCGACGCTACAGAATTGGAAAAACTCTTTCTTCATCAGATCTTCCGCATTATGACGATGCAGAAGTTGCACAGTGGAATCCAGGCTACAGACTTGCCGGCTGGAAGTATTATCGCAAAACCGGCTCAGAAACTTTGATGGATGATGGTGCTATTATTTCTTCAATGAAGATTATGTGCGAAGAATACGACCTCGTTGCAGTGTGGCATTCTCCGTATAAAGTAGTTCACAATTTTGAAGAAGTCGACGGAACTTATACGCAGGAAGAAGAAACTTTATACGGAGAAGCTGGAACTTCTGCCGCCTACACACTGAGAACACGCACCGGATTCCATGTGATTTCCGGAACAGTTCGGACTATTAATGCCGATGGTTCTACTGTCGTAAATGTTACCTACGACAGAAATACAGTTAATTTGACTTTTGATGCAGGTGACGGTGAATTTTCTGACGGCACTCATGTAAAAACTTTAACAGGTAAATACGGGCATACTCCTGTTCCGCCTTTAAATCCTACGCGGACCGATTATCAGTTTGTCCGATGGAATCCAGAAATTCCTTCGACCTTCCCTGCAGAGAGCATGACAATTGAAGCAGTATGGCGTCTTAGTGTATCGCCTTCTGGAACAGTTACTCTTGGCGGCGGACAGACAATTTCGTTCAGTTTATCTCAGCCGAATATTTCTAGTCCTGATACGCAGAACGTTTCTGTAGAAGCACAGATTACAGAAGCAGGCGGAAGTTCTTACGGCGCAATTACCGGAGCCCAGCTTGCAACAAAATTTGAAGGCCTTTCAATCAGGCTCTTTGAAGGAACTCATCAGGTTACATCATCAGATGTTTCAGGCTTTGCAATTACAGATGGTGTTATAACAATTCCTTCTGGATTACCTAACGGATTGTATACAGTATATATAACAGGCAGCTACGACGGTACAGCATTCAGTGCATCTCTTGATTTGAGGGTTAGCAGGTAAGAGGACAGTATATGAAAAAGATAAATGCCTTTTTAATTTTTTTTATTTTCTTTTTTGTCTCATGTGAAAATCAGTTTATGACCGGCGGAGTTACGGTAAATAACGGAAACGGCGACGCGGGGTCTAACGCGGGTAACTCAAAAATTGTTGTTTCAGGAAAGATTGAGTTAAAAGGTGCGGTTCCTCAGGAGATTTTAAACTCGCAATCGCGCGATCCTGCAGATGATGGAGCAGGTGAGCGAACCGCAATGCCTGTCATCCCATCTGGAATCTCGTATGTCATTACTGCAAAAAAAGGCTCAGATGTTGTTACTGCCGACGCTGACAGTAGCGGAAGCTTTTCTTTAACTTTGACAGAAGGCAGCTGGGATATCAGCGCCGAGGGCTTTGTAACTTCCGGTGGAACAGCACAACGCATTCTTAAAGGTTCTTATACAAATTCTTCAACATCAAATAAATATGTCGTGTCAAACGTTTCGATTCCACCACTTGATATAAAGGTAAATCCGATTTCTTCAGGAGAGGGAAAAGGAGATGTTTATTTAACAATTAATCTTTCTGGTTGTGACATAAGCTCTTATCGTATTACATGGACAGAATCTGGAATCTTAAAAACTCTGTCCTATAACGCTGGTGGAACAATAGCAAGCATTCCATTTTGCATGATTGCAGATGGTCAGACTTATGCCGCTGACCGATATAAGGATGTCGGCTCTTACGAAGTTTTGTTTGAATTTTTTTCTGATACAAGTTTTTCGAAAAAAGTTTTAGTTTATCGTGATGTAATAAATGTTTTTGAAAATCTTCAAACAACAAAATGGATTAACAGCGGAAACGCTCCGTTTATTAACTCAGGCGGAAGCTTTACTGTAACTCCTGCAATTCTTAAGACCTTACAAAACCGTCACGACATTTATGTGCGCCACGGTGCAAACGGTGGAACCGGCTCTTATTACGAGCCATACGGAACTCTTGCCGATGCAGTTACAGCTATCAATACCTGTAATGACGGCGACCCGTATAATATTTATCTTATGAGTGACTATACTGCTTCTCAGGATGAAATTTCTTCAAACGATTCTCTAATAAATTTTAATAATTCAAGTTCAACGCCGCTTAATGTTGTGATAAGACCTTATGGTGCTTCAAGACGAATTATTGACGCTAACAGAACTTCAACAACCGGAACTGTTTTATATATGTCAGCTTTATCTGGTGCTGATACTTCTGTTACATTAAAAAATGTTACGCTGCAGGGCGGACATGCCCTTTCCGGCGGAGACCAGATACTGGTTGGAAGTAATTCCAAATTAACCTTAGGTTCTGGTGCTGTTGTAACAGGTAGAACTTCTGGATTGTCGAGTATTTATACGATGTATGCTACTTCATCAATTGAGATAAACGGCGATGCCTGTGTTAACAGTATGGATGGAATCTGCATTCAGCATAATACAAGCATTATGCTCGGAACTGATTTTGCTCCTGCAAAAGATTCTAATGGTAATACAATTCAGACTGCAGTTGTAAGTTATGTTGGTAGTGCAGCAATTGGAGATAAGATTTTATCAGATAATGTATCGGA
>JAILNY010000103.1 GCA_024691105.1 Treponema sp. | reverse complement strand
TAAAGAGCTTATAGTTGAGTTTTTTGGGACAAAAAAAATTCTCGATAAGTATTTCAGGCATTAGTTATATTTTTATTTATACTCACACAAATACAAATTGATGTGATTAAGGCACTGAAAATTATCACTGGCAGGAACCTTGCGCAAGCGCTGGGAGCGGCGGCGCCTGGAGTAAGCGCTAAAAGCGCGACACTTCAGGCAAGCCGGTCTGGCAAAAACGCGCAGATAATGTCTGGATTTTGGGTAAAAATAAAGTAATATATGGGCTAATACGTACAGGCGGTTTTGTCAGACTGAACGTAGTGGAACCGCGGACATAGCGACCCGAGCGCGCCGTTTTAGAATGATGCAGCGGATAATGTTTTTTGAGGAGGCGGCGGCCTTAAATGTGCGCGCGAGGGATGCGCCCAAGATATTGAAAATTCATACATATTTTTATATAATTCTGCACGTTATGTTGAACCCATTAGCACAAGAATTGAACAATGTTTTAGCCGGCTCTATTGCAGACGCCCTTTTTTCTGATCTTGGAAAGAGAATCTACTTTCCAAATGGTATTATAGCACAAAGTGGAGAAGCCAAAAAACTTGGAAAAACCGCAAACGGAACAATCGGTATGACTGTTAACGGCGGACATCCGATTATGCTTGACTCTATCCACAAGTTTGTGCCGGAGCTTTCTGAAGCAGAGCTCGTTGGTTATGCGCCGACTGCTGGAAACGCAGACTTGCGCGCGCTCTGGAAAGAGAAAATCATTGCTAAAAATCCTTCGCTTAAAAATAAATCAATTTCGCTTCCTGTTCTTGTTCCAGGTCTTACTGCAGGTATTTCTTATCTTGCAGATCTCTTTTTGGATGAAGACAAGGCATTGCTTGCAGCTGATCCTTCTTGGGACAATTACGCTCTTGTTACAGAAGCAAGACGCAATGCACCGTTCCATCAGTTTGTTCTCTTTAAGGACGGCAAGTTTAATCTTGAAGGTTTTGAAAAGGCTGTTAAAGAAGAAGCAAAGACAGGTTCTGTTCGTGTAATTTTGAACTTTCCTCAGAATCCATCCGGCTATAGCCCGACAAAATCTGAGGCAGACAAAATTTGTTCTATATTAAAGGAAGTTGCAGAAGGCGGTGCTAAAGTTCTGGCAATCAGCGATGATGCATATTTTGGTCTTAACTACGAAGATGACATTTTCCCTGAATCTTTGTTTGCAAGAACATGTGATTTGCATCCGAATGTTCTTGGTGTAAAGATTGACGGCCCGACAAAAGAAGACTTTGTATGGGGATTCCGAAGCGGATTTTTGACTTTTGGTAATGCACAGATGACAGAAGAACAGTACACTGCCCTTGTTACAAAGCTCATGGGTGTTATCCGTTCTTCTGTTTCATGTTCTTCTACTCCACCTCAGAGCCTTCTTTTGCGTGCAATGAAAGATCCAGAAACAGACAAACAGAAACTTGAATATAGAAAAATTCTTGAAGAACGCTATAACGTTGTAAGAAAATTTGTTGATACACATACAAATTCTGTTCTCGAAGCTCTTCCTTTTAACTCCGGCTACTTTATGAGTTTTGCCGTTAAAGGAAAAAACGCAGAAGATTTGCGCAAGAAGCTTCTTAATGATTACGGAATCGGTGTTGTTTCAATAGACTCAAAAACTTTGCGTGTAGCATTCAGCAGTATTGAAAAAGAAAAACTCGAATCTGTTTACGAGACAATCTTTAAAGCAGCTGAGGAATTATGAAAAAGATAATCTGCCACGCATGGCTTTTGGTTTTACTTGGCATATTTTGTATCACGTCCTGTTCAAGACAAAATCACGAGCCGCTCATTTTATGGACTGACAACGCAGAATTTGCTTCTTACACAGAGCTTTTTAATGCTTCTCAAAAAGATGTAAAGGTCGTTGCAGTCTATAAGACAAATCTGGCAGATTCTCTTCCTCCAAAAAAAGGTGAAAAAAAACCTGATATCATCGCAGGCAGCTGGCTTGCAAGCGGAATTAAACGTCATCAGTTTGCTTCGTTAAATTCTGTTTTTACAAACGGCATAACCCGAGAGATGTTTTACCGGGAACTTTTGGAGTTTGGAAAAAAAGGAAAAACTCAGTATCTTATTCCTGTAAACTTTAATCTTGGCGCGATTGTTTTTGACATTAACAATTCTGACTATGTAGAAAACACCAGTACCCTCACCTTTGATCAATTAAAAGAATATTCTGGTAAATATAATTCTAAGGCTAAGGACGGAACTTATCTTAGGATGGGCTTTGCTCCTCAGTGGAATCCGGACTTTTTGTATGAAACACTTGTAACTCAGGGAATTAACTTTACAATCGAAAACAATAATATCAAATACAATTTGCCCGAATTAGAAAGAGTCTGCAATTTTTTAAAAGACTGGACTCTTGATATGAATACTTCGTACAACAGCGAAAAAGACTTTGCGTTTAAATATCTTTACACACCGTACAACAAGCAGGTTCTGCAGCAGAAATCGCTTTTTGCGTACACAACAAGCGACAAGCTTTTAGCGCTTTCTGATGATCAGCTTACTAATATTGATTTCCGCTGGTTTGTTTATACTGATAAATCCCCTGTCCAGGAAGATATTACGATGATGGGAATTTACAAAAAGTCTAAAAACAAATCAGGCGCAAAGCAGTTTATTCAATGGTTTATGAAAAGTGAATCTCAGGAGCAGATGATTAAACGCCGTGTTCAGATGAACCTTGATACAAATACTTTTGGAATTGCAGGCGGTTTTTCTTCGATTCCTTATGTAAATGAATTTATTCTTCCTCTGTATTACAAAAATCTTCTTGCAAAAGTTCCATCTGCTTCTATAACAATGGCTCCATATTCATACCCTTCTAACTGGAATCAGATAAAAAACGAAGTTATTATTCCTTACCTTCTCGCACAGGTAAATAACAGCAAAAACACAGATTCGCTTGCTGACTACTACACAGACTGGTTAAGCCAGAATAAAGAAGACTAAAATGATAAAAAAAGAAATAACAGATACAGTACTCAAAGACCATCTTGCAAATATCCAAAAGGACGGAATGAGTGTTTTTATTATGGCTGACGGAAGATTCCGCGGCGCGTTTTTTAATGGAACTGAATTAATTAATCAGATGAGAGTTCAGCACAATCTTGGCATTTTAGAAACTCTTGTTTTGGGACAGGGACTTTTGTGCGCAGCATTAATGATTCAGACCATGAAAGGCAAAGAACACATTGTGTTCCGTTATGAAACTAATGGAGCTGCCCGCGGCTTTTCTGTCGAAGTTGACAGCACAGGTTATGTACGCGGCTTTATTTTAAATGATCCGATTCCGGTTGATAAGCCGCTTGAATCATGGGATTTAAGTCCATTCTTTGGTGAAGGAACTGTAACGATAACAAGATATACTGAAGGTGCTAAAGAAGGACAGACCGGTGTATCTGAAATTATCTATAAGAATATCGCAAAGGATTTGACTCACTACTTTATTCAGTCTGAGCAGATTAATACGGCGTTTAATACAAGCATCCAGTTTGACAAAGAAGGCCGTGTAATCGGTGCAGGCGGAATGTTTTTGCAGGCAATTCCTGTTTATGGCGGAAAAAGCGCCTCATCTGATTCAAATACCGGCGCGAAAAACGGCGGAAAAAGCGAGTCAAAAAAGCGCGATGCTATCGAAGACTTTGCAAACATGGCAAAGGATGAACTTTACCAGCGCGTTGAAAATGCTTTTTGCGCAATGCCTTCAATTGGTCAATGGTTTGCCGAAAAAGGTAACAGAGACGATGTAGTTTACGGACTTTTCCGTGAGTTTAATCCAAAGGTTGTTTTGGAACGCGACATCATTTTTGACTGTCCATGCTGTGCAAAAAACTTTAGTCAGCAGATCAAGCACCTGCCAAAAGCGGAGCTTGATGACATTATCAAAAATGATCCGGATCCGATAGAAGTATGCTGCAACAACTGCGGCAGCATTTACAAGATTTCTAAAGCAGAGCTTACACTTTAAACAAACCGATTTCGTCACCAATCTGTCTGATGCTGTCGGTAACCTTTGTCGAAATTGTGCGAAGCTCAGAACCTGTTTCGTTTATGCGGGTTGCACCGTTGTGCATTTCCTGAACGCTTCCGGTAATTGTTTCTGTCGCTTCTTTTAACTTAGCAACTTCTGCAAGGATGTGTTTGTTACCTTCTGTCATTTCTTCTGATGCGCTTTTTACCTGAACGGTTGATTCGTTCATCGAAGCAAGTGCATCGATAATCTGTTTAGAACCTGTCTGCTGCTCTTCCATTGCGCTCTTAATCTGAGAGATAATCTGGCTTGTAGCATTTATACTCTGCGCTACCGAGGCAAAGGTTCTGTTTGTTTCTGAAGAAACTTCTACTACACTCTTTATTGTATCCTGAATTTTTGTAAGTTCAGCTCCAATTGTCTTTGACTGCGCCGTCGACGTTTCAGAAAGTTTACGGATTTCGTCAGCGACAACACTAAAGCCTTTGCCGGCTTCACCTGCATGAGCCGCTTCGATAGCGGCATTCATTGCAAGAAGGTTTGTCTGTTCTGCAATGGCCGATATTGCACTGTTGGCATCCTGAAGCATTTTAGACTGTTCTTCAATCTGAAGAATTCGTTCGTTGGCATTTGCCTGAGTTGCAATTCCAGAGTTAGAATTCCGCTCAAGCTCATTAAAGGACTCAATCATTTTTGTGACTGAAGTATTAACGGAATTGATATTACCGATCATCTCTTCAACTGCAGAAGATGCCTGCTCGACATTCTGTGACTGATGTGAAATCATTTTTTCAAGAGACTCGATATTTGCGCTGATTTCGTTTACAGCGCCAGCTGTCTCTGTAACTGAATCAGACTGAGTTACAATCTGATTCTTTACGCTTTCGATATTTGAAATAATCTGAATAATTGAAGACGATGCTTCCTGTGTACTCAACTGAAGGTCCGAGTCAACCTGAATAAGATTGTCTTTTGACAAAAGCAGATTCTGTACAATCTCCTGAAGCTTACCGACAAATCCGTTAAAGCCTTTGACTACATCACCTACTTCGTCAGTTGAAGTTGTATTAATGCGTTTTGTCAGATCAGCGTTTCCGCTTGCAATTTCCTCAATTGAACCTTTTACAGCGATAAGTGGTTTTACAAGAACTCTGACAATTAACGCGCTTATGATGATAGAAAGAATAACAGTTACGATAATAATTACTCCAATCATCAAACGCATGTGTTTTAAAGAACCATAATAAAAGTCATAAGGAGCAACTGCAAAAATGCTCCACTGTGTATCAGGAATCGGTTTGTAGGCTACAATCATTCTGACTTTCATATTTGGATCTGTAAAATCTTCCTGACCGTCAAGACCTGCAAATACATGCGACAAAACAAGTCCAAGACCTTTTGTCTCGTCCAGTTCCTCTTTCTGAGCATTCTCATCTGTATTTGGATTTGCGTTTGCAATTGTTTTTCCGCTGGCACGACTTATAACCGAAGGATGGATTCCGCCACCCATATCGATTTCTTTTACGGTATCTAAAATCATGTTTCCATTAATGATAAGAACAATAGCCCCAATCGGTTTATTGTTCTTTCCAAAAACAGGAACGCAGTAATTTTGAAGGACACTGTTTGTAACAGTTGTAAACATTGGCTCTGATATAAACCTCTCGCCGCGCATGGCAGCTTCCCAGTAAGGAGCGCCTTTAAAGTTTCGTACGCTGCCATCTGATAAAACTGCATTACCCTGAGCATCATAATATGCAATGTTTTCGTAACGCGGTCCCATCTTCTTCAGAACAGTTTTAAGTACATTGTGTTTTTCCTGAATACTGATATTTTCGTCACAGATAACTTCAAGCTTGCTTAATCCTTCAAGAAATGCAAACTCGTGTTCATTGAGACTTACAATTGTATCTGCAAGTTCTTTTGATAAAATGTCCAGATGACGTTCAACTGATGATTTAAGTGCGCGGGCTGAAATATTATAGGAAACAATTCCTATCACAAAGGTTGCTGACACTATAATGGCAAGCAATAGTGACAGGAATTTTGTAAAAAGCGAAATCTTTATAACTCTCTCTCTCATAATATTTTAGTATATCCTAAATTTTCAAAAAATCAAGAGAGAGAATTATCATAGAACAAAGCACCGCACATACTGCGCGGCACTATGTCTAATATTTTTTTTTAGTTTCTGTAGAAGTTAATCAAACATCCGGCAAGAATAATTTTTCTTTCATCATCTGTAAGATCGCCTACAGATAATTCAAACTCTTTTACTTCGCCAGAGCCGTCCGCTTTTACAGCGTAAGCTTTGATGGAAGCAAGTTTTTCTTCTATCATCTTTTTAACGCCAGGAATAAATACATAGTCACCATTTGCAAACGGAAGATTTTTATCTCCGTCTTTATAAATGAATGGAAGCATTCCCCAGTTAATAAGATTTGAACGATAGCGCTTTGTCGCATATTCATTTGCAATATTTGCACTTGCTCCAAGTACACGCTGACAGCTTGCAGCCTGTTCACGGGCAGATCCATCGCCTGGTTTTACAGCAAAGATAGATGAACCTGTCTGTGCCTTAGAAGCAGCATCTCCAAGAGAAGCATCTTTTTTAGAAAGAGCGTCAACAACAGTCTTAATCTCAGCTTTTACATCGTCTGTCAAATCGCGGACAGCCTTTGCACGACCTACATAGGCCGGATCCTTGCGGCTCAAAGTGAACTCTGCAAGTCCAAGCGGATTAGATCTGAATGAAGAAGTCTCACCAGAAGGAATGAGCTCGTCTGTTGTTGTAACAGGATCGTGAATTTCACTTACGATTTTTACAAGAAGGTTGTCACCGAGCGCTTTCTGTTCCGGCCAGTCTTTGATGTTTGGTCCAAATTGAATTTCTACTTCCGGATGAGCAATGCCTTTTGAGTCATATACGCGTTTTTCGTAAATTGTCTTATCAAAGAAATATTTTTTACCGCTGAACTCTGTGTCATATTCTGTTGCCGGTGTTAAAAAGCCTTTATTAGCGGCTGTTGCGGCAATTGAACGTGCATCCATAAGTGCAACGCTTGACAGCTGGCCGTTCTGGATTTTTGATCCTTCGCGGTTAGGGAAGTTTCTTGTTGAGTGACGGATACTGAATGCGCCGTTTGCCGGTGTATCGCCTGCACCAAAACATGGACCGCAGAATGCAGTCTTTACGATTGCGCCGGCGTCGACCAATGCACTGAATGCACCGTTTTCCATAAGAGCCTTGTATACAGGCATAGAAGCAGGATAAACGTTAAGAAGGAATTTTCCGTTACCAGTATCTTTGTTTTTAAGAATGTCAGCTGCGGCACAAATGTTTTCGTAGCCACCGCCGGCGCATCCTGCAATGACACCCTGGTCAACGTAGAGTTTTCCGTCGATTACTTTGTTCTTAAGGCTAAAGTTTACTTTATCGCCAAACGAAACTTTTGCACGCTTTTCTGTTTCTGCAAGAACATCAAGAAGGTTTTTATTAACTTCATCAATTGTATATGCGCAGCTTGGATGGAACGGCATTGCAATCATCGGACGAATCTCGTCAAGATTGATTTCGATTGCACCGTCATAATATGCGCCGTCTTGTGGATTTAATTCTTTATAAGAAGCTTCGCGTCCATGAACTGCATAGAACTCGCGGATTTTTTCATCTGTTGTCCAGATAGAAGAAAGACAAGTTGTCTCTGTTGTCATAACGTCAACACCGATACGGAAATCAGCGCTAAGATTTTTAACTCCAGGACCAACAAATTCCATTACCTTATTTTTTACATATCCGTTGTCAAACACAGCCTTGATGATTGCAAGCGCAACGTCCTGAGGACCAACGCCAGCTACAGGAGTTCCTGTCAAATAAATTGCAACAACTCCAGGATATGCAACGTCGTATGTCTTATTCAAAAGCTGCTTTGCAAGTTCACCACCGCCTTCACCGATTGCCATTGTACCAAGTGCACCATAGCGTGTGTGGCTGTCTGAACCTAAAATCATTGCGCCACATTCTGCTAACATCTCGCGTGCAAACTGATGAATTACAGCCTGATGCGGAGGAACATAAATACCGCCGTATTTTTGAGCACAAGTCAAACCAAACATATGGTCGTCTTCGTTAATCGTTCCACCTACTGCACAAAGTGAGTTGTGGCAGTTTGTCAAAACATAAGGCAGTGGGAATTTTTCAAGGCCCGATGCACGTGCTGTCTGAATAATTCCAACGTATGTAATATCATGAGAAGTAATTTTGTCAAATTTGATTTTTAATTTTTTGTCGTCACCTGAGGTGTTGTGTTTTTGCAAAATTGAATAAGCAAGAGTTTTTTTTGCTCCGTCAGCCGGATTTGCACCGGCATCTCCAGTCTCCGAAAGTTTTCCGTTTACAAGGTATGCGCCCTTTTGCCAAAGTTTCATTTACGTCCCCTACTTTAAAAATACTTATACGTTACAATATCATAAAACTGACTTTGTAACAATAACCGGCAGGAGGTAAAAACTACTTTATCAGATTGATTCGCGCAATATCGATTATTACTTTGTGAATTATGCTGAACGAAACAGGAGTCAAGGTTGTTGCCGTATCGTACTGCGTATGAAAATATCTCCAGGTTAATGGAATGCTTTCGCGAAGGACATACTCAGGCGCGATTTTTTCTGGAACATCTTCAAGACGGCGGTTCATAACTGACTGCGCAAGACCAGGGATTCTGGAAAGGTTACTCATATAATTTAAGGCTTCATCGCGGGGAAGCATAGTTATTGCGCACGCGGCAATACCATTGGCAATAAAGCCTGCATTATCACTGAATGATGCCGGGACTTCTATCGGACCGGACGACGAATATTTAGAAATTATATTGCGCACCTGGTTTTGAAGCGAAGCATAATTTCGTCTGAGACTGACATCGGCCGTTTTGGGAATCTCAAGCTGACATAACACCGGTACATCGCCCCGCCCCACGCAGTCAAAAACATAAACGTCGCTTTCCATCGAGCCAAGTTCTTTAAACTTTTTTGCAAGAGAAAAAGCGCCTTGCGATGAAACTCCAAAACGGCCTTCTTCTTCGCCGTCCGTAAAAATAAGACGGACATTGTAGACAGAAGGGTTTTCCAGAAAAAATCGCGCCGCTCCAAGTAATGCAAAAACGCCCGAAGAATTATCATTTGCTCCCGGAGCCCCGTCAACTCTGTCATAATGCGCAACAAGAGTCTTTATTTTATAACGCTTGTCATAATATTCTTTTGGAAAATCGACATATATATGATTCTTGCCTTCAAGAACGACTACACTTGATTTTAAGCCAAGTTCTAAAAGATAATTTTGAATAAATTCTTTTCTGTCGCAATCTGGTTTTAAAAATTCAGAAAACTTTTCAGGCAGATTCATATAACTCCTAAAAAAATTATTTTTTCTTTCCCAGGTAAGCTTCTTTTACAGTATCGTTTTCAAGCAATTCTTTTCCACTACCCTTTAATACAATCGCACCGGTTTCAATTACATAAGCAATATCGGCAACTTTAAGTGCCATGTTAGCGTTCTGTTCAATAAGTAAAACAGTAACACCCTGCTTGTTAATCTCACGGATGATATCAAAAATCTGCTGAACGATAAGAGGCGCAAGACCAAGAGAAGGCTCATCAAGCATAAGGATTTTTGGCTTTGACATTAAAGCTCTTCCTACAGCAAGCATCTGCTGCTCACCGCCCGAAAGAGTTCCCGCATACTGCCATGAACGTTCTCTAAGACGCGGAAAAAGATTATAAACCTTTTCCATATCCTTTTGAATTTCTTCTTTGTCTTTTCTAAGATATGCACCGACTTTTAAATTTTCCTGAACAGTTAAATCCGTAAAAACACGGCGACCTTCAGGACTAAGGGCAACACCTTCTGCACAAATCTTATTTATAGGCAAAGTTGTAAGTTCTTTTCCATCAAGATTTATAGAACCGCTTTCTGCTTTTACAAGACCGCTGATTGTTCTTAAGAGAGTCGACTTTCCGGCGCCGTTTGCACCGATGAGCGTAACGATTTTTCCATCAGGAACTTCAACATCAATTCCGCGAAGTGCTTTAATTCCGCCGTAAGAAACATGTAAATCTTTTATCGTAAGCATTCTATTCTTCCTTTTCACCAAGGTATGCGGCAATTACTTCAGGATTATTCTGAATCTCTTCTGGAGTTCCGCTTGCAATCAACGCACCAAAATTCAATACATAAATTCTGTCCGAAATATCCATTACCAAATCCATATGATGTTCAATCATAAGAATCGTAAGATTAAAATCATTTCTGATTTTTTCAATGAACGAAGTAAGCTCAGCGGTTTCCTGCGGATTCATTCCGGCAGCAGGCTCATCAAGCAAAAGCAGTGTCGGCTCTGTTGCAAGAGCACGTGCAATTTCAAGACGGCGCTGAAGTCCGTAAGGAAGTGAAGTACAAAGCTCGCCGCGAACTTCCCACAAATCAAGCATGCGCAAAAGTTGTTCAACTTCTTCTCTCTGCTTTTTTTCTTCTGCACGGTTTAATCTGAATGTTGCAGTAAAAATATTGCTTGTACGTCTAAGATGTTTTGCAATTAAAACATTTGTAAAAACATCCTGGGTTTTCCAGAGTCTGATATTCTGAAAAGTACGCGCAACACCAAGAGCTGTAATTTTATCTGGAGTCGGCTCTAAACGTTTTGTATATTTTCCATTTTCTTTTCCGGCATAATTTTTTTTCATTTTGCCAGAAGGAAAATTTTCTATAATTCTATTTCCGTTAAAATAAACGGCACCATTTGTCGGAGCATAAACGCCTGTTACAACGTTAAAAGCCGTTGTCTTACCTGCTCCGTTTGGTCCGATAAGAGAAACGATTTCTCCTTTATTAACTTCCAGCGAAAGATTATCAACAGCAACAACGCCGCCAAACTGCATTGTTACGTCTTTCATGCTCAAAACATTTTCACTCATTTTGATTCCTCCGCAATAGATGTCGACGCAGCGGGTGCCGCAGATTCTGGCGAAACAAAATCCGCGGTTGCCGCAGATTTTTCTGATGCGGCAGGCTCACTCAAAGCGGATTTTTTATTTTTTGAAAATAATTTTTTTATCCGCGCAGAGAATCTTGAAAAGCTGAATTCTTTATCGCCCATAATTCCCTTCTGATAAAAAAGAACGATTGCCATGATTACGATTGCAAAAACAACTTTTCTAAATCCAGGTCTAAAAATCTGAACAGAAGTAAAATTAAGATTTGCGTCATCCAAAAATCTAAGCCACCATTCAGAACATGCGATAAAGAGGAATGAAGAAATACAGCTTCCGGTAATTGAACCGATTCCGCCGATTACAACGATCAACAGAATTTCATAAGTCATTGCAGAAGTAAACTGCTTTGCCTGAATCGTTGTCTGGAAAATCGCAAGGAGCGCACCAGAGATTCCGGCAAAGAAGGATGAAATTACAAATGCAAGCTGTTTGTGCTTTGCAAGATTTATTCCCATCGCCTCTGCTGCAACTTCGTCATCGCGGATTGCCTTAAACGCTCTTCCGTAAGTTGAATTTATCAAAAGCACTATAAGCGTTATACATATTATCGCGACTACAAAATAAAAAAGACACGATTTAAATACAGGATATTTTTTCAAAAGATTTGATCCATTTGTAATTACACCGATTTTATCCCACTGAAAAATTGCACGTAAGATTTCTGCAAAGCCAAGAGTTGCAATTGCAAGATAATCCGATTTTAAGTGAAGAACCGGAAGCCCGATTAAATATGCAAAGAATGCTGCAACAAGTCCTGCAAGGATTAATGCTGCAACAACCGGAATCGTAAACTGAATAAGTCCACCATCAAAATACTGATAGACCTGAGGACGAGCCGAAACCGGAATTGTAAAAATTGCATAGGTGTATGCGCCCAAAAGCATAAAGCCTGCCTGACCAAGCGAGAACAATCCTGTAAAACCATTCAAGAGGTTCATCGAAACTGCAACAAGCGCATAGATTGCACCTTTTTTTAATACAGTAAATATCATGCTTGTGCGTGGCAAAACCTGTTCAAGAATTGTAATCAAAATCAAAAGTGCCGCAAGCAGACTGAATCCGATTATATAATCTCTTTTCTTTTTTATATCCATTTTTTCATTCATAACTTACACCTTATCCGTCTGCTTTTCACCAAAAATACCAGTCGGCATAAACATCAAAACTGCAATCAACAAAACAAAAGTAAACGCATCGCTAAAGGTTGTCCAGCCTAAGCCCTTGATGATATTTTCACAGATACCAATTAAAAATGCTCCGATAACAGCCCCGGGGATTGAACCGATTCCGCCAAAGACTGCGGCAACAAAGGCCTTAAGTCCCGGCATTGCACCAACAGTCGGCGTTACACCAGAATAATTTGAAAAGAACAAAAGTGAACCGACAGCAGCAAGGAATGATCCGATGATAAAAGTTGAACTGATTACTGTATCAACTTTGATTCCCATAAGCTCAGATGTTTCAAAGTCTTTAGAAACGGCACGCATTGCCATTCCGATTTTTGTATGCTTGATAAGATAAACAAGAATTACAACAAGAAATATAGTTAAAAAAGGTGTGATTACTGTAACTCTTTTTGTAACAGCTCCAAAGACTGTGATTGAATCACTTATCCATGGAATTGAAGGAAAGAATTTTGTAAGTCCACCTGTAATATACAAAGCAAAGTTCTGCAAAAGGTAACTCATACCGATTGCACTGATCATAATTGACATACGAGGCGCAGTTCTAAGCGGTTTATAAGCAACGCGTTCAATTGCAAAGCCAAGTAATACCGTAAGTATTATGGTAAATGGAATAGAAATCCATAAAGGCATTACTGTGTAAGAATAAATCATAATAAGTCCGGCAGCCATAAAGACATCACCGTGTGCAAAGTTAATCAATCTTAAGATTCCGTAAACCATTGTGTACCCGATTGCAATCAGAGCATACTGACCACCGGTAGAAATTCCAGCAAGGATGTACGGAAGGTTTGTCTGTAAAAATTCCATTTAAAAATCCCAAATTTTTGTTAAATCTTAATAGTCTACAGCTCTCGTCGAGACCGCACCGCAAAAAAAGGCTGTGCTCACGGGTAATATCGGGGGAGCATAACTGCGCGCAGAATTTTTTTTGCGTCGCAACCTCGACTGCGCTGTATGCATTAAAAGTCCATTTAAAATTTTCTGAAATTTTCAATGGACTTTTTTACATAAACACGACAGAAGTTGTATTTTATTTATTTACAGTCTGAATGGCAACGAATTCCCATTTTCCTGTTTCGTTATTTACTCTCTTTACATAAGCAACATCGCGCTTTGCATCTCCGTTTTCGTCAAATGCAATTTCACCAGAAACACCGGCATATGTTACAGATGGAAGAACGTTAATAAGGTCAGCACCCTTTTTGCTGTTTGCTTTCTTAAGTGCTTCAAGAGCTACATAGTATGCATCAAAGCCCATTGCAGAAACAGCAGAAATTTCATCATCACCACCATTGTTTGTTTTTGCAACAGAGTTTGAATTAATATAGTTTCTAAAACCATCAACAAATGCTACAACGTTTTCGTTTGTTGAACCTTCAACAAAGAATGTTGTTACGTTGATATCTACGTTTGTTCCTTTTGCAGCTGCGAGAACTACGTTAGAGTCCCATGTATCGCCTGCAAGAATAGGCATACCAATATTCTGTGTGTTAGCCTGTTCAATAAGAAGAGCAGCAGCTTCAATTGAAACTGGAGAGAAGAATACGTGTGCATCTGCGTTCTTTGCATTTGCTACATATGCAGCAAAGTCAGATGTTCCTTCAGGGAATGTTTCGTAAACAACTTCTCCACCGAGTGCTTCAAAAGCTTTGATAAAGTAGTTGCAAAGTCCAACTGAATAGTCATCACCAAGTTTTGCAAGACAATATGCTTTCTTTGCATTAAATCTGTCTGCAGCATAGTTTGCAAGAACTGTTCCCTGGAATGGATCAAGGAAGCAGATACGGAAGTAATGATTATTTCCAAGTGTTACCTGTGGGTTTGTACAGGTAATTCCGATTGCAGGAATTTCTGCAGAAGCAAAAGTGTCACTTGCAGCAATTGAAACACCTGAACCGTAAGAACCTAATACAAGTGAAACATTTTTAGAAACAAGAGCACTTGCAGCAGTTACAGCTTTATCGTTTGAAGATTCATTATCTACGATTTCAAGCTGAACTTTGTATTCTTTTCCATCGATTGTTACAGTTGGTGTAATTTTATTTGCATACTGAACACCAAGAGTTTCCTGTTTTCCGCCGGCACCATTATCGCCAGAAGCTGGTTCATAAACACCGATTTTTACAACATCTTTGTCTGCACCACAGCCTGTAAGAGCAAGAGCTGCTACTAATGCAGTTAAAGCAAAAATAGATTTTTTCATAAAAACATACCCCTTTTTTTGAAAAATACCGAAATATTTTATCAAAAAA
>JAILNY010000140.1 GCA_024691105.1 Treponema sp. | reverse complement strand
TGGGAAGTCTTTCATATGGTTCATATGGTTCAAAAACTGCTTCGGAAGAGCACTTTATATCTGAAGAGATGCAACAAATGAATTTATTCTTTTATACTGATATCGAAGGATATTATTTATATCATGTACAAGTTACTTTACATTTCCTGGACAAAAGAAAATGGTATCTAAAAATGTTGAAAAGTAATATAAGATTTTGATTATACTGTAATATAAAATGGGCTTCTTGTTGATAGTGTACAATAAAGTTCGCAATTAGGGGTAGAAAAAAGCCATTGAAAATTCCAAAATCTTAGTTGCCACAACTATATATACATTGGTGTTTGTATATTCCGATGAAAGACGAGAATCAATTCAAGTTCATTATAAAATAAATTGTAATTTAGAATATTTCATAATTAATGATCAAAAGTCTCATAAAAGTTTTAATGTATTTTTTTGATATTATGTTATCAACAAATTCGCGGTAGTCCCATCAATTACAATTGATGTGACTACGGTATTTGAGAAAATACTTGTTATGAACCCTGCGCAAGCGCTGGGAGCGGCGGCGCCTGAAGTGAGCGCTAAAAGCGCGAAACTTCAGGCAAGCCGGTCTGGCAAAACTGCGCGAGTTTGAATGGCGGGGGTGGTTTAATGAGAGAGGGGAATCGCGCGGACTTGCCAGACTGAACGTAGTGGAACCGCGGACATAGCGACCCGAGTGCGCACTTGCGCGCGAGGGATGCGCCCAAATTCAGAAAAAAACGGGATTTAAATGTTTGATGAGAAATATTCTTCGCAATTGACTTTTTTGTTCAATAAAACTAAAATAATATCCAAATTCTTATTTGTCAGGAGTCAACTATAATGGTTAGAGTTGCTATTAATGGTTTCGGCCGTATTGGTCGTTTGGCATTCCGTCAGATGTTCGAAGCTGATGGTTATGAAGTTGTTGCTATCAACGATTTGACAAGCCCAAAAATGCTTGCACACCTTTTGAAGTATGATACAGCACAGGGCGGTTTTATGGGCCGCATCGGTGAGGGAAAACACACTGTAGAAGCTACAGAAGATTCTATCATCGTAGATGGAAAAGAAATCAAAATTTCTGCAGAGAAAGACGCTGCTAACTGTCCTTGGGCAGCTAACAAAGTAGACGTAGTTCTCGAATGTACAGGTTTCTACTGTGCAAAAGACAAGGCAGCTGCTCACATCACAGCAGGTGCAAAGAAAGTTGTAATTTCAGCTCCAGCTGGAAACGACCTTCCTACAATCGTTTACAATGTAAACCACAAAACACTTACAAAGAACGACAACATCATTTCTGCTGCTTCTTGTACAACAAACTGTCTTGCTCCTATGGCAAAAGCTCTCAATGATTACGCTCCTATCGCTTCTGGTATCATGTCAACAATCCATGCATACACAGGTGACCAGATGATCCTTGATGGTCCACAGCGCAAGGGTGACCTCCGCCGTTCACGCGCAGGTGCTCAGAACATCGTTCCAAACTCAACAGGTGCTGCAAAGGCTATCGGTCTTGTAATTCCTGAATTGAATGGAAAACTCATTGGTTCAGCTCAGCGTGTTCCAACACCTACTGGATCTACAACAATCCTTACAGCAGTTGTAAAGGGTAAAGATGTAACAAAAGAAGGAATCAATGCTGCAATGAAAGCTGCTGCAACAGAAAGCTTTGGTTACAACGAAGATGAAATCGTATCTTCTGACGTTATCGGTATGAAGTTCGGTTCATTGTTCGACGCTACACAGACTATGGTATCTAAGATTGATGACGATACATATCAGGTACAGGTTGTATCATGGTATGATAACGAAAACTCATACACATCTCAGATGGTAAGAACAATTAAGTACTTCGCAGAAAACTGCTAGTTTTTAACTAATTGTTTGTAAAAAAAATGCTTCGCTTCGGCGGAGCATTTTTTTTTGCTCATGAGTTTTCGTTATCATTTTTTACGACTGTCGCGATTTTGTTTTACAAAATCGCTCCGCGCGGCTCTGATGTCATCGCCGCGTGGTACGACAACGATAACTCATACAATGAACACCGAACATTGCGAGGCTTTTTTTTTACTTTTTCCTTGAAAACCTGCAATTCCTAATTTACAATATAAATGAGAGTTAAAAAAATAAAATGCTGCAGACTGCGCCGTCCCCTTGTACGAGGCGATGCGGTTGATTGTAAATTAAGGAAAAATAATGAATTACATTTCTATTTCTGTGTATGTTCTGCTTGCCCTGTCTATGGCAATTGGAATGAAACTTGCGCCTCGCAAAAAATTCAACGAAGACTCTATGTCTCTTGAAGCTATGACTTCTCTTAAGGGTGTTATGGCGATTTTTGTTTTGTGTCATCACCTGTCGCAAAAGCCGCTGTTTCAGCAGACTCATACGATTTCGGTTTTTGAGCAGATTGGTTTTTTGTTTGTCGGTGTTTTCTTTTTGTGTTCCGGTTACGGGCTTTATAAAAGTTTTCTTACAAAAGAAAATTATCTTAAAACTTTTTTAAAGCGCCGCGTTCTTCCGATTGTTATTTTTTATTATGTAATGATTGCGGCATATGCAGTTTATCACATTGTTGCAGGTTCTCAATTTACTACAGTTGAATGGATTTTAAAACTTTCGGGTCTTGTTGCAATTAACACACAGAGCTGGTATGTTCCGGTAATCATTCTTATGTACGTTTCATTCTATTTTATTTTTAAGAATGAAAAACTCCGTGACTCAGGAATTCTTTTATTACTTTTGATAACTTTTGCACAGGGAATTTTATTCTGCGTTATAAATCACTTTCCGTGGTATGCAGGGGAGAGCGGCTGGTGGAAAAATCCGGGCGCCTTTGCAAACCTTCCGTGGTACATGCGTCACTGTGCGCTTCCGTTTGAAGGTGAATGGTGGGTAAACTCGACAATAGGTTTTGTATTTGGCCTTACCGTTGCAAAGTACGAAAAGCCTCTGGTTGAATGGTCGTCTAAAAATTTTGGCTTTAAGTTTTTTATGGCAATTTTTGTTTTTGCCATGATTACGATTGCAAGCTTTTTCTGTATGTGGGAAGTCGGTTACTGGACTGAATTTGGCGGAAACCTTGGAACTGCAAATAAGTTTGTATGCTATATCGTACAGTGCATGCATGTTGTTGCTGCAGACATTCTCGTACTCTTTATTATGCGAAAGGCCTGCGTCCACAATAAGTTTTACAATTTTATCGGAAAGCGAAGCCTCGAGGTTTATCTCATGCAGGAGATTGCGCTTTTCAGCTTTGAATATCTTATTCAGAACGGCAGAACTCCGATCTTTAAACCGAATAACTGGAATATCGCACTTTACATCACAGTCGTTACTGCAACTGTTCTTGTTTCTGCGATTATTTATCACTGGATTAATGTGTTGCTTACCAAAAAACTGAAAAACTCATAAGTATTTTCTATAGTATAAACCCTTTTTTTTTGATAAAATATTTCGGTATTTTTCAAAAAAAGGGGTATGTTTTTATGAAAAAATCTATTTTTGCTTTAACTGCATTAGTAGCAGCTCTTGCTCTTACAGGCTGTGGTGCAGACAAAGATGTTGTAAAAATCGGTGT
>JAILNY010000128.1 GCA_024691105.1 Treponema sp. | reverse complement strand
ATCGGTCTTTGCGTTTTCGATAACCTGTGCTAAAGTCATTCCGCGCTCTTCGGCTAAAGTACGGAATGTGTAGTTTATTAATTTGATTCCAAGCATCTGAGAAAGCAAAGTGCTGACAGTTGTATTACCGCAGCCTGACTTTCCGCTTATTGCGATACGAAGTTCTTTTCCAGGTTTAATTCTATATGCCATAATGTCCTCCACTATTATAAGTGATGTAAGCGCACAAGAGGTGCGAGATTTACAACTTTCATCATTTAATGTAAGCGCACACGAGGTGCGCGACTTGCAGTTTTGCGCCAGCAAATACTGCAGTTTTGCGTCATTTGATGTAAGCGCACACGAGGTGCGCGACTTGCAGTTTTGCGTAAGCAAATACTGCAGTTTTAAAAGTGCACGGATGCACTTTTAAATACTTATTCAATGTTCTTTGCCTGCTCTCGGATATTTTCGATTGAATCTTTTGCTGTAATAACCATTGCGCCAACTTCGGTAAACTGATTTTTACTTCCGATAGTGTTTATCTCGCGGTTAATTTCCTGACAGATAAAATCAATCTTTTTTCCTGGAACAGGATTATTTTGAATTTCATTTTTCATTGCATCAAGATGACTATGAAGGCGAACAATTTCTTCGTTAATCGTATATTTAACAAGCATTGCAGCAGTCTCTGTCATGATGCGATTTTCATCAGCGCCATCACCTAAAAGCTCTTTAAACTTAGAAGTAATCTGCTCCTTAAAAATGCCTTCCATTTTTGGCTGCCATTCTTTAAAGAAAGCTGCGCAATGCTCAAGAGTTTCAAGTTTTTCAAGAAGATCACGTCTTAAGTTTTCGCCTTCACGTACTCTTTCTTTTAAGAACGATTCAAGCGAAGAATTAAAAACCGGAAGAATCATCGCCTTGTATTTTTCTGCATCGTAATTTTTGCCGGTATTTAAAACACCCGACTGACTTACAATAAGGCTTAAAGGAATTTCTTGAGTATAACCGATTGCATCTGCAACTTTTTTTATTGCAGCATAGTAAGCCTTTGCAGCAGATGTATCGGCACTAATCTCTATATCAGATTCAGTTTCTTTTATGCGGATAAAAACGTCAACTTTTCCACGGACAACTTTTTCTGTGATAAGCGTTCTAAAAAAACTTTCGAGAGAATTTAAAAACGGCGGAAGATTGATTGTCAAATCCAGAAAACGTGAATTTACAGATTTAATTTCAACAGACACAACAGCATTTTCTAAAGTCTGTTCAATATAAGAATAGCCGGTCATTGATGTCATAAAATATTCTCCATAAAAAAGCCATAAGGCAAATACAACTTCATTTTACTTCTTATAAAGAATAATGACAAGAATATACAGATATGTTATAATATTAAAATCATATTTGCATTAATTCCTGCGTTTTTAGGATGAATTTAACCTGTAACGCGCAGTGCAGATAAAAGAGGATTTTTTGTTCTCTTACTTTACTATAAGGTGAATTTATTTATGCCCGACGGGTCCTATTCGTTATTAATTTCTCTCGCCATTCTTGTTATCCTTTCTGGATTTTTTTCTGCCACAGAAACAGCATATTCGTGTGCTTCTCGAATTAAGCTTAGAACACTTTTTACAAACGGAAATAAGCGCGCTGGAAAAGTTTTAGCTCTTGCAGAAAAACATTTTGATAATTTAATCAGTACAATTTTAATCGGAAACAATATCGTAAATCTGACAGCCTCTGCCCTTTCGACTTTGCTGTTTGCAAAAATTCTGATTAACTCAAAAATTGATTCGACTGTAGTTGCGACTGCGGTAATTACTGTTCTTGTTTTGATTTTTGGAGAAATTATTCCAAAGTACATTGCAAAAACATATCCTGAAAAAATCTCGATGATTTTTTATCCGCTGATAAGATTTTTTTATTTTATTCTGTACCCGGTAAACTTTTTGTTTGTCGGCTGGAAGATTATTTTTTCTAAGCTGGTAAAACACAAGGAAGAAGTAATTACAGAAGATGAGATTATGACTTTTGTCGAAGAAGCTCAGGAAGACGGAACTTTAAAACAGGACGAGACTCGTCTTATCCGCTCCGTAATAGAATTTGATGATCTTGAAGTTGAAGATATTTTAACACCACGTGTAAATATTGCCGCCGTTGAAGTTCACTCTGAACTTGACGAAATACGAAAGACCTTTACAAAGACAGAGTTTTCGCGTCTGCCTGTTTACAAAGACAGTATTGACTCAATTATTGGAATTATTCATCAAAAAGATTTTTACAACCTTTACATTTCTCAGAACGGAAAAATCTCTGACATAATTCAGAATGCATATTTTACAACACAGCATACAAAGATTTCTAAGCTGTTAAAAATCCTGCAGAAAAAACGAATCCAGATGGCTGTCGTTCTAGATGAATACGGCGGAACTTTGGGAATCGTAACGATTGAAGATATTCTTGAAGAGCTTGTCGGTGAAATATACGATGAACACGACGAAGAAATTCAATACCACCGGCAGATTAAAGACGGCTTTTTTATCTTTGACGGAAACGCTCCTCTTGATAAGGCCTTTGAAGTTCTGGAAATTGATTCTGATAAACTTAAAGATTATGACGCAAGTACGGTTTCTGGCTGGGTAATCGAAGTGCTCGGAGAAATTCCTGCGGCCGGCAAAAAGTTTGAATACGAAAACTATACGATAGAAGTAAGCAAGTCTACTGTAAAGCGCGTATTACAAATCCGCGCCCACAGAAAACCAGAAAATTAAACGAGAGCCTTACCAAGCTTCCAGTTATCCCCTGCTCCCATTGTAACAAACAGATAGCCGTCAGGATATTCTGGAGAAAGGCTTTCGTCTAAAAGGCGAAGAACAAAATCTTTGGCATCAAAAATCTCTTCAAAGTAATGAACTTTCTGACTGTCAAAACCGCTTTTGATAACTTCGTCATAAAGTGTGCGACCGGTAATCGTAAAGTCCTTTGGATTTTCGCGCGCAGAAGAATAGATTTTATGAAGGATTACTTCGTCTGCACTTGTAAAGCAGGAAGCAAATTCTTTTAAGAGAGCCTGAGTGCGGCTATAAGTATGACTCATAAAGTCTACGATTATTTTGCGGCCTTTGTAAAATTCTCTAAAACCTTCAAGCGTTGTTTTTACGGCTGTCGGATGATGTCCGTAATCATCGATAACCACAACATCGTTACCGCTCTGAGTCTTAAAGCGGCCGACAATTTCTGATCGGCGTTTACCGCCAGTAAAGTTTAAAAGGCCCTGAGAAATTCTCTCATAATTATCAATAGGGGCTAAACCTGCATCACGCAAAAGTTCACAGCACAAAGCAGTTGCCGCAGCGGCATCCATTACTTCGTGTTTTCCAGGAACAGAAATTGCAAGAGTTCCAGAATTTTTTACAGAACCGCAGCAGCAAGATGCAGCGCTCTTAAAAAGTTCAAGTTCAAAATTATTTTTTTCGTTTTCAACTTTTCCAAAGGTAAGCTTATAATCGCCTTCAGCCTTTTGCCCGTATGGAATTAATTTAATGTCAGATCTTTTTTTTGAAGCAATGTTTGCAGTCTCTACCGCACCTTTGTCATCGGCACAGTAAATAAGCTGTCCGCCTTGTGGAAGTTTACAGATGTAGTCAACAAATGCATCGCGGATATCTTCGTAAGTCGGATAGTAATCCTGATGATCGCTTTCTACTGAGGTAAGAATTATTTTTTGAGGACAGAACGACATAAAGTGACGCTGGTATTCGCAGGTTTCTGCAACAAAGATGTTTTTGTTTGAAAAGGTGCCGGCCTTGTCCGCTCCTGCATCATTTGCCCCAGATGGTGCGCTCGAGCCCTGTGCGGCATCGAAACATGAAGATCCGGCGGAGTTAGAATTCACCCCGGATTTTTTTACAAGCGGCGACGTATATGTACAAGTTCCTCCAAAAGAGTTTATAACACTTCCTGCCAAAACCTGAACAGGTAAATCAAGCTCTTTAAGGATTGTTCCTGTAAGACCGGTTGTCGATGTCTTTCCGTGAACACCACAGATTCCGCACGAATAAGAGCGCTCACTGTATGAGCCAAGTGCCTGAGTATACAGGAGGCACGGAATATTTTTTTTGCATGCAGCAATCAAGTCAGGATTTTTATCAAGTTTGTATGCCGATGAATAAACGACATATTCAATCTCATCTGTAATATTGCTTTCGGCAAATGGAAGAGCCTTGAGCCCGAGCTTTTCAAGAATCTCATCTGTATAAAAACGCTCAGAAACATCGCTTCCGGTAATTACAGCGCCCGCATGAAAAAGAATCTCGACAAGGGCCGCCATTCCGGTTCCCTTGATTCCAACAAAATGTATATGAACGCCTTTTAAGTTTTCTGGTAATTGTGTAGTCATAGACTTGAGTATATCGCTTTTAGAGCCTTGATTCAATATTGGCTTACAGGCTGAATTCTAACTTCGCCAGACTGTGTATCGGACGCGACCGTTTTCGACTGCGTTTTTTATTGCCTTTTCGCGCTCAGAAAGCTGCGATGTCCCTGTCTTAACTTCGATAAAAAGAATTTCATCGACATAAGCTTTTTCATTTTCACCTGCAGAAGAATCAAGACCACAGAACGCAATAAAGTCAACGGGCTTACCTAAAAACTTTACTTCATCATAGCGCGCAGGAAAGTCCGGCAAAAATGGAGCAAACTGTTCTGCAATCTGACCGCCTAAAACAGAGCGAGATCTTTTTACGGCATCGCTTCGTTCATCGCGTATCTGTTTTTGAAAGCTCAGTTTTGTCTGAAGGTTTCCGACAAGTTTTCCGATTAAAAAAATTATGAGGACAATAAAGGCAATGGATGCAATAAACCATGCGCCTTCAGTTTTAGAAAGAGAAGAAAATGCTTTGATTAATTCACTCATCACTAGCGGCTCAATTCAAGATAAATTGAATCTGCAATACCAAAACCTGCATTCTTTGTAAGGGCTGTAGTATATTCATCGTAAAGCATGTCTTCGTACATCTTCTGAGCGTATCCAGGCTCGCCGTTTGCATGAGTTACAGTCTTTCGCATTGAGTCAACCATCATCTTTACAAAGAAAGATTCAAGTTCAAGAGATTTTTCGTATAACTTGGAAGTTTTATCAATTGTTTTTTTTCCATGAGCATTTGCAGAGTTTGCAGCAAAGCCTGAAATGCGGGCATTTTTATCTGCGGCAGTTGCTCTCGGATTTGAAAAATCGCTTGCGATATCGCCGTTAAGACGTGTGTCGTGTTTTACAATCTGATCAGACGAAACAGAACTTCGTGCAGATTTTACAAGGTCAGAAAAGCGTGTGTTTTCTGCGTTCGAGCGAGCCTGTGATAAAACTGTTGAACTTTGTGTTAAACTTCCAAGTCCTGTAATTCCTGTCATATTGTTTCCCCTTTTATTCCCACCAAAATCGCGCGGTTATTAACTTAGAAAATCGCGCTAATCAAAATAGCGCGGTTAGTAAATCTACATCACTCAAGCCGCGCAGATTAAACTATTTTATCTCTTCAAGTTTGCTGCAACGTTAAGCATTGAATCCGATGTCTGGATTGCCTTTGAGTTAAACTCGTACGCACGCTGTGCAACGATCATCTGAACCATTTCGTTTACAACCGAAACGTTAGACATTTCCAAAAACTTATGCTTAATAATTCCCATTCCGTCAACACCAGGGCGGGATGCAATTGCTTCACCCGAAGCATTTGTTACTTTAAACAAGCTGTCGCCGATTGCTTCAAGACCTACCTGGTTTGGAAAACGGTATAAGTCAAGCTGACCAACATCAACCGGAGTATCGTCACCTGCAACTTTTACAGTTACACGACCGTGATCTGTAATTGTAAGCGAATGAATATCAAAGCCTTCCGGCAAAATTATTTCTGGCATTACGCGAAGACCTTCTGATGTAACAAGCTGACCTGTCATATCAACCTTAAGGGCACCATCACGGGTATAAGCGTAACTTCCGTCATAGCGCTGAACACGCATAAAACCTTCTCCGACAATTGCAAGGTCAGTGTCAACTCCAGTTGCCTGCAAAGATCCCTGACTAAAAATGCGCTGAGTTGCGGCAACCTTAACACCGGCACCCTGCTGGATTCCGACAGGATTAACTGTATCTTCTGTTGCTGGAGTTCCTGCAAGTTTTAGGTTCTGATAAATCAAATCTTCAAATTCAACACGCTGCTGTTTAAAACCTGTTGTATTTACGTTAGCAAGGTTGTTAGAAATTGCATCGATATTAGACTGCTGTCCGTTCATGCCTGTTGCGGCTGTCCATAAACTTCTTACCATTTTGACTTACTCCTTATTAACGCTGAACTGATGCAACGCGGTTCCACAAAGTGCTCATCATTGAATCTTCTGACTGAATTGTCTTTTGATTTGCTTCGTAAGCACGGTTTACTTCTATCATACGTACCATCTCGTTTACGACATTTACGTTTGATGTTTCCATATAATTCTGAATGAACTGAGGGCGCTCATCACCTTCTGCAATGTGAGCAGGACCTGAAAAATCTGTCTCGTAATAAAAACTGTTTCCGGCCTTTTTAAGATAGCGTTCATTATCAAAGCGTACACAGCGGAAACGGTCTACAACTTCGTTATCCTTTGTTACGATAATTCCGTCTTCGTTAACCTTAAACTTGTCATCTTCAAGTCTGATAATTCCGTTTTCTCCTAAGACAGGATATCCGTCTTTTGTTTCAAGAATTCCTTCTTTACCAATCATAAAGTTTCCGTTACGTGTGTAACGTTCACCTTCTGGAGTCTGAATTACAAAAAAGCCTTTTCCGTGGAGTGCAAAATCTGTAGATGTATCTGTAAGGCGAAGTGAACCTTCTGAAAAGTCGATAAAGTTTTCGTTAGTTTCTGCACCAAGTCCAAGTTTTCCGATAATTGGCGCAGCATCTGCTGAGCCGAATGGATTTTCGTAGACACCATCAAAATCCTTACGGCGCAAAAGCAGTTCACTAAAGTTTTTTACGCTTGTAACATCCTTTTTAAAACCTGCAGTATCAACATTTGCAAGGTTATTTGCAATTGTATCTAGGCGCTGCTGCTGAACGTTCATTCCACTTGCGCCAGTATACCATCCACGAATCATAATACATCCTCGATTTAGAAATTAAAGCTTCAATTTCATCCAAATTCCACGAAAACTTCGGCGCTCCCGTACAATTTTTCTGATTTTTCTGCTATTTCAATTATCGGCTTTTAAGATTTTGAGTTTAGAGGAATTTATCGAGGTCGGTCTACTTATGCTTCTGTCTGAACTAAAGAAAGTGCTTCAAGAACTTTATCAAGCGGAGCACCAGTATCCTGAGCAGCAGTCTCTGGAGTTGCTGAATATTTTTTAACAAGCATAACTGCAGCTTCAACAGCTTTATGCTGTGCGCCTTCTTCGCGTCCTTCAACCAGACCTGCTACATGTCCTTCTTCGCGTCCTTTCCTTAATATGTCATAGTCATGCAAGTTCATTAACATGTACTCCCGTTTGAAGTTTTCGCTTTCTTTCAACTTACTGACGAGCGCATCAAGGCGTCTTGAAAAATCATCTTCTCCAGATTCATCGGTCTGAATGTAACGGAGAAGCGCCTTTATACGTTCATTCTTTTCTGACTCGTAAGCACTTGCATTATAGACAACTTTGTGGCTTTTGTCATTTAAATTGACAGAAGCATTTTCTTTACAGATATTTCTGAATGTGTAACACGGAAGTCCGAAGAGCTTATCGTTTTTGGATGAAGTCAAGTTTTCTGTTGTGTTAAATCACATCAATTTGTATTGATGTGTATTGAGTTAACTATTCAGAATCTTCTTTATATCTATTTTCAACTGTTCCATTCTGAAGCATTTTGATTGCATATTCCTGTTCATTCCAGTTAATGTCATTTATAAACGCAATGTCATCATTTGAACTTGGCTTACAGATGTAAACAAATTCATGATAATTTGGAACATTTACAGAAAATCTGTAATCTCCATTACTTTCTTTATTAATGTAGGAATTTACACCTGAAAAGTATGAATTAAAATTCAAAGATTTAAATTCTTTATCTTC
>JAILNY010000096.1 GCA_024691105.1 Treponema sp. | reverse complement strand
ACTGATAACGCTGCTGGATTTCATATTCAATAAACTGGTGACGCCAGCGAGCATTGTGCTTTGCATCTTCTACGAGGCCCGAAACTTTGTCTGAAAACGCTGTCGTGCTTTTATTTTCCATAACCATTTTTAAGACCCCCTTTTGTTCATCGTTTAGTATTTTATCATAGTTTTCCGCAATGAAAAAGAGTTTCTGAGTCCGGTCATTAAGTTTTATTTCTGTGTCTTCAAGACAAAGATTTTCAAACGTATATTTTGCACGTTCTTTCTTAAAAATATCAGGAATACAGATAAAAATGATATAACTTGTTTTTAACTCGCTGTAATTTTTACCGCTGTTTAAGTCATCAACATCAAGAATGCTCTGATAATAACGGGAGCGCTCAGGAAGTTCACCGGTATCAGTTGTCTGAATTTCAAGATCAAAGCTTTCTGTCACTCCGACAGCATAGACGTCAAGCCTTATACCCTTTTTGCCGTAATCAATTGCGATTTCTTCTTCCTGCCGCATTTCGATATGGTCAATTTTCATTTCGAGTAAAATCTCTAGAAGTTCTTTGCAGACATCGGGGTTATTGCGCATAACTTTGTAAAAGATAAAATTGTTAGCGATTGTGGCATTCTGCCATTTTTGTTCGAGTGTCTGTTCATTGTCATGTGTGTACATAAAAATACCTCTACACATAACATGCGATTTTTTATAAAAAATATGACCAATTTTCAGAAAAAATTAATTTTTTTGAATTCTGGTAAATTTTTTCTCCTGATTCATCTAAAACTGTTTCTCTTGCTGTACATTACATTAAAGAAGCCATTGTTAGGTGGGAGCTTCGTGTTATTTTAAAAAGTATAAAATCTTTCCTTATCTCCAAAATCGCAATCCAGTGCGGGTGACAATATATCAACTGTTTAAGCCAACGACGACTTTATCGGTTTTTTAAAATTATTTAAGAAACAGGAAGAAAGATTTAAACATGTTAGAATTATTACAAAATAATTTATATATTTTTTAAGGAATTTTAATAACAACTATATACTATCTCCTTATTTATCAGAAATAAGCCAGCCTTCATCTGTAAGAATATCAAACTCTGCAATACTAGTATCATTGTATTTTGTGCCAGGATAAATTTCAGTTGATTTTATTTCTAAATAACAACAGTTCTCTATATCCAGTTCTATAAATTGTAAATCCCTTGTCTGTTTTAACGACCATGTTCCTATAAATACAGGTTCTACATCCTGTAGAGTTTGTGCATATATACTAATAACCTTCACCTGGTTATTTGCTTTATAAAGATTTTCACTTTTTGCAAATCCATTAATAATCTTAAAACCTTTTATATTGATTGAATCATTTATATCAATTATAAAACTGATATTATCATCTTCAGAATTCTCAACAAATGAAGTTTCAGGATTTGAATCAAGCATTTTATCTATTGAATATTCGAACAATTTTTTTTCAATCAAATAATTATATGAATAAAAAGACACAAACTTTTTTGCAAATCTTTCTTCATCAGCAACATACAGATCTGAATTATCACTTAGAAAACGATGCTCAGCATCCTTAATATCATGTTTTTTAAAAATATTACAAGTTAAAGATGTAAGCCGAATTTCACTTCCTTTTTCAAATCCAAATAAAATTAGAGTATGACTATAAGAAGATTTCGACATAAAATCAAAAGTTGAAAAACCTTTGAGTCCAAGGAATGATCCCAAAGGATAATCATAATGTCTTACGCAATAAGCATCGTCAACAATTTTTATAAGCCCTTTTTCAGAGGTATAAATTGCCTGAATATGTTTTTTAGGATTATCATTGATATACCAGGGCCTTTTGGACATATTCAGAATACTAACAGGAACAATATCCTCAGCTTCATAAAAAGCGCGAACTAGATATTCATTGTCTTTTTTCTGAATTACAATTCCAGTTAATTTGCAGGTAAATTCAGGATATTCTTTAGACTCGACCTGATCTGAAATAAATTCTTTTTCCACTCCAAGTTTTTTTGCAGCATCAAAAAGAAGCTGGGGCGGTATCATCCTGCATTCGCCTGTTACATAAGTAAACTTAAAAGAATTGTTCAATGGCTCCGGCCAGTTCTGCGGCGCAGGTGTAGTTTTTAAGCTGTCATAATCAAGAATACCAGATAGAAATTCCTTGTCGGCATAAGCAATCGGAGCATCTGAATTTACATTACCTCCGACCCCTTTCTGTGCATATACAGAACATAAAATAACTGAAAGTAAAAGTATTGAAATAATTTTTTTCATTTTTTACATATTCCTCCAAAAAGACAAACGACCTAAGATCGTAAGCTCGATTATTCAAAAACTTAAACTGTATTCGCCATTGGTCATTTATTCTTATCGAACAATAATCCTTTAAGTCTCCAAGAAGATGATCAAATTTATTTCCCGGAGGAATCCGTACATCATCTTAACATTCTGAAGAATTCAAATATATCTGTCAAGGAGATATATTTCTCTTCATTTATTTCTAATTTTTTTATAACTATTAATGGCATCAAAAATGCTGTAGCGGCTGCAATTGACGTGTGAAAATAAGAATTCCTTAATCCACACAGTATCAACCAAACAATACATTAGTTATCCCAATCTGCAAGTAATTCTTTCACGAAATCTTGAATAAATTTTTCTTTACTATTCTTATATTTTTCAATATATTTTCTTGCCTTTTCCCCTTTTATTTTTGATAGAGCAATTAAAAAAATTCTAGCGTTATAATCACTATGGGCGCTTTCTTCTTCGCAAACTTTAATTATTAAATCTACCGAAGATTCATCTTTTAAATTTGCCAGCCCCATAGAAGCATCAGACTTTGCGAAAAAATCAGATTTAGGATTTTCTAAAATTTCCAGAAATATCTCTTTATGCTTTTGTTTTGGAAAAGTCGATAGATATTTAAGAGAACTTCTTTGCCAATCCAGGTCCTTTTCTGACTGATATATTTTTTCATATATATCTTGAAGCGAGTCTATATTATTTTCAATCAATACATCGGTAATTGAAACAACTCTTTGTTCTGGATCTTTTAACATTTCTATCAGTTTATTTAAAACTTCAACAGGTTGCTTTCCTTT
>JAILNY010000079.1 GCA_024691105.1 Treponema sp. | reverse complement strand
TGAACAAGATTTTTTGAAATGGAAAGTCCAAGTCCTGTTCCGCCTTTTGTACGGTTCATCTTCATATCAACCTGCTGGAATGCACCAAAAAGTTTTTCAAGATCTTCTTTTCTTATTCCAATTCCTGTATCAATTACACTGACTCTAAGTCCTTCGTGGTTTTCATACTTCATCAAGTTTTCGACACGGATACAGACATGACCATGCTCCGTAAACTTTGCCGAGTTTCCGGCAAGGTTAATAAGAATCTGGCGCAATCTCATGTCATCGCCATGAAGAACAGAAGGCAAGTCTGGTTCAAGTTCAAGTCTAAGTTCAACATCTTTATTTTGTAAGCGGACAAGAACAACGTTTGAAATATCGTTCATCAGTTTTACAAGCTCGTAATCTACTGGAACAATTTCCATTTTACCGGATTCAATTTTTGAAAAATCAAGTATGTCATTTATAATTCCGACAAGACTGATTCCAGAGGTTCTAATCTGACGGATAATATTTTTTTCTGAATCGTTAAGATTAAAGTCGAGAGCAAGTTCACTCATACCAACAATTGCATTCATCGGAGTGCGGATTTCGTGGCTCATGTTTGCAAGAAATTGTGACTTAAGCTGATTCTCATGTTCAGCCTGCTCCTGCAATTTTTTGATTGTAAGAGTATCTCGAATATGCTCAAGCATCTGGTAGCGACGGACAAATGAAACCGAAACGGTAATAAAGATAATGAAAATCGGATACGGAGCGTAAGTATGATGGCTCGAAAAACTTGTCAGATGTGTGAACAATTCAAACAAAACAAAAAAGCCGACCCCCGAAACGCAGACAACAATCGAGTTAACATACAGCACACACGAAACCAGCATCAGGCTGATAAAATACATCGTAAGATTTTCGCGGCCACTTGAAATTGTTCCTGTAACTGCATCAGCAATCGAGCCTGCAAGAAGAAGAACCGCATAAACACAGCTTGCGATGCGAAAGAGTTTAATGCGTGTTGTTTTTTCTACGTGCTGAAATTTTACTTTAGATAAAAAACTGATCAGAATAAAAAGCGCAGAAATTAATGCTATGTAAGAATTTAAAATTCTGTAAATCCATTGGACGGTTGTGTATTCAGAACTGGCTGTTAAAAAATCATAGACAAGCAGGAAAAGTTCAAAAAATAAAATGATTGAAACGTATACAAAGACACGGTTTGCATCTACTTTAGAACAGCTTTCTTTAAATTTTTGCTCTTCTGTTTTATCGAGGAATTTTAAGGCAAATGGATTTTTCATTTTAAGGTTCCGCTTTTTATTGAGTTATGCTCAAAGCTTCGCGGATTTTTTTGATTAGTTCATTACGTTCGATGGTTTTTAAAATATATCCTTGAGGCTTAAGCTTTAATGCTTCGCGAACAGAGTACGAGCTTGAAATTCCTGTCAAAAAGTAAACGGGAATATCATTGCATGTTCCAAGCTTACGAATGTTTGTCAGAGTTTCAAGTCCATTCCATTCAGGCATTTCGTAATCAAGAAGAATTAAATCAGGCGTGTTGTCCTGCAAAAACGAAATCGCAGCAGATCCGCTTTTTACAACCGACACGCGGAAAACATCTTTGAGCCAGTTCATAATTGTACGAAGATATACAGGATCGTCATCAACTACAAGAATGTGCTTGCGCGACGAAGCAGAACCGCTTTCTTCGTCTTCAGAAATATTGCGGAGTGTTTGTAAAGTTTTTTTAAGTTGAGTCAAAAGGGAATTCATTCCAATCGGCATAAAGATAAACTGTTTTTCCTGGCCATTGTTATAACCCTGAAAACGACGGCAGTTATCGCGTGTTCCAATCATAATAAAAGGAATGCCTTTTGTTTTTGTCAAAATGTCCTGTAAGGCCGCAACAGAATTACTGTTGAGTGAAGCCAGGTAAACAACTCCGATATCAGGCTTTTTAGTTTCGATACATTCAGAAAGTTCATCTAGAGAAAAATGACAGAATTCGGGCTTAAATTCTTCACGTACATGAACAACAGCCGGTGTTGATAAATCATCTTCATTACATATAAAAACAAATTGTGCCATGGGTATATTATACACCTGTAGCAAAAAATTTTACAAATTTATTCTTTTCATGTCGCCGCGTGAAACGACAACCTGGTATCCGATTTTTTCTATTCGGTCTTTAAGACAGGACAGACATTGAGCGCTCTCAGAACCGGTACAGATTTTGTTGTCATAAAGGCTGTAGTCTTTTCTTACTTCGACTGGAGAAAGATTTGGCATTACAACATTTGCGCCGCTTAAAATTCCTTGTTCGCGGCCGTCCGCCTGAATTGTTCCAAGTGAAGTTGTCGCAGGAAGAAGGATGTTCGGTTTTATAAGTCTGATTACCGAAAGTAAAAAGCATGTAAGCTCTGCTGTGCCTGCGCTGTATTTTGCAAATGGTGTTTTGTTGTGTGGAATGAATGGTCCTATGCCGCACATCTCCGGCTGGAATTCTTGGATAAATTTTAAGTCAGAAGCAAGATGTTCTGGCGTCTGGAACGGAGAACCGACCATAAATCCCGCCCCGACTGCGTAACCGATTTTTCTAAGTGTGTAGAGGCAATTGATTCTGTTGGTAAAACTCATTGATGGCGGGTGGAGCTTTTTGTAGTGAGAATCGGTTGCGGTCTCATGGCGCAAAAGATAACGGTCGGCACCTGCGTCAAACAGGGCGTGGTAGCTTTGTTCACTGCGCTCGCCTAAGGATAATGTAACGGCGCAATCAGGATGTAATTTTTTTATATCAGAAATTATTCTGCACAAAATGTCATCGGTAAAAAAATTATCTTCGCCGCTTTGAAGGACAAAGGTTCTAAAGCCGAGTCTGTAGCCCTGTTTGACGCAGTCGATAATCTGCTCGTGTGTTAATCTGTAACGGTTTACAGTCTGGTTAGAGCGCCTGAGACCGCAGTAAAAGCAGTCGTTATGGCAATAGTTTGAAAACTCGATAAGGCCGCGGATAAAGACATCGGTTTTGTAAATTTTTTTTCTTACTTCGACTGCTTTTACACGCAGTCGGGCGGTGGTCTCTGGAGTGCGGTTTTTAATAAGGGATGTGTATTCGTCTATGGAAAGAGAATGAGTTGATTCAAGCTTGTCGATAAGAAAATTAAGATCGTTCATTTTTAAATTCGTCGCGCCAGCGGATCGCACAGGCCGGAACCGCAGGAGCGGCCGTTGTCCACACATGCCGGCGACACTTCTATTGTGCGTGAAGAACACTTAGATTGTCAATGGTGCAAGACTGCGCTCTAAAATTCCATTTATATGCGCAATAATCATTCCGTAATTTGTGACAGGGACGCTGCACGCTTTGCAAAGTTCAATGCGCGATTGCATTTCTTTTTCGTTCAGCATGCAGCCGCCGCAATGAATGACAAGTTTGTATTGAGCGATGTCATTTGTAAAACTATTTCCGCTGGAAAAATCGTAGTCAAATTTTTTGTTGCAGAATGAATTTATCCATGACGGAAGTTTAACGGTTCCGATATCTTTGCATTGTCTGTGATGCGTGCAGCCTTCACTTATTAAAATCTTGTCGCCGTCTTTGAGAGTGGTAAGAGCTTTGATTCCTTCAAGCGATGTTGATAAAGTTCCTTTAAAGCGCGACATTAAAATGGAAAAACTTGTTAAAGGAATTTCTTGCGGCAGGATTGAATTGACCTGTTTAAAAGCCTGTGAATCGGTGATGACAAGAGCAGGTTTATTTTTAAGGGATGTAAGAGTTTGTTTAAGTGAATCGGGTGTGCAGCAAACCGGGATTGCATTTATGTTTAACAGATCGCGGATAACCTGCTGTTGCGGTAAAATGATTCTGTCTTTTGGAGCACCTTCGTCTATGGGCATTACAAGGATGACTTGTGAGCCGGGTTTTACAAGATCTGATACAAGTGCGCGGTTTCTGGTTTTAGCTGTGTATTCGGTTAAGAGGCTGATTTTTTCTTTGAGCAGGTTGCAGTTTGTTCCTGTAAGCGCGCTGACAAAAATAGAAGACGATTGTGTTGTCGTATCAGCTGGCGTAAAAGTAATGTCTGTCGCACAAGAGTTATTTTTTGAATCCTGGATTAAATCGCATTTATTAAAAACTGTAATATACGGAATATTTTTTTCTTTGAATAATTTTATGAGTGTTTCTTCGTATTCACAAATTCCACTGGCTGCATCTGCAACAAGAATTGCGATGTCTGTTTTGCCAAGTGCATCAAATGTTTTTTGAATCCTATCTTTTGCAAGTTTAGAAGTGTCGTCAATTCCTGGTGTGTCGATTATTGTTACAGGCCCAAGCGGAAGAAGTTCCATTGTTTTTTTTACGGGGTCGGTTGTCGTTCCGCTTATGTCAGAAACAATGCTCATGTCTTGAGAAGTGATTCTGTTTACTAAAAGAGATTTTCCGGTATTTGTTCTACCGCAAAATGTAATTAATGTTCGCTGTAACATGAAAATCTCCTTTTAAATAAATTCAGTATAAAAACTGCGCGGCGTTTTTGTTGTTATCAAAATCTAAAATCACGGCGGTTTGAATTTTTTATTGCTTTGATATTTTCTTCTGCGATTTTTCGCACATTATCTTTTGGAATTTTATTTAATTCATTTTGAATCATTTTAAAACCAAGATCTCGGGTTTTATCAGTTGCGTAATCGGTTAAATATTCTGCAAGGGTCATAAGTGCATTCGGGTGACAGCAGTTTTGAATCTGTCCTGATTTGCAAAGGCTCATAAAGCGGTCGCCGGTTCTTCCTTCGCGATAGCAGGCAGTGCAGAATGACGGGATGTGTTTTTTTTCTATAAGCCATTGTACTACCTGATCAAGTGTGCGCTGGTCGCTTACGTTAAACTGTTCTGTGTCGTGCGGACGTTCTTCTTTTGTATAACCGCCGACGCTTGTGCGAGATCCGCCGGAAATCTGACTAATTCCGATTTGTAATGCAGCTTCGCGGACAGCTTCACTTTCGCGGGTTGAAATAATCATTCCAGTGTATGGAACTGCAAGACGGATACAGGCGATGATTTTTTTAAATACGTCATCAGGAATTGAATTGTCAAAGGAATCCGGATCAATGTCTTCGGCACGCTTTACTCGAGGAACGCTGATTGTGTGAGGACCGACACCGTGAACTGCTTCTAGATGTTCGGCATGCATCAAAAGACCTGCAAACTCGTAGCGATAACTTTCAAGTCCAAAAAGGACTCCAAGTCCTACGTCATCAATTCCACCCTGCATAGCGCGGTCCATTGCCTCGGTGTGATAAGCGTAATCATGCTTTGGTCCCGCCGGATGAAGATACTCGTAGCGTTCCTTGTTGTAGGTTTCCTGAAAAAGAATGTAAGTTCCGATTCCGGCATCATGGAGCTTTTTATAATTTTCAACTGAAGTTGCGGCAATGTTTACATTCACTCTGCGGATAGCTCCATTTTTATGATGAATGCCATAAATCGTATTTATGCTTTCAAGAATATATTCAATCGGATTGTTGACAGGATCTTCGCCTGCTTCAAGTGCAAGGCGTTTGTGTCCCATGTCCTGGAGCGCAATAACTTCTGCTTGAATCTCTGCTTGCGAAAGTTTTTTGCGCGGGATAGTTTTATTTTTGATATGATACGGACAGTAAAGACAGCTGTTTATGCAGTAGTTTGAAAGATAGAGCGGAGCAAAAAGAACGATGCGGTTTCCGTAAAAGGCCTGTTTAATTTCTTCTGCAATCGAATAAATCTGTTCGATTTTTTCGGGAATTGTGCATGCTAAAAGAACGCTTGCTTCGCGGTGAGTCAGTCCTGCGCAGGTGATTTTGTTGTTTGATTTTTGAGGGCGAGCCTTTTGTAAAATTGAATCGATTAAGGCAATGTCATCTTTGTGGTTGTCAGCATAGATAAGTGTATCAAGAATTTCCTGATGGTTGATGAATTGATCTGCAGAAAGTGATTTAGGGTCGTAGTTTGACATAACGGTTTTATTTTAATGATGTGCGGTATGGAATGCAAGGCGCGCGGTAAAACCAACAGAACTAAACCAGCGTCAGCAGGCCGCGAATTGCGCGGATATCTTTTCTTTTAGCGCTAAGCTATGATAAAATTATTTTGAGGGGAAAATTAACGTGACAAAAAACAAGTCTGGCGCAGGAAAATCAATTTTATTTTTTTCAATTCTTATAATTCTTGTTTTGGGAAGTGTATTATTTTTTGTTTCAGCTTTAATGCGAAGAGATGCAAAAGAAACTGCAGAAGAAAACAATATTGAAGTAAATGAGCGTACTGCAAATTCAATTCAACTAAACTTTTCTAATTTAAAAAGCAACGCGACAATTTTATTTGAACTGGTTTCAAATATGAAAAATAAATATGAAAACGAAAAATTAATCAGAAATTTTTTTAATACAAACAAAAATGTGTTCTTTATTTTTAGCCCGGACACAGGTTTAAAATACAACGGATATTATGATACAGAATTTGTAACGTATGATTTTATTCAGGAATTTGTAGAAGAAAAAAAAGAATCGCGGATTAAGGTTTATGATTCTTCAAGAACTCTTGGTTTTTCTGGTTTGATTTTTATTTTTGATTACGGGCCAAAGGATGATTTAAAGACTGCGGCAATTGGTTTTGGTGCAGATAATATTCTTGACCTGCTGGATAGTGCAGAAAACAAATCGATTCTTGTAGACGAAGAAGCAAATATTTTAATTGATCCTGATTATGAAAATGGCGCAAAAAGATTTCCGCTTGCACTAAGTCTGATAAATTCTATAAGAGAAAGTGGCGAAACAAATTATGTTCAGAATTTTCTTATTACCGAAGAAGGAAAGACGATTGTTTGTGTTCGAAAAATTGAAAATAATTTGTATGTTATTTCGACGGTCTCTGGAAAAAAAGTTTACGGCAAAAATGAGCGGATGATATATCACGTTGCGCTGTTTGCACTTGCAGCGTTATTCGTTTCGATTTTTGTAATAAGAATTTTCAGCGGTGCCTTGGTAAATTCAACTCACGTTGAGGAACAAGCGGCGCCGGATGGCGTAAAAGGAAGTGGTCGCGGAATAATGCAAAGCCCGCGTGCTGAGGATACGCGAGTTCAGGATGCGCCCGGGAAAAATCGTAATGCGACAATTTTGTTCTGCGATATTCGCGCCTTTGGTCAGATGGCAGAAAAAATGTCAGCAGAAGAAGTTGTAAATTTTTTGAATCGTTATATGACTAAGATGACTGAGTGTGTTACAAAGACAAATGGTTATGTCGACAAATGTATGGGTGACACGGTTATGGCGGTTTGGGGCGCAAAGGCTTCAAGTGGAAGTACGGCACAGGATGCGATGAATGCTGTTGTTGCTTCTCTTATGATGCGTGTTGCTTTGTATAATTTTAATAAGGAAAGAAGTGAAAAAGGTCTGCCGTCTGTAAAGATTGGATGCGGTATTAACACGGGATCGGTTGTTGCAGGTTTTATAGGTCCTGAAAGCAATAGGGAATATACGGTAATTGGAGATGCAATCAAGCTTGCAAATAAGACTGAGTTTTTGAATAAGTCGTTTGGAACAGACATTATTATAACAGAAAATACATACAAGCTTGTAAAAGATAAAATTATTGCAGAAGAACTTCCGGGATATTTTTTAAAAGGTCAGAACGAAGAAATCAAAATGTATGCTGTTATAAATTTAATCGGAAAAGGAAAGCCTGAAAATATTGCTGAGCTTAGAAAAATTATAGAAACGACAGCACCCGAAGATTCAAATTAATTTTCGTATCTGTAAAATACTTTAATCTGATTGAAATTACACTTGCCTTTGCTATATAATATCCCTCGAGCGATTATCTGTCGCGGAGGTAATTTAAATGAATGTAGTAGTAATTGGCGCCCAGTGGGGAGATGAAGGTAAAGGCAAAATTGTAGATTATCTTGCCGAAGATGCAAAATACGTAGTTCGTTACGCTGGTGGACCGAACGCTGGTCACACAATTGTAGTTGACGGAAAACAGTATGCACTTCATCAGGTTCCGTCTGGTATTCTGTATTCTGATAAAAAAGTATTCCTTGGTTCTGGAATGGTTATTGATGCAGAAGCTTTCTTTAATGAACTTCAGATGCTTAAAGATAATGGAATTAACTGGGAAGGAAGAGTTTTCATTTCAGACAGAGCGCAGTTGATTTTACCCCGCTACCGTCAGATGGATAAAGATCGTGATGCAGCACGCAAGCGCCCTATCGGTACTACTGGCCGTGGAATGGGAATTGCTTATGCTGAAAAAGCTCACCGTGATGGTGTTCGTCTTGCTGACCTTGACTGGCCGGAAAAAATGGCAGAGTTTGACGGTGAAGATAAAGAATATCTTGATAAATACCGTGAACGTCTTTTGAGCATGCGTGTTAACATGGCTGCAGAAATGCATAAGGTTAAAGGCGAGAATATTTTGTTTGAAGGTGCTCAGGGTGCAATGCTCGACATCGACAGCGGTACATATCCTTATGTAAGTTCCGGAGCTTCTTGTGCAGCTGGTGCTTCTTCTGGTTGTGGAATTGGTCCACATGATCTTGATCAGATTGTCGGTGTATTTAAGGCTTACGAAACACGTGTTGGTAACGGACCAATGCCTTCTGAGTTTAATAACGAAAGTGAAGGTGAACTTTGTCAGTACGTACGTGATACAGGCCGTGAATATGGTGTTACAACAGGTCGTGCACGCCGCTGCGGTTACCTCGACCTTGTAGCTTTGCGCTATGCTTGTCGCGTTAACTCACTTGATGGTCTTGTTTTGACTCACCTTGATATCTACGATGCAATGGATCAGATTGAAGCATGTGTTGCTTACGAA
>JAILNY010000097.1 GCA_024691105.1 Treponema sp. | reverse complement strand
AGAGATACTATCAGAATTAAGTTGCTGTAGATCAGTTGCTGTATAGTTTGTTCCATACCGGATATTACATTCTGTAGCAATTGAAGTTAATGTATCTCCGTCTTCGATTGTGTTTGTCTTGAAATTAAATCTTCCATCCGGATCTGTATACTTGATAGGATTATTGGCAGCGTATGCAAATAAATTGCTATTGATGTGACTAAGCCATGCTTTCCAAACTCACATTTTTGTCAAAGATCTGCACATAAAATATCAAAATCCTAAAAATTTTTCAACTTTTCCCAAAGAAAAGCGGACATTTTTTAATTAAAAAAAGTATGAATATAGTGCAGGAATTTTTATCGCACACACAAAATCTTTCGTCTGCGCTAAATTTTCTGAAATCTTAAAAACACGAGGTTTTAAATGAACGACACACCTTCTTCTGATATCAAAGGCTTTCAGCATGAATACAAAGACCGCCTCTTTAAGGCAATCTTTGGCCGCAACACTCCGCAAAGCAAAAAGTGGCGTCTTGAATTATATAACGCCTTAAACAACAGCAACTACACAGATCCTGATGCACTCGAACTTAACACGATAGAAAACGTAATCTATCTTACGATGCGGAACGACATTTCATTTTTAGTTGACTCTCAGATGACACTTTATGAGCAACAGTCGACCTATAACCCCAATATGCTATATTCAAAATTGCATCCATGCAATTTTGAATGGACTGCAACTATGATAAACATAAATAAAAATCACAATGAATCTCTTCAAAAAAAATGTGAGCCGTTGAATAATCACACAAGTTATGTAGAGCGAATCTCTGCAAACAAAAAACGATGAATGTCCGGTAAAGATGCCGTTGATGAAGCGATGGACTGGGCCATCCGCGAAAATTTATTAGACGTTTTTTTTAAGCTCCAGAAAGAGGAGGTCCTTGGCATGAGTTTAACAGAATACGATGAAGAAGAAGCATTCCGAAACTTTTACGAAGACGGCCGTGAAGAGGGAGTTAGACAAGGGACACTTGAAAAAGCCATCGAAGATGCTGTTATGCTTGTAAATAAATATAATGCAGATCCCAAGGTCGCTGCAAAAGATATGAATGCTCCTCTGGAATCTGTCCTGGAAGCCTTAAAATATATAAATCTCTCTGGGTAAAAAAAAGGAATCCATATTCTGGATTCCGTAATCTTGAGCTATGATGGATTCGAACCATCGACCCACGCCTTAAAAGGGCGTTGCTCTACCTACTGAGCTAATAGCCCATCCACTCACTTCGTGAATGTAAAAGTAATATATTCTTTTTATAAAAAAGTGTCAATAGGCAAACCGCGATTTTTTGAAAAATTTTTAAACAATTTCTGCAAGGGCCTCAAGTTCTTCATTCTTTCTGATAGAATCTTCAAGAACTGTAATAATACGCAACTGGATTTCAGAAGATGGAGACGGCGCCTCTTTTTGCTTAAGCTGAATTTTGCAATGCAAAAAATTATCGGTTACTGCATGAACAGCATTATCAGAATGACTTGTTTCAACAATCGCTTTTCTGACCAAGCCAATCTGGCTTTTAACATAATTTATCTTTGACTCGTAAGAATAATTTAAAAGTTCTGTAACTCTTTTTTGAGTAACTGCTTCTGGAACCTTTGGCTTCATTGTAAAAGCCTTTGTATTTGGACGCGGACTAAAAGGAAATGCATGAACCCATGCAAAGCCGCACTCTTTTACAAGCGACATTGTCTTAGAAAAATCTTCATCAGTTTCGGTCGGGAAACCTGCAATTATATCACATGCCAAAAACGGATCTTTCTTAACTTCTTTAAGCCGTCTGCACGCATCAAGGACTGTCTGCGCTTTATAAGGACGAGCCATCTTTAACAGGATATCATCACTTCCGCTTTGCACAGATAAATGAAAATGCGGTCTGATTCTGTCATCTTTTATAAGAGAGCAAAGTCTATCATCAACAATCTGCGGATAAAGGCTTGAAAACCTGAACAAAACGCCGTTTGTCTTTTCAAGCAAAAGTTCAAGCAAACCTGCAAAATCAATCGTCTTTCCGTTATATTCACTCTTATACTGTGCAATATTTACTGTTGTAATTACAACTTCTTTTTGTCCGGCTGCAGCAAGCATATTAACACGCTTAATAACTTCGACTGCATCAAGCGAAACAGATTTTCCGCGGGCAATGCAAATCTGACAGTAAGTACAGCGGTTGTTACATCCGTCTTGAATTTTTATTGAAGAACGCGAATGATGCAAAAATGTATCTGTTGAAAATTTAAATGCATCTTCACTTGTTTCAGGAACAGGCCCTGCTGTCACCTGCTGTTCAATCATCTCTTTTATGTCGCGCGCAACATCAGAAGAATTTTCTAAAAGAGAGCATATTATTTTGGGAATTTCAGAAAGGCGGCTTTTTAATCTTCCGGGTAAAACTACAATGCGCGGGTCAATCTGAGAAATTTCGGCTTTATTTATCTGCGCGTAGCAGCCTGTTACAACAACAATTGCAAGAGGAAATTTTTTTAATAAAAGTCTTATTATGCGGCGAGCCTTCTGTTCAGCCTTTGCAGTAACCGTACAGGTATTAACGACACAAAGAATCACGTCGTTATTTACAGAACTTTTTGCAGTAACTCCCTGCATAGAAACTGTAAAGCCTTCATCACAAAAAAAACGAGATGCTCCTTCACTTTCTATCTGATTAAGGCGACAGCCAAGAGTTTCGATATGAATTATTTTTTTTGAATCACAAGTCAAAGCGTTATCTTGTGTACTGAGAAACACGATCCTTTCCGCGGGCAGCATCTGTCTTTGATGGATTTAACTTAAGTGCTTCTTCGTAAGCGGCAAGACTTTCGGCATAGTTTCCGGCCATCTCGCGGGCGTAACCAAGACGAGTCCACCATGCATCAGAAAGAGGATCTTTTCTGACTGCTGCAGAAAGTGCAATATCAGCATGCTGAAACTTCTGCTGGCGAATGTAAATTTCACCCATAAAATAATACGCTACTCCGACACGGCTTCCGGTGCGGTCAGGCGCAATAGAAATATATTCCTGAAACTGTTTTAAAGCTTCGTCGTTTTTTCCAAGATAGAATTTTGCTTCGCCTAAAACTTCGATAAGGCGGATATCGTAGCGGCTTAATTTTAGTCCATCGTAAGCGCGCTGTTCTGCACGTGCATATTCACGGTTACCGATAAGGCTCCAGCAGAGAACTACATAAGAGTCAACGCGGTTTGGATCTGATTTAATTTCTTCTTCGCAGATTGCAATAGATTCCTTATAGTTTTTATTGTAGTAAAGAACAAGGGCATCCTTTTTATTCTGTGCATATGCGCCAAGTGCTAAAATTGAAAGTAAAAATACTGCTGCTATCTTTTTCATTATTCTTTTACCATTGTACAACGACCAGAAAAACTGCTTCCCGGTTCAAGAACTACCTGCTTAGAAGTTATATCACCGTCAACAGAACCATTAGAAGTAACAAATACCATTGTATTTCCAATAATATTGCCTTCAACCTTACCACGAACAAGAATGCGTTCAGCAGAAATGTCAGCCTTAACAACTGCGTCCGGAGCAATTACTAAATCACTTTCTGCAGCGATAGAACCTGAGACATTTCCTTTAATCATAAACGGCTTTGTAAAATGAATTTTTCCAGAAAAAGAAATATCAGAAGCCATAACTGTATTAAAATCGGATTCATCAAAATCCAGTAAATCACAACCTTTATTATCGTACATAAGTATAGTTTACCCCGAAAAGTATTTTCTTGTCTAGCATAACAGACGCAATTTACACGCACCTAAAAAAAAGTCAGAGCCTAAAACAAATCCTGCATTGAGTACAACTTACCTTTTTCAAGCTCGCCGGAATTTAATTTTGCACAAAGTTTTTCAAGTGCATGAACTGCACCGTTTGCAAAACCTTCGCGGCTTCTTGCTCTGTGTGTAATTTCAATTGTATCTGCGTTGGAGTCAAAGAATACAGTATGAGTTCCAGGAACAGAACCAAGCCTCATGCTTGCAACATGAAGTTCGTTTGCCTTTGGACGCTCATGAAATGATTCTGTAACAATCGTATCTTTTTTAGGATAGTTAGCCATTAAGTGTTTAGCAATATCGAGTGCAGTGCCGCTCGGGCTGTCCGCTTTTTGATTATGGTGAGCTTCAAAAACGCTTGCATCATATTCATCAAACTGGCTCATAAGTTTTGCTGCTTCTTCGATAATTTTATAAAGCATGTTTACGCCGATAGAAAAATTGGCACTTGTCATAATTGTTCCGCCGCAAGAAGCAGCAAGTTTTGCAATCTCATCTTTTTTATCGTTCCAGCCTGTAGTACCGACAACAAGCGGCAGCCCGAGCGGTAAAAGAGCAGTAATATTTCCGATAACAGATGACGGGTGAGAAAATTCAATAATTCCCTCTGCCCCGCTTTTTTTTACGGCTTCTGCAACAGCTGCATAGTCTCCCTGCGCAACAACATCTGTTGCATCTTTTGAAATCACATCAACAGTTGCAACAACTTCGTGTCCAAAATTTTCTGCAGAGTTTTTTATCATATGGCCCATTTTTCCAAAGCCGACAATTGCAATTTTCATTAATTCACTCCAAAGAACGCTGTATGCAGTGTCTGCACAACATCATTTGTTTCTTCATCATCACAGATAACAGTGATATTAACTTTTGAAGCACCCTGGCTTATCATCTGTACGTTAATTCCCTTTTGAGCAAGAGCACCAAAGCCGCTTGCAAGAATTGAACTTGAATGGTCAGCATCACAGATGATAGTTACAATTGATTTATTTTTCTGAACTTCAACATCTGCAACATGATCAAGGTCGCCCAAAAGTCCTGTCAAATCTGTTTTCCCGTTTACAGTAAGAGAAACAGAAACTTCTGAAGTAGCAATTACATCTACGCTGATTCCCCACTTTAAAAAGTTGTTGAATACGTGAGCAAGGAATCCTGCGCTTCCGAGCATGCGTGTTGAATTGATATCAATCAAAGTTACGTTCTTTACAGAAGTAATTGCAGTTACCTTTGGAACTTCGCCTGAGTGGTTTTCTACGATTATTGAACCCGGGCTTTCGATATTGTATGAATTTTTTACACGTACAGGAACACCGCTTTTAAGACACGGCATCATTGAACGCGGATGTAAAACCTGTGCTCCAAAGTATGCAAGCTCGGCTGCTTCTTCGTAAGTAACTTCCGGTACTGGGCGAGCTTCTTTTACGACACGAGGGTCTGCTGTAAGAATTCCGTCAACGTCTTTCCATGTCTGGATTTCGTCAGCTTTCATTGCAGAACCAATCATGGTTGCTGTCAAATCAGAACCACCGCGGCCGAGTGTTGTAATATTTCCTTTTTTATCTTTTGCGATAAAGCCGGTTACGATAGGAATTTCTTTTGTCTTTCCGTTTTTATAATCATTAAGATGTTCAGGAATTGTTGTCCATACATCGTCAAGAAGTTCAGCGCTCATAAAGTTTGAATCGCTTACCATACCGATATCCCATGCATCATAAAACTTTGCAGGGATTCCCTGATTTTCAAGATAAGCGGCCATCATACGTACAGACATTCGCTCACCAAAAGAAACAAGGTAGTCTCTTGTACGTTTTGTAAGCTCTTTAAGCATTGAAATTCCGGTTAAAAGCTGAGTCAATTCTTCCAAAAGACTGTCAATTGCTTCAATCTTGATTCCAAGCTTATCTGCTGTATCTCTGTGAAGTTTTTCAACACGAGAAATATCAACTTTTCCATTAACAGCAATGTCTGCTGCTTCCAGCAAGTGGTCTGTTGTGTCACCCATGGCAGAAAGGACAACAACCGGCGCTTTATCTTTATATGCTTTAATTATTGATGCGACATGGCGGATTCTATCTGCATCTGCAACAGACGAACCACCGAACTTCATTACTACCATAGATGAAAACATACTGATTTTTACTATTTTATGCAACCGCTTGAAGATAATCGATAATTACTTTATTCTATATTATATGAGGTTTATTAAACGGATAATTCTGCTTCTTTCTCTACTATTCCTAACTTCAAATGCTATGTCGCAAACTCAAAAATTAGAAGGAAAAGCCTTATCCGATTTTGTCTATAATGAACTTTCTTCTGGCAGAATCAATGCTCAAAAAATTCAGCTTTGCCGTACGACCGAACAGAATTTTCCCTACAACATCTACATCCCTGTATCAAACGCAGGCAGCGCCCATTCAGAAACAAGACCTTATAATACCGTACTCTTAACCTTTACCCAGGATGACATTCAAAACAGACTCGACTTTATAAAAAAACTTGCATCCTTAAAGAACGAAACCCCTATTGATTTTTCTTTAACGATTCTGCTTACCGCCTGCGACAGACAGGTTCTTGACGGCAACGAGTCAATGACAGGCTCCGATGTTTACGCAGAACTTATCGAGGGAACAGAAAGTACCTGTGTTTTAGTTTCAAATCTGGATTCAAAAAAAATAAATTCGATTACGCCGGGCTCTGCAAAAAATGTAAGTCCGATGTGGCTTGTAAAATTAATCACTACAAGTCTTGAAAAAAACAATGTAAGCACAGTAATAAAAGGGAACCTTTTTCTATCGCTTTATAAGCTTGATATTCTCCAGTCAAGTCAAAATCTCTCATCGTTTTTAAAACGTAATATTCCTGCAACAGAGCTTAATCTTATTGAAAATTCTTTATCAGACGAACAGCTTCTTTGCGTGTACAAAGATTTTTTGACAGGCTTTTCTGAATTGACTTTATTTGATAATGACGTTCACTATATTCCGCTGCATTTTTTTGGAAAATATTATTGGGTACGCGAATTTGTTTCTATTGTTTTTCTTCTTTCAATTACTTTTTTAAGTCTGGTATATTTTTGTGACTTAGGTTTTATTTTCCGTTCATTTCACAGCACAAAAAATTTAATTACAAAAAAAACACTGCGGTCTTTTTATCTTATTCCGGGAACAGTTCTTGTACTGACTTTATGTCTGCACATCGGTCAGTTTTTTGCATCGCTGTTTTTTAAGTCAACTCTTGTAAATCCGATTATCGTACTTGGAATAAAAGTAATAATTTCTTTTATTCTTGTATCAATTGCATACCTTGCAGAAATTAAATTGCACAAAAGCGCAATTCACGATGTTTATGAACAGCTTTTAATGCTCTCATGTCTGATTAATATTTTTATTTTTTCTGCAATCGACATTACTCTGGTCTTTTTATTTGTTTTAATATATCTGATTATTTTTATTTCTCAATTTTTCAAAAAGACAGTTTTAATTTATATCTTTCTCATTTTGAGCATACTTCCCTATTTCTTGTTAATTTTTGAAGTAATGCTCAATTCAACTCCATCTCAGTTAAACCCGCTTATATATGCAAAACCTTTGTACAATCTTGCATTAAGCTGTGCAGTTACTCCATTTTGTTTTATGCTTTTAAGAATTTATCATTTTTTACAAAAGAATAATTCAACAAAAATAAAAGCAGTAACAACTGTATCAAAAAACCAGACTGTTCCAGAACTAAAAATAAAAGTGCAGAAAGCTTTTCCTAAACACTACATCATAATCCAGGGAATCACTGTAACGATTCTTATTCTCATTCTATTTTTTTCAACATTATTACTACGAGCACGCTACAGAAAAACCTCAGATTTTTCATACATAAAAGGCAGCATTGAAGAAATTGATACAAACAATCTTTTAAATGTAAAGCATACAGACTCAAATTATTACAGCGGAACTATCAGAAATCTTTTTATCAACACAAAGCAAAAAGCAGTACGTGTAGAAATATTTGTTTCTGGCGAAACAGAAAATCCTGTTTTTTATACGATGCACTCTTATTCACAGCTTTCAAATTCAAGCAAGGTAAAATTTGATTTACCGGATTTTCCGCCGGAAGTTTTTTCTATTTCTTATACACCTGACAATTCAAGCATAAGCAAAATCGACATCTACGCTTACTACGATAAAGATTCTTACCCGAACGAATATTTAAAAAATAATTCACAGAACAAAAGCACATTCAGAAAAACTTACATAAAAGAAAAAGTTTCAATCGTAATGCAGTTGAATCAGGCGGGTAACTAGATATGTCCGAGTCATATACAAAATGTTTTTTTCATGTTGACTTAGACGCTTTTTTTGCTTCGGTTGAACAACTTGTTCATCCTGAATATCGAGGAAAGCCTGTCATAATTTCCGGCAATCCACACCAAAGAAGAAATGTTGTTTCTACTGCATCTTACGAAGCTCGCAAATTTGGAGTTCACTCAGCGATGCCGGCTTTTCGCGCATACGAGCTTTGTCCACAGGGAATATTTGTCGAACCGAACATGAAGCTTTACAGCGAATATTCAATTATGGTAATGAATATTCTTAAGGATTTTTCTCCGGATATAATTCAGCTTTCAATTGACGAAGCCTGTCTTGATATGACAGGAACAGAACGCCTTTTTGGCAAACCAGAGGAAGTGGCGGTAAAAATAAAGAATACGGTTAAAGAAAAAACCGGGCTTACAATTTCTATCGGGATTGCAACAAATTCCTATCTTGCAAAAATCTGTTCTGACATTAAAAAGCCTGACGGACTTTATCAGATTAAACCTGGCGATGAAGAAAGTTTTATGAGCAGTCTTCCACTTAACAAAGTCTGGGGAATCGGAGAAAAAACTCTTGCAAGATTAAATTCCTCAGGCTTTAGAACTGTAAATGACATAAAAAATCATTCATTAAAATTCTTACAGAACATTTACGGTCAAGCAAGCGCTTCTTTTTTATACAATGTCTGTCGAGGAATTGAACCTGAAAATTTCAGATCAAAGCCAAAAAGTCATTCGTTAAGTTCAGAAACTACATTTGAATTTGACCTTACAGAACGACAGGTTATTGAAACTTATTTACTTGGACTTTCTTCTGAGGTAATGGAAAGACTTTTGCGCGAAAACAAAACAAGTCTTACAGTCTTTTTAAAAATCCGCTACGAAGATTTTACAACCGTCTCGTGTCAGTCAACTTACGAAACTCCTGTAATATGTACCGATGAACTTTATACAAGAATACTTTCGCTTTTTAATTCTAAATATGAATTTGGACGCGGAGTAAGATTGCTTGGCGTTGGTGTTCAGAACATCATAGGTGCAGACAAACTTGCTCAGGGCGAATTATTTGAAGACGAAAATAAAAAAAAGCAGAAAGTTGAAAAAGCAATTTTAGAACTGGAAAATAAAAAGCCTGAAATAAAAGTCCACAAAGCGCGGCTTTTAAAAACTGCAAAAACTTTGTTTGCCTCGCTTTTTATTTTATTTTCGGCACATCAGTTAAACGCACAGACAGAGCCTGTTAGAGATTCTACCAAACAGACAACTCCGACGGGAGCTGCAACAATTAACGAAAACAAAGACCTTCCTCCGGAAAAATCCAATAACGGAACAAATATTTTTTCGTATACAGAAGACAAAACATCGGTAGAGTTTTATGCAGACGGCTTTTGGAACATGAGACTTTTGCAGACGACAAATTCAACCTTTGGATACGGTAAAGATTTTAATATTTCGTTCGGCATGCCGGTATTTGAACAGGAAGTAGATTTATCCGTATGGTTCCTTTTAAATAATCACTGGTACATCAAAGGTGCCTTTGCAGATAAATTTAACAAGAATACAATTGCGCTCGGTTACACCGGTGATGATGTTGTAAAAGAAGTAAAAATTTCAAACCGACAGATTGTTTTTCCAGAAACGTATTCTCTTACCGACATCGGTCGTTCTATCGGAGGCGGCGATAATCAGGCTCCAGGAATTTCTGCAAGCTTTGCAAAAGACAAATGGAAGCTTGATGTCGCAGCAAGATACGACATGCTTATGTCTTTTGACAAAACCTTTTACGGAAAAAACGCCGTAAATCTTTTAAAAGTTCAGCCGCAAAATTATTTAACAGGCTCAATCTTTATTCTTCCTGACACAGAAAGCACAACTCATGTAAGTGCAGTCTATGTAGAAGAAGCAAACGGTCCCTACACTGACGAAGCCGGGCGGCACTACAAAAAACTTTCAGAAAACCAGTATCTGATTCTTGCTGCTCGCAATCAAATTATTTTATCAGAGGACGCACGTGCAAAAAAAGTAAATGGAATTTTACCATGCGTCTTAATCGAATTTGATACCGATGCTGATTCTTTACTTACCGCCCGGCTTGGAACCTTTGGAACGCCAGATGTACCCGGAACGCTTTTTCTTGGAAAGATACAAAAATATTTTGGAAGCTCTTTTTCTTCTTCAAAACAGATTCCTGTAATTGCATCATATTCTTACGGAAAGAAAAAAGACAGTACAAGTATTCCAGACAAAACCGGAACATATATCGATGGATTTTTTGTCACAATGCAGAATAAAAAAATGCTTCTTGCACAAAACTCATCATTCTTTTCTCCATTTATCGCAGCGTTCCGTTACGATGGTGGAATCGGAAACGTTCAGGACATTCAGGTTGCATCAAGTTCATCAGAAATAAAAAGCACACTCTACTCTGCCGTTCAGTCTGATACGGTCGACATTGTAAAAACAGATTTCTTTAACACAAAACGAACTTACGCCGACGTCTTTAATTCAGAATACACCTTAGCATCCAAAGACAGCGCCGGAGCTAATATTACTTATTCCTCGCCTGAAATAAATTTCCCGTTTGCAGACAAAAATCCTGGAATATATCTTGGATTAAATTCTGAAAACGATGACTGTATTATGTTTAAAAACTACAGTCCGGTTTCAAGACTTGATATCGGAACAAAGGCCGTAAACGGAACAGTTACGGTTTACAAAAACGGAATAATTGACAGTTCTGCAAAATATAATCCTCAGACCGGTGAAGTCACTTTAAGCTCAGGGCTTTCTGATTCTGATAAAATTTATATTACATGGTTTGAAGATTCAAACAGCGCACAGACAGGAATGATTGCTGCCGCAACAGGATTTTCTTATAACTTTACAGATTCTCTTACCGGAGATATTGCCGCAAGTTCAAGATGGACAATAAATCCTGATTTAACTTATGCGCAATATAAACGAAATGCAAATGGTTATGCAACTCTTTCTTCAAAAATAAAATGGGAAGAAGAAAAGATAATGCTTTCCAATGTAATCGGGGCAACGTTTCAGATTGATAACGTTACAGGAAATTATAGAATTGCCGGAATGGATAATGCAAAGCCTTCGACTGCATATCTAAATTCTGACGCAGCAAAAAATCTTCCAATCAATTTTGCGCCGCTTATAAATTTACGTCCAAACGAAACAGGCATCGCTCCAGAACTTACAAGTCAAAACAACTGTTCTGTTTCAAGCTCAACAGGTTCAATGGACACAGGAATTTCAGGCTATAAAATTCCTGTAAGCTATAATTTTTCAAATGCGCAGGATCCATCAAGTGGCGAAGTCCTTTGGGCATCAACTACAATTGCGCAAGGTTCAAACAAAGGCGTTTTATCAAATGCATCAAAATATTCGATTGCATTTAAGCTTTCTGATAAGTTTATCGCACTAACCCAGGACCCGACTGTAAATACAAAAGTTTACCTCCAGCTTGGAGTAAGCGCAGATACAGATTTTACGATTGAAAATAAAGGAAATATTCCGACCTGGAAAATCTATGATTCTTCAAGTGCTGCAGAATATTATGATATTGAAAAACCTCTTATTACAGAGTCGACAAGCTCATTTAATCCTGAAACCTCATGGCAGACTGTTACAGTCACAGTACGCGACAATGACCGAGCAAGTTTTGCAGAAAACTATAACGCAAGAATTATTATTACAACAGACAAAAAGCCTTCTTCAGCTCTGACAGGAACAATTTATGCAGGCCCATATGAAACAGTCTCTCAGGGAATTTATGTAAAAGCCGATTCTGTTTTTTCTGTAAACACAGAACAAATTGCAAAAACAAATCCTTCAACTCAAAAATTCAACAAAGAAAAAAATTATATACAAACAGTAAGATGGGCTCTTGAAAACATGACTCCATCAGCATATACAGATTCAAAAATAATTATCTATAAATATTTTGACGAAGTAGACATATCAGCATACAAGACAATCAACTTAACTTTTTCTTATTCTGTTTCTGGTGCGGGTGTTACGCAGGTTTCATCTGATGATACTCCGTTTGAACTTATTCTTGATACAGGAGCTTCAAACTCAGGCAGCGATGGAAAAAAAGCGCTCAGCTTAAAATTAAATTCCTCGCAAATCCAGCAATACATTGACTACCAGAGTTCTCTTTTGCCAACGTCCACTAACCTTCACAACCTTGAAATAGACCGGATAAACGGCAAAATCAAAATCGACGGAAAAGAAATTACCGGCGCACAGCTTTATGTAAATCCCGATGTAATTCCGTCAAGATTAAAGATAAAAACCGATTCTATTGTTTTGACAAACAACAGTTCAACTACTCCATCTGGAAATATCTCGTGCATTTACCCGGAGGGGCTTTTCTGCATTGATGAACTTTATCTTTCTGACTGTTCTCCAAAAGTAATTTTACAGGACCAGATAAAGACAAGATTTTCGCACAAAGGCGACATTGTAACAATCAAGGATTTTCCGCTTTTAAAAGATGCTGAACTTAGCGCAACCGGCGACTTTATTGAAACCCTTTATACAAATGATGCCGGGCAGAATAAATTTGGTTTTTCAGGAAATGCAAATGCAGACATCACTTTTGCAACGATAAAAATTACAAACGAACTTGGCCGCTCATCAAGTTCAAAAAACGTGCTTACAAAAATAGGACATTCAATTTCAACGACACAAAAAGTTTTTAACTTTCTTTCTTTTGATGAATCCTTTATTCAAAACACAGATGACAAGACAACAGAAAAACAAAATTCTTTTGCGCTCGACTTTTCTAAATTTAAATTTCCGCTTGTATTAAAAGGCGCTGTAAAAATGTCTACAGATTCCTGGTCATCGACACAAACAATAAACGATTCATTAAACTTTTCAATCGGCAATAAATTTAAATACGATTTTTCTGCAAACGTAAATGCAAGTCAGAAAAACTCAACGACAAACAACACATACATTGCAACGCTCCCATATTTTGAAAGTTATGCAGAATCAACAAAGTATCAGTTTTCTTTTGGTGAATCAAACGCAACAAAGAGAACTTCTGGAGCAAACATAACAAACACTTTTGTTTTTCCGTTTGCAAATTTTTCACCTAAAATTATATTCAGCGAAAACGGAACTTACACCTCTACAACACAAAACATCTTTTCTGACACGACATCTTTTGAAACCGTATTTCCATTTAAAATAAAAAATCAGAATTTTTCTTTTTCATATTCAAAGACAAGTTCATTAATTCAGAATATACAAAAAGGCGGAGACTACGGCCGCGACATTACAACAATGGCACAGTCAATGTCATGCCGTCCGTGGTTCTTTTATGCAATGCCGGTTTACGATCTTATAAGTTCAGATCTTGCATCAAAAGTTTTAAATACGATGCCGGATGCTCGTCCGCAAAGCAGCTATGCAGAAAATTATACAGCGCAATCTGTAAACTACAACGGCTCTTATAACTTTACCTGGAAGCGGCCGATCTATGCTTCAATGTATGATCTTTTTGTTCCAACCATTGCGTCTCTTTCTTTTGCGCGCGATATTTCCACAGCAGAAAATATTGCCGACAATTATCAGCTAAAAGCAAACCTGAGTTACACTGCAGTCAACATGTTTTCAAAAGACGGAAGTTTTCCGCTTTTAAAATGGTGTGAATCTGACGAATACACGGCAAGCTTTCAGGCAACATTAAAAATTCCTCGAAGCGACAGCACAGATGTAAAACAGATTTATACAACTTACATTCAGGCAAACTTTTATAAAACTCAGGAAGATGTATTAAGAACAGCCGTACAATTTTCTTTTCAAGATGCAGAAAACTGGAACGGAAAAGCAACTTTATTATACAAACGGAAAAGTCACTTTACACCGATTTTAGAAATTGTAAAATTATTTAAAAGTGAATTTGATTACTCCAACGTTTCAATTTCCAGAAGCAACGCCTTAAACTTTACCTGCTATTCTTCGCGCGCCGCATCAACAAATGCAAAACTCAGACAATATCAGTCTATCGAACTTTCGCATTTAATAGAGTTTGAAATTATAAAACAGATTTCGATTAACGCAGGAATTTCTGGAATCTTTACACACACGCGCGACGAAATCTGTTCTTTGGAAGTGACTCTGACTCTCGGCGGAAAGCTAAAATTCTAACGCGCGCCTCGCACCTTACTGCAACGGCGAGAAATACCCGGTTTCGTCGCGGCCGCTTCTGTTAAGGATATAAGTTTCAATTTCAACCGGAAGATAATTTCTGCCTAAATCTGTCGGCAAAACCGAAGTATAAGACAGAGAATACAATCCGCTTGGAACATCAAGCAGATCACGGACTACACTCGAAAGGCCCTGAGGTCTGTATACGTAATACGATTTTCCATTTGTATTTGCGGCAATGTAATTTAATTCTTCATCGCATGCACTCTGCGTCAACTGAATAATAGAAAACGAAACACCATTATTATTCATGTATGCTGTCAAATCCGAAATTCCGTATCGTGCAAAAGCACCATCATCAAGGCGGCCTTGCGTCAGGTAAATGATACCGCGCTTAGGCTCGGCATTTATAAGCTCATTTGTAGCAAGCCGTACGGCAAGATCAAACGAATTTCTTGACTGCGGCTTAGACTTTAAAGCCTTTGAAGAAAATTTTAAAAGACCTTCCGGCTTTCCCTTGTATTCAATTACAGGAACCTCGCCTGCGCTTATTACAGTTATAGAACCGACACCACTCATATTTTCTGCAATTTCCCGTACGGCTTGCGCAAGCGGTTCATCGTAGCCGGCCATTAAAGAAGTGCGGTCAATTATAAGAACAATGTCTTCGGTTTTATTTTCTGATGCAGCGCCTTCAAAACGGACATTGCCGCAAGGCCGCCGCTGTTCAGTAAGGTAAAAGTTTTCAGGTTTTAAACCGACAACAGGCTGGCGGTTTCTGTTCTGTACACGAACTTCAATTGTAACTGTAGGAAATTTTTCTGCATAAACACGTTCAATCTGAACAAAAAGACCGCCCAAAAGATCAGACATTTTTGCCATGACATAAACTTCATTAGACAAAAAATCACTTACGATAATATTTCCATTTTTATCAGGGACGGCACATGTAATGCGGGACGGAGCATTTCCGGTATATGCATTTTCGTAAACAATTCCTGTTCCGATTTCTACAGTGCTGACATGCTTTTTATCAGAGACAATCAGATAGCCTCCGTAATATTTCATGCTTTCAGGAAAATCAAAAGTTTTTTCTTTTACAAGAATATCGCGGAAGTTACCGCTTAAATCAAATTCATAAACAGCACCTGTAACGCTGTCACAGACAAAAACGCTGTCATTTGCAATTGCAATTCCTGTAGGACCTTTTAAGCCGTCAAAACCAGAAACAGGACCTCCAAAATAAAAGATTCCGTTTCCGTCTTTATCAAAAACCGTTATGCGGGAATTCCCAAAATCCGAAACATAGATATTTCCGTTTTCATCCTGAGCGGCATATTGAGGACCTACAACCTCGCCAAGTCCACGGCCTTTTTTACCGATGTACTTTTTAAAAATTCCAACATCAGACAAAACTGCAAGTCTGTCACCTGCACTTTCGCAGATTAAAAGGTCGCCGTTTTCAAGACGCATAATATCAACCGGTCTGTCAAAGCCTGTAAGAGGTCCTGTTATACGGCGGATAATAAGTCCGTTTACATCAAAAAGTAAAAGCTCGTTTGAGCCGTATGTCAAAACCCAGATTGAACCGTCGGAATTTGGCAAAACCGAAATCGGCTGAGTAAAAAGTAATTTTTGATCTGCACCTGTTCCTGAAAAACTTCCGGCTTCAGTATACATTTCAGTACCGGCTCGTTCAATTCCTGTAACGCGCCGTTCGCGCACAATCTCAATTCTGTTTTCAAGCAAAAGTCCACCGTAACCGGCATCCTTTGCAAACTGCCATTGTCTTATTGCAGAGCCTTCCATTCCGGCGCGGTAATAAGCTTTTCCAAGCCAGTCGATTATAAGATTTTCTTCAGGAAGATAGCTGAGCGCTTTTTCAAACTGAATGATTGCATCGTTAAACATTCCGCGGTAATAAGACTGAACGCCGCGTCTAAACTCTTCTTCTGCAAACCCGGCTTCGGCAGAACGTGTAAAGCCTGAGGTATTTCCTGCATCTTCAAAAAGAGGTTTTGCAGAAAGATTAAAAACTGTTCCTGCAAAAAAGAAAGCAGAAATTAAAATAAAACTGAATATGGAATTACGTTTTGTCACTTGTGATCAACCTCATCCAAAAGTCTTAAATGTTCTTTTATTTCAGAACTGCCGGGCAGTTTTTTTTCTGCCTTCTTAAGATATTTTCTGGCTTCTTTATAAAGCCCAAGTTTGTAATATACCCATCCAAGTGAATCAAGGCATGCGCCGGAATCCGGATTATAATCCACTGCCTTTTTGCAAAAGCCCAGTGCCTGAGTCAAATCCTTATCCTGAGAGGCAAGTACATACCCAAGTCCGTTAAGCGCCGTCGCATTTTCAGGATCTGCGGCAAGCGATTTACGGTAATAATCAAGACATTTTTCTGTATCTTTTTGTTCCCAGCTTATGAATGCAATAGCCGCATAAACACTTGCGGTTTTGTAGCCGGTTTCTAAAAGTTTATTCAATTCAAAGTCAGCAAGGCGACGGCGCCCCGAAAGAGCGTAAATCACTGCAAGCAAAAAACGGCATTGTAAAGTACGATTGATGTTTGTTCCGGAAGTGACAACCTGTTCAAGATACAAAAGCGCGTCATCATAGCGTTCAAGCTTTGCATAACAAAGCCCGATAAAATACGCAAGTTCAATATTATCGATAGAAGAATCTTCCGGCAGCCCTAAAAAAAAGGCAAGAGAATCCGAATATCTTTTTAAATTGTAAAGGTTAATACCTTCCTGTAAAGCGTTATTCTGCGCCATATTTTCCACCCGCTTTTATTTTATAACGAAAACGCAATACTATCAAGGTTCAAATCTTCATTTGCGCTGCAAGGCTCGGCAATAACGCGTGAGACAGAAATATAGCCGTCGCGGCAGGCTTCAAAGTCAGAATATGCTCTACTTCCGCTTGTATCTTCTCCGCCGGAAAATTTGCAGACTAAAGAATTGCCGCTTTCGTCAATTTTGTACAGTTTGGTTATGTCATTATATTCTCTAAAGCAGACATCAGTTTTTTTAACGCCCTTAAATGATGGACGTGAATAACAGTTGATGTTTATGAATGCGCATTTTTCCGCTGGCATTTTTCCGTCTTTGGAAACGCGGCAAAGTAAACAAAGCTTTTCAAGATTATCTGCAACAAATTTTGCTATGCTTTCAAAATGCCATTTACTCCGGTCGTCCCACGCACCTTCTTCTATTGCCTGCATGCTCACCGCAATTCCCGGAACTCCATACAAAACCGCAGCCTTTGCCGCCCCGCAGGTTCCGCTGTAAAGAATATCAGTTCCGATATTCTGTCCTTTATTAATGCCAGATAAAACCGCATCAAACTTACAGTCAAAAATACTGCTTTTAAGGCCGACATTTACGCAGTCCGTTGGTGTTCCCGAACATGACCAGCCGTTTTCTGCCTTCTTATAAAGTTCAACAGAAGACATAAAACTTATGTGCATTGAATTACCTGAACGGTTACCGTCCGGAGCTAAAACATAGACATTATGTTTTTTAGAAATCTCTTTTATTAAAGCTTCAATCCCCCACGCACCGTAACCGTCATCATTTGTAATAAGAATATTCATACTTTTTTAATTCCTTACAACATGAACACCTTTTGCAGGCTTTACCTCGTATGTATCAGGTTTAAATCCAAAAATGCGCTCGTATTCTTCAAGCTTTTTCATATAAGTCGGAACATCTTCTTTACGCACAATTGCATAAAGACAACGCCCAAATCCCTTACCGGTAATTCGTCCGCAGGTAACAGGGTTACGTAAATATTCAAGCTTTGGCTCAAGCTCGTAAACGCGCTTTAAAATCCAGTCAATTTCCGGGCACGAAAGATTATACAAATCACGGATATATTCGTGACTCTGGTTTACACAATGTGCAAAGGCGCCAAAGTTTCCGTTGATAATAGCTTCGCGAGAATCAAGTACAAACTGATGCTCTTTTATAATATACAAAAGCTTTTTCTTAATATCTTCCGGAATTACAGAAAGAGTCTCGTTTATTTCTGTCGCGCTTTGTTCATAAATCCAGCCGCCGTAGACATTATTCTTGCGCTCGCGAAGGTCTCCCAAAAGAAGAACATTCTCCGGCTCGCGTACAGTTTCTTCGTCCCAGATAGAAATACGTGGAACCTTGGCGTCAGTTAATAAAATCTTTTTGTCCTTAAAATTAAAAGGAACATAATCGTATGTGCCGGTTGCATGATCTGTTAAAATCAGGTTTCCAGGCTTTGAATAAAGTGCTGCGTAATTGTCTGCAATATAATTTCCGGTACGCAAAAACAGTTTATTACCGCGTTCAATTACCTGCAAAAGCTGGGCATCCGAACAAGGTATTTTTAAAAGCTGACGGATTGCAAAGGCCGTACCAACCTTGATTGCAGTCGTAATACCAAAGCCCGCAGACGGAAGAATATCCGTATAAACGGTAAAGTTCATTCCCTTTACTTCAAAACCACCGGATGTAAAGCCGTAAATCATAGCCTTCATGTTATTGGCCCAGCGGTCTTCTTTTTTCATGCGCAGAGTCGAAAGACTTGTCTTTTTACTGTATTTAAGCTGATGAAAATAAAAGTGAACGCTTGAATCGTTTCTTGGCGAAACAGCAATATAAACAGGAAGATTGACTGCCATAGACAGAGTCTTATCTTTACAGAACCATGAATGCTCTCCCATTAAGTGAAAGCGGCCGGGAGTTTGAACAACGAGTTTTGGCAGTTCCCCAAACTGCGCCTTATGCGCTTTATTAACTTCATCCATAAATCCACACCCCATATTTTACAATTTTACTTCTTAAATCCGTTATTTTTACCTGCTGTATAACAAGTCGGCTAAAAGATACTATAATTATAAACCATGATTTTTATAAAATCAAACTTAATTGAAAAATTAATGCAGTGAATGTATAATATAGAAAATGAACTTATCAAGGCAGCTAATCTTAGTTTTATTATCAGCAGCATTACTCGCACTTGCAATTCCAAATGAACTTATAGAATTTGGCTCTCCTGTTTTAGGCCTTTTTTCACTGATTCCTCATTTTATAGCCTTAAACTCTTCTAAAAGCCTTAAACGAACCTGTCTTTTGTGCTTTGTTCAGGCAACGGCCGCACATATACTGTCAAGCTTCTGGCTTGCCCATTTTAAAGACTTTGCCATTTTTACCCTAGGAGCTTCTGCCTTAGGAACAGGCTTAATACATATGTTCTTTGGTCTGTTTTTTTATCTTCCTAACTTTGCAAAAACAAAGTCGCTTGTAAAAACGCCTTACGAGCGCTTTTTGTCTTGTGACAGCTTTAAAATCTTTTGGTTTGCTTCAATATACACTATTTGGGAAGGCGCAAAATCCACAGGCTTTCTAGCATATCCGTGGGGAACTCTCCCTATGACAGCATTTGACCTAAAGCTTTTAGCCCAGATTACAGACATTACAGGAGTGCGCGGCATTACCTTTTTATTCAGTTTTTTTGCCGCAACAGCAGGAACTTTTGCAATAACCAGCTCTCTTAAAAAAATAAAAAAGCCAGCTTCGGCTCTGCTTTTACTTACAGTTTTGGCAACCTGTTATGGAACATACCAGTACTTAAAGCCGCGTCAGGTCGAAAAATACTTAAATACGATTTTTGTCCAGCAAAACTACGATCCGTGGAAGGCTCCAAATGACGGCTTTTCAATTATGGAATCCGAAGCTCTTGTTCTTGACGGGATAAAAGATTTTGCCAAGCAGGAAAAACAGCCGGATCTTGCAGTCTGGAGCGAAGGAATTTTAAGCTATCCGTTTCCTACGGCTCAGGATCACTACGAATGGTTCCCGGAAGCATCGCCTCTCCTTCCATTTATCGCAGGAACAAAGGTCCCGGCAATAATCGGCGCTCCGTACGTTATAAGCTTTGAAAGGATGGAATTTTGTAATGCGGCAATTCTCATTGATAAAAACGGGCATTATCAGGACTATTATTCAAAAATTCATCTTGTACCTTTTGCAGAACTTTTGCCGTTTACGCAATACAAAATTGTCCGCGATACTCTTCAAAAAATCCTGGGCTTTTCGTTTGGCTGGACACCCGGAAACGAGTTTAAAGTCTTTAATATTCCGACAAATGGCGGCATAGGCGCACCTGTAGCCGTGTCAGAGACCACTTCAAAGGCCGGCGCCGTGTCAGAGACAGATTCAAAGGCCGGCGCACCAGAAATCGCTTCTAACCCCGGCGCGGTAACAATCAGCACCCCGATCTGCTTTGAAGACGCCTTCCCCGAAATCTGCGGTCCACTTAAAAAGCTTGGAACCGAAGTCTTTGTCAACATAACAGATGACTCCTGGAGCCTTACAAAGTCTGCAGAATACCAGCACTATGTAATTTCCTGGTACCGCGCCATCGAATACCGGACAACCTTTGTCCGTTCAACTAACTCAGGCTTTACCGCCGTCACAGACCCATCCGGAAGAATCCTTGCAAGCCTTCCGCTTTTTGAAAAAAAACACCTTTCTTACTCAGTTCCGGTCTATGAAAACGTAAAAACAGCCTATTTGCTGGGCGGAGAATGGCTTGTAAAGCTTTTAATGCTTTTTACAGCTGTAATTCTTGTTTATAACATCAAAATTATATGGCTTTCTCCAAAAATTCCTGTTGTCAAGTCAAAAATTAAAGAATTTGTCACTTTCTTAAATCTTTTGCGCTGGATTGCTCGTAATTTTGTATAGACAAATTTGACTTTGGCAAAATTTTTTATTCACCTTTTTTATTTTTCTCTTGCAGTATCATATCTAGTGGTGTATAATTTATTTACTAAACTTTTAACACTAGATATAAAAACAGGGAAAAAGTATGCGATGTCCAAACTGTGGCAATAACGATGACAAAGTAATTGAGTCAAGGACGCTTGGTGAAGGGGAAATCATCAGACGCCGTCGTGAATGCTTACAGTGCGGTTACAGGTTTACAAGCCACGAAAAAATCGAAGAAAAACCTTTTATGGTAGTTAAAAGAGACGGAAGACGCCAGCCTTTTGACCGTTCTAAACTGGAAAAAGGCATAGAACGTGCGCTCGAAAAACGCCCGGTTGCTACTGAGATGATCGAAATCATCGTCAGCGAGATAGAAGACCAGGCATTTATGCAGGGACGCATTTCGCGCGAGATAACTACATCCGAGCTCGGTGAATTAGTCCTTAAAAGACTTAATTCAGTCGACAAAGTTGCGTACATTCGTTTTGCTTCAGTATACAAGCACTTTGAAAACCTGGATGAATTTATAAAAGAGGTTAATAAATTAGGAGGGGCCAACAATGAGTAACCAGTCTGTATTTCCTGAATGGAAGAGTTTTCTCGGAACATCTCAGGACCAGGAGACACAGAGTTTTATCAAGTCTGTCGTTAAAAGATCAGGTTCAATAGTACCTTATGACAGATCTAAGATTGAACGTGCTATCGGAAAAGCTATCGAAGCAGTTCAAAAGTATCCGGATCCGGAAAAGGCAGTTAAATTAACAGACTGCGTAGAAGAAAAGATCCGTCTTCTTCTTGCGGGGCGCAGAGCACATTCTATTCCTGCAATCGAAGAAATTCAGGATCTTGTTGAAAATGCACTTATCGAAAATCAGGAAGTAGAAATTGCAAAGGCATATATTCTTTACCGCGCACGCCACGAAGCAGTCCGCGATGCAAAGAATCTTATGATTGACATCAACAAGACAATGGACGGTTACCTGGGACAGAGCGACTGGCGTGTAAACGAAAACGCAAACGTTAACTTCTCACTTGGTGGACTTATTCTCCATAACTCAGGAACAATTACAGCCAACTACTGGCTTAACAATATCTATTCAAAAGAAGTAAAAGAAGCTCACAAAACAGCAGCTTTCCATATCCATGACCTTTCTATGTTCTCAGGATACTGCGCAGGATGGTCACTCCGTCAGCTTATCCAGGAAGGCTTAGGTGGCGTTACAGACAAGATTACATCAAGTCCTGCAACTCACCTTTCTACACTCGTAAACCAGATTGTAAACTTTCTTGGAATCATGCAGAATGAATGGGCTGGTGCTCAGGCATTCTCTTCTTTTGATACTTATCTTGCACCATTTATCCGTGCAGACAAGCTCAACGAAAAACAGGTTCGCCAGTGCATTCAGTCTTACATCTACGGCGTAAACACACCAAGCCGCTGGGGTTCACAGGCTCCGTTTACAAACATCACCCTCGACTGGGTATGTCCTGAAGACCTTAAAAACAAAAAGGCAATCGTCGGCGGAAAAGAACAGGATTATACATACGGTGACTGTCAGAAAGAAATGGATCTTATCAACAAAGTATTCATCGAGCTTATGATCGAAGGTGATGCAGAAGGCCGCGGCTTTGCATACCCTATTCCGACATACAATATTACAAAGGACTTTGACTGGACTTCAGAAAACGCAAAGCTTTTGTTTACAATGACAGCTCAGTACGGAACACCAAACTTCCAGAACTTTGTAAACTCTGACCTTAATCCAAACGACGTACGTTCAATGTGCTGCCGTCTCCAGCTTGACAAGCGCGAACTCCGCCGTCGTGGTGGTGGTCTTTTTGGTGCAGACGAGTTTACAGGGTCTTTAGGCGTTGTAACAATCAACATGCCGCAGATCGGATACCTTGCAAAAAACGAAGACGAATTCTACAAACGTCTTGACTACCTCATGGACCTTGCAAAAGAAAGTCTTTGTGCAAAAAGAAAAGTTATTCAGCGCCTTTATGACGGCGGACTTTTCCCATATACAAAGCGCTATCTTAAAACACTCACAAACCACTTTAACACAATCGGTTTGTGCGGTATGAACGAATGTTGTCTCAACTTCCTTGGAGTAAACATTGCAGACCCTAAAGGAAAAGCATTTGCCGAAAAAGTTTTGCAGCACATGAGAGAGCGCATGCAGGATTATCAGGAAGAAACAGGAGATCTTTTCAACCTCGAAGCAACTCCAGCAGAATCAACTTCTTACCGTCTTGCACGCCATGACAAGGAACAGTTCCCGGACATCATCACAAGCGGTGTCGATGATCCGTATTATACAAACTCAAGCCAGCTCCCTGTTGATTACACAGCAGACGTATTTGAAGCACTCGATCACCAGGAAGCACTTCAGACTAAATACACAGGTGGAACAATGTTCCATGTATTTATGGGTGAATCTATCAAGGACTGGAAGTCATGCGGAGAGCTTATCAAGAACATCTCGCACAACTACCGCATTCCGTTCTTTACAATCTCGCCTACATACTCAATCTGCCACATCCACGGCTATTTGAGCGGACAGGTATTTGAATGTCCAAAATGTAAGGCAGAGCGTGAAATGGAACTTAAAAAACGCCTTGCAGAGCTTGAAGAAGAAAAAAGAATGTTACAGGCAAAAAATGCCTAAAGAATTTAAAGACTAATAACGATACTAAATATAGTGTTATTTACTTGATTGTTTAATCAAAAAACACTATATTTATTATAATTTGTGGGAGGAGAAACAAATTATGACAAATGAGCGCACAATAAGCCAGGTAGAAGCTGAAATCGCACAGGTTCAGAACGAACTTAACGATGTTCATGGAACACAGACAGAAGTATACGCACGCATCGTAGGTTATTACCGTGCAGTCCGCAACTGGAACAAAGGTAAGGCTGATGAATTTAAGCACAGAAAAATGTTCACTCTCGAAGATTCTAACCGCTATGACGGAAAGACTTATGCAAAAGCCGCAGCTCCAAAAACAGTAAAGGCAGAAGCAAAGACAGAAAACACAGTTGCATCTAACGAAATTGCTTCTTATGATATTTTCGTAAGAAAGACCTGCCCTAACTGTCCTCCAGTAAAAGCTTACATGGCAAACGTAAACCTTAAAGGTAATATGATTGACGTTGATACACCAGAAGGACTTGACGAAGCAGCCCTCAAAGGCGTTTTTGCAGCTCCAACTGTAATCGTATACAACGAAGCACACAAAGAAATTGCACGTGGTCACAGTGTAGAAGAACTTACTGCAATCTTTGAACCAGCTGTTGCAATCGCATAACTGACCTTTATCTTTAATAGTGGCTGTCAATGAGTACCGATGAACTTTTAACAAAACCTGCAGGCGTTTTAATAAAGACAACTCTTGTAGATTTTCCCGGGCGAGTTGCAGCCACTTATTTTTTACGTGGCTGCAACCTGCGCTGTCCATACTGCTACAACGCAGAGTTAGTCATCGGCACACCACTTCTTAACGAAGCGCAGAACAAAGCAGACTTTGTTTCGCCCGTCCAGGTCCTTGAACATCTTTTCAAAAGAAAAAACGTAATCGAAGGCCTTGTAATCTCAGGCGGCGAACCGCTTTTAAATCCCGTAACACCAGAACTGATTAAGCGCGCAAAATCGCTCGGCGCAAAAATCAAGCTTGATACAAACGGAACTCTTCCGCTCATCTTAAAAAAAATTATGGATGATCCTTTAACACGTCCGGACTTTATTGCAATGGATATTAAAACAAGCCCTGAGCGTTATAAAAATGATATTCACCTTACATCAAATTTTGAAAGCGCAGATATAAAAGGACTTTTAACAGAATCAATAAAAATTGCACAGGTACTTGGAAAAGAAAATTATGAAATACGCACAGTTTTAGTTCCAGGCCTTGTAACAAAAGAAGACATTAAAAACATGGCTTCTCTTTTGCCCAATGATGCGACCTGGCGCTTTGCTCAGTTCCGTAACGAAAACTGCCTTGATCCTTCTTATAACAACATCACGCCTTACACAGACGCTCAGCTTACCGAACTTGTTGAATATGCAAAGACATTTGTTTCCGATTCGGAATTGAGATAGAAAATTATCCAAGATTAAAATATATTTGATTAAGCCTGTACAGGCACCTTAGAGGCAATTTTTTTTACTTCTTTTACAGATATCTTAAGAAGGTCTGCTATCTGCTGTTCGTTTACAAGTTTAGCATCGAGCATTTTCTTTACTAGTTCAGCTTTTCCTGCAAGTTTTCCTTCATTCTTAATTTTTTCAACAACTTCGCACATAGTAACACCTCCTTTCTTTAAGTTACCTTCATTATATACCTCTTCAAAAGAATTGTCACCTGTTAAAGCAGATAACATTTTTAGAAGTGCATCCACATGTTTAATTTCTTCTGTTGAACCTTTGTAATCTTTTTTAAGCCTGACAGTCTGAAAGTATTTTGCAACAATCTTAAAATCGCTCTGAAACATTTCTATTGTTTTATCGCTCAACCAGGCAATATTAAAGACATTTATTTTATAATCATTTACAAATGGTTTAAGTTCTTCCGGTACTTTAAAGCAGCCAAGCAAATTCTTTGGCTCAGACCATTTTTCTTTTGTACCAAAATACAAAACAATTGTCGTAACCGGATACCGCTGCTTTGCTTTTTTATCCAAAAGCTGCTGTTTATAAGATGCGCCATCGTAGCTGATTATACGAAGTGGCATAACCTTATCTGGACAAGTTTGATTTTCAAATCCCAGAATAGAGATTCGCACTTCACCATTTTTCCAG
>JAILNY010000045.1 GCA_024691105.1 Treponema sp. | reverse complement strand
TATTGCTCTTGAATCTTTGGGCTCAAAATTATGGAATGTTGCCCAATTAAAATTTTTTTCCTCATACTTTTCTTTGCACATTTCAGAGCAGAATTCTTTTTTGAAGAGGGAACCAACACCTTTTCTTAAATCAAAATAATATCCGCAATATTTGCATTTTCCGTATGAGATGCCGTTTAGCTTATAATTTGTAAGCATTCCCATAAAGAAACAACTAGGTGAACAAAAATCCTGAACAGGATCTCTTTCTCCTAAATTACCCATTCCCCAAACACCGCTGTAATAAACAGTAGAATTCATATTTCCATCTATCCAGTAACCCCAGCCGTTTTCAAAACCAGGAAATGAATCTACAGCTTTGTAATATTTTTCGCAGTACATACATTTTTTTTCGCTGCCGACAGGTGCTCTTTTTCCAGGCATTATGGACCCCGGTTTAGCGTACCATAACTGTTTCCAGCCGTTTTCAAGATGTTCAATTACAACTATTGGACAAAAACCAGCATTTACAGGACTGCCAATGTTTATAGTTAGATTGTCTCCCATTTTTGACTGTCCAGGAGCAAGGGCCTCAAAATAATCGCTATAAGCTAAGAGAATAGCACTTCCGTCGTTGCGCGTAAAATCGCTGTATGCATAATTTGCATCAGCTAACTCATAAACTGCAATGCGCAGGCTTCCCGTTGATGCATTTCCTGTATTTTGGATATAAGAATAATCAATATAAACTGCATTTCCATTTACAGACCAGTTTAAATCAGTTGCAATAGATGGATATCTTACTTGATTTGCTGCTTTATTCTGCTGTGCGGCATTATAGCAGGCCTGTGAACAATATCCAAAATGGCCTTCGCCGTTTACGGGATTAAACGTTTTTCCGCACCAGGGACATTTTTCATCAAATATTGAGCCCTGCTCAGCCATAGCCGCATGAAGACAACCCTGACTGCAATATCGTCCATATATATCATCATTTTCCCAATGATAATCTGAATCCAACATATGTCTGCCACACTGGTCACAAGTCCACATAAAATACCTCTGTAATGAAAAGATAAAAATCGGAAAATAGAAAAACTACTTTCCGATTTTCTGAAATGAAATTAATTAAAAGTTTTCTTCAATGTAAGCAATAAGATCGCCGATTGTAATATCTTCGCTTGTTTCCATCTGTTTTACGCTCTGTTTAATATTGGCAATTGTGGTATTGAAAACAGGATTCATCATTGCCTTTTTGAAGTCGCCTGTACCTTTTCCTTCTTCAGAAGTCCCCCTTCTGAATGCTGCAGCAATATCATCCTTAGACAAGTCTGATGCATGTTTATCAAGTTCTGTCTTTATTGCATTCAAAGCATTCAGCACTGCAGGGTAATCAAACAGTTTATCTGCGTTTGCTTCGCGAGCTGGTTTTGCAGAAGTTGGACGTTTTGACGGATGTCTCTGGTAGTATTTTTCTAATGCTTCATCAAAATTTTCTGTAATATAGGCTACACCATCTTCGAGGCTTACATTTGGAGTTTGGCTTGCATCATATTGACCTTTATAGTTACGCCATGACAACATTACATGGTTGATTGTCTTTTGCAAGTCGGAACTCCATACTTTTCTGAAGTCACCTTCGCTACTCTTGCTTTCAAATGGAGTTCCGTGCCGAATTGAAGCAATGATATCCTGTAATGTAATATCATCAGGACAGCCAAAACGTTCAATGCGTTCTATTAGAGAGGTTAATCTTTGAACCGTATACCTGTCATTATACACATTATTTGCATTCCCGTTGGTATCAGATGTCTCTGTGCTTGTAACTGCCGGCTGTTGTTCTTCATCACCTGCGGCTGGCTGCTGCTCTTCATCATCTGTAGCAGGTTGCTGTTCTTCGTCGTCAGTTCCTGCCTTTGCAAAAGGATTTTTAAATGCACCTTTCAAAGCATTTACAGGATTCAGTTTATCCTGTACTTCTTTCGCTTTTGCTTCCAGTTCAGCTTTTGTATCCTCAACTGACTTTTTAAGTCCGTCAAATAATCCCATATCTATTTTTCCTCCGCGTTTTTTTCGTCCGCCGACTTTTTTTTATGAGGTCAAACCTCTGTATTTGAATTAAATTATACAATTAGATTTTTTTCCTGTAGTCAGTGAAAACTCACTTTGTTTTAGTGAGTTAACTCATAAATCTTAAAATTAACGATTTTGGGGGAAGTTTGACTTGTAAATTTAACGATTTTGTGGTTATATTGCATTGTAAAATTAACGATTTTG
>JAILNY010000042.1 GCA_024691105.1 Treponema sp. | reverse complement strand
GAATGAATATGTGTAATAGCGCCGGCCAGAGCATCCGCTGCATGATCCGGGCGCGGGGCGTCTTTTAGCCCCAGCAAAAGTTTTACATAGTTTTGGACCAGTTCTTTATCAGCATTTGTGTTTCCTGTAACGGCTTTCTTTATCTGATTTGGAGTATATTCACCAAGCTTAATACAATGCTGGGCAAGACACAGTGAGACAACGCCCCGCGCCTCGCTGACTCCCATCGCTGAAGTGACATTCTTTGCAAAGTATAAAGTCTCCATCCCTGCTTCGTCCGGCTTAAATTCATCGATTACGGCACAAAGCTTATTGTAAATTGTAAGAAGGCGCTCGCCGTGCGGCTGCTCAGAGCCTGTCGTAATGCATCCGTAGCTTACCATGCGGTAACGTCCGTCGCAAAAATCCACCACTCCAAAACCTGTGTTTGCAAGTCCCGGGTCAATTCCTAAAACGCGTCGTATTTTTTTTTGAGAAATCTTTTTATTATCTTTGGCGACAAGAGAACCAGGAAGAGGTTCAAAGGCCGGTACTTTTTTTCGCATATGCTTAATTATAATATAAATTTAAAAACAATAAAGCCCGGCATTACGTCGGGCTTCGTTCAACTTTAACAAACTTTTATATTATGCTTCTGGTTCGAAGTCATCTGGATATTCAGCTGTATGATATACGTTCTGAACATCATCGTTGTCTTCGAGTTTGTCAATCATCTTCTGAACTTTAGCAGCTGTATCTTTATCAACTGCTGTATAAGCATCTGGAACCATTCCTACGTCAGCAGAAAGTGTTTCGATTCCCTTTGCAGCGATTGCATCAGCTACTGCTGTAAATGCATCAGGAGTTGTTGTAATTGTAATAACTCCGTCTTCATTTACTACATCGTCTGCACCTGCTTCGAGAGCGATTTCCATTACTTCGTCTTCATTTGCTTTTTCAGCATCAATTTCGATTGTTCCCTTTCTCTGGAACATAAGGCTTACAGAACCTGTTGTACCGAGGTTTCCACCGTGTTTTGTAAAGATGTTACGAACGTCAGCAGCTGCACGGTTGTGGTTATCTGTAAGAACTTCTACCATTACAGCAACTCCACCTGGAGCGTATCCTTCGTATACAAGCTCTTCGTATGCTGTTGCACCGTCTTCACCTGTACCTTTTTTGATAGCACGTTCGATGTTGTCTTTTGGCATGTTTGCTGCACGAGCTTTAATAATTACTGTGCGGAGACGTGGGTTAGAGTTTGGATCTCCACCACCCATACGTGCTGCAATAGAAATTTCCTTAATGAATTTTGTAAAGATCTTTCCACGCTTTGCATCGGCCAAACCTTTTGCATGTTTGATTGTGGCCCATTTACTGTGTCCTGACATGGGAACTCCTTATATAAATATTTAAAATTATTTGTTAATAGAATAACTTGAAAATAATAGCATTTCTAAAATAAAAAAGTCAAGACTTGACCCCACCTATTTAGCTCTATATAATAGTAAATATGAACACATTTAAGAGAACTTTGACCTTGCTTGCCGCAGCACTCATTATGTTGCCTGCGTTTTCGTTCAACAAAAAAGATCTTCTCTCTGCCGTAAACAGAGATTCAACTAAAGATGTAACAAAGATTCTTACTCAGGATCCGTATCTTTCAACCGTGCGTTACGATTCAGAAAAAAATACAATTCTCATGATTGCATTAAAAAATAAATGCAACGACAAAATTATTGACTTAATTCTCGATGCAGGCTGCAGCCCGGATTCAAAAAACGCGGCCGGGAAAACCGCCTTAATGATAGCCTGCGAAAATGAATACGGAAAAAAAATCGTTACCAAAATTGTAAACTACAATCTGCTTTTGCGCTCGCTCAAAGCAAAGCGCATTTTACAAAAAGATAACAGCGGAAAAACAGCCTTTGACTATGCCAAAAACAATAAGGCCGCATACGAAGCACTTAACGCAATCACACCAGACCCTGCAACTCTAAAAACTCCGGAGCCGGATGTCGTAGAAGAACCTAAGCCAGAAGCACAGGAACCGGAAGTCACAGAAGAAACTCAGGAAGAACAATCTCCAGAAGCAGCCGAAGAAGTTCCAGAAGTTCAACCTGAAGAACCAAAAGTACCAGAATCTCGTCAGGTAACAGCAGAACCAGAGCCAGAAGTTCCACCGGTAGTTGAACAGACTGCTCCAGTTGTTGAACCTGTTCCTGTTGTTCCAGTTGTGCCGGTGGTAATTCCTCCGGTAGAAGAGCCTGAGACACAGACTCAAGAAAAAGAACCAGAGCCTCCTGCAGAACATGAGCCTCCAACAAAACCGAAAAATCAAGAAATCTCAGAACCACCAGCTGTCGAGCAGCCGGAGCCGGTAGAAGAAAAACCAGCACCTGTAAACGAAACCGCTCAGATTACAAACGCAGTTTCTGTTCCACAGATAAATTATTACGATAAAAATCGTCCGGAATATCTCTTTGACGAAATTGAATATGACACAAGTGTGCTTGATTCACTTTCTGAATCAAAGGTAAATGTAATAAAAAATCCTGATACACTAGACAATGCAGGTAGAACTCGTTTGATGAACGCAATTATTCAAAACGATATAAAACTCTGCTATGACCTTCTCTATTCTGGTGCAAATGCAAATGCAAAAGACAAGGACGGCTGGACACCTCTTATGTATGCATGCCGTTATGCAAAGACTCCGGATATCATTGCATTGCTTTTTGAATATGACGCAAAAATAAACGCCTCTACAAAATTCAATTTAACTGTTCTTGATATCGCAGCATCATTCTGTCAGAACCGCGAAACATTAACTGCTGTGCTGACTCATGCACAGAATGATAAAGCCGCTTTACAAAAATCATTCATCACAGCGCTCAAGCAGGAACGTCCTGAAGAAATTATCAGACAGTATCTTAAGTTTTCAGTAAGCGTTAATACGATGTATAAAGGAAAAACACCGTTAATGTACGCCGCTACTTATTACGAAAATACCGACGTAATTAAACTTCTCCTTGAAAACGGAGCAGATCCTTACATCATCAGCTCAGAACGAAAAAATGCATTCAGTTATGCAAAAGAAAATACAAAGATTGTTCATGACTCTGTTTACTGGTCACTCAACGTTTCTTCAGCAGAAAAAAGGTAGTTATGAGAATTACGGGTGGAAAATTAAAAGGAAGAGTTATCAAATGTCCGGATGGTGTTATCCGTCCTGCAATGGACAGAATGCGTGAATCAGTCTTTGCAATAATTGGAGATGACCTTACAGGAAAATCATTTCTGGATTTATTCTCAGGCTCTGGAACAATTGCAATTGAAGCAGCCTCTCGCGGAGCCGGACATGTTGAACTTTGCGAAAAAGACAAGATTAAAGTTAAGACTGTTTTAGACAATGTTTCTGTTACAGAAAAAGAACTCGGCTTAAAAATTCAGTGTCATTTTATGGCAGTTGAACTTTTTGTAAAGCGATGTAAAAATACGTTTGATTTTATCTTTTTTGATCCGCCCTTCCCTTACAAATTTCACGAACAGCTTGTAGAAGAAGCAGGCAAAAGACATCTTCTAAATCCAGGCGGAACAATAATGATTCATCGTCCTGAAGAACACTTTATGGGAGACGAAATCGGAAACCTTTACCGCAAAGACCAGCGCATCTACGGCAGATCAATCGTAGATTTTTACACTTACAAAGACTGAGCGATTCGCAAGAATCACGAACCATGCGGCTAAACAGATATCGGGCAAGAATGGAAATTTACCACTGGGATTTATAAAGAACAGACTGAGCGATTTGCAAAAATCGCGAACCATGCGGATGAACAAATGTTGAATAAGAATAGAAATTTACCGCATGGACTTGACTTCTGATGAAAATATGATAGCATGTAACATAGTAGATTTAGGAAAAGTATGAATAAAGAAGTTACTGACCTTCTCTCGGAAAAAGAAATCCCAGAAGGATTTATAAAAGTTACGGACCAACCGGTTCACACACTTACTTCTGAGCAAAAAGTTATTCTAAACCGCAAAGGCAATGTGCTGTTTAATCAGGGAAACATTGAAGCAGCACGACGGATTTTTATCACTACAGGATATTCTGATGGATTGACCCGAGTTGCTGATTCCTATGCAGAAAAAAAGCAGGAGCTTAAAGCACTAAAACTTTATCTTCTTGCGCATAATGAACGCAAAACTGAACCAATCTACGATAAAATTGCTAAGACCATATCAATGATTATAAATGATGACTGATAAAAAGGTTTTTAAAAAGGAGATGTAAAAAACTATGGAGAATCAGAGAGAATTTACACAGACAAGCGAAGTAGATTTATTTGACCCGTCAAAGGATCTCGAAAATGAGCAGTCAAATGAGATCTCGGAGCTTTCTAAAAAAGGCTACCAGCTCTTAAAGGAAAACAAGATTCAGGAAGCAAAAGAAGAATTTTCTAAGATTCTTGATATCGAAGAAAATAACAACTATGCCCTTGTAGGACTTGGAGACTCTGAACGAAAACTTAATCACTATAACGACGCAATTAATTATTATTCAAAGTGTCTTTCATTTCATCCGGGTAACAACTATGCTCTCTTTGGTCTTGCAGACTGTTATAAAGCCTTAAATCAGTATCACAAAGCAATTACAATCTGGGAACAGTACTTAATTCACGATGACAGAAATATCACAGTTTTAACACGCGTTGCCGATGCCTACCGCAAAATCCGCGAGTTCAAAAAATCAAAGAATCTTTATCTTAAAGTTCTCGATATGGAAGAAAATAATCCATACGCATTAATCGGTCTTGGACACCTTCACTACGACTTTAAAGAATATCGTGACGCGCTTTATTACTGGACAAAAATGCTTGACTTAAATTCAAGCTGCGTAGATATCCGTGTTTTAACTTCAATCGGAAACTGCCACAGAAAGCTTAAAACCTTTGACAAGGGTGTAAGCTACTTTGAGCGTGCGCTTGAATTAGATCCAAAAAACTTTTACGCACTTTTCGGTCTTGCCGACTGCTATCGCGGAATGAACCAGCAGTACCGCTCTGTTGAATACTGGAATAAGATTCTTGAAATTGACCCTAACAACAAGGTAATTTTAACCCGTGCAGGCGATGCCTACAGAAATACCGGCGACTACAAAACTGCTACAGAATATTACAACAAAGCAATGAACATTGACTTTGATATCTATGCAGCGCTTGGTCTAGCCCTTATCTGTAAAGGCGAAGGTCACTACGAAGAAAGTGTTGAACGTCTTTCTGCCCTTATCAGAAACGATCCTAAAAACTACAGACTTTACATTGACCTTGCTGACAGCTACTTAAAGATGAATCAGCGCCAGAAAGCAATTGAAACTCTTGAAGGCTTCCAGAAGCTTGGTGTCAGAAGTCAGGCAATAAACGAAGCTCTTGATAAAGTAAAAAATAACAAGATGCTTTCTTAATTTTTCATTTTAGTATATCTTTATTGTACTTTATGAATAAAATTACTCTCACAGGACTTTCCGCAAAAGAAATTTCAGAACAGCTTGGTTTACAGCAGGCGTTTCGCGGAAAACAGATTTTTAAATGGATTTACACTCACGCAAAGTCTTTTTCAGAGATGACAAATCTTTCTAAAGATTTGCGCGAAGAATTAGAACAAAAGGCTCAGATTAGAAGTACAACAATCAATCAGGTACTAAAAGATCCTGACGGCACTATAAAGCTTCAGATTAAGCTGCATGATAATCTTTTTATCGAGACAGTTCTGCTTACTGACAAAAATGACCGCAAAACGGCCTGCGTTTCGTGTCAGGCAGGCTGTGCAATGAAATGCGCATTTTGTCAGACTGGAACCCTTGGACTTGCGCGCAATTTGACTCCCGGCGAGATTATCGAGCAGTTCATGTACCTTGAAGAAGAAGCCGGCACCCTTGATAACATTGTCTTTATGGGAATGGGTGAACCGATGATGAACCTTGACTCAATCAGAAAAGCAATTGAAATCTTAAGTTCAAGCGACGGCCGGAACCTTTCTACGAGACGAATCACTTTAAGTACCTGCGGTATCATTAAAGGAATCTATGACCTTGCTGACAACGGACCTTTAATCCGCCTTGCTGTCTCTTTGACAACGGCTGACGAAGACTTAAGAGAAAGCCTGATGCCTGTTCAAAAAGGAAATCCTCTTTCTGAACTGCGACAGGCAATCAACTATTACGCTAAAAAAACCGGCCGTCGCGTCACTTTAGAAGCGGCCCTTCTCCATGAAAAGAATACCGGCAAAGAAAGTGCTGAACGCATGATAGAGTTTGCCCGAGGAATTGACGTAAACATCAATCTTATTCCATGGAATCCGATTGACACTCTACCGTTTGAAGAGCCAACCCCGTCAGAATGCCGCGATTTTGTCTCAAAGCTTGAAAAGGCAGGACTTAATGTCACTTTGCGGACCCGACGCGGAAGAACGATAAAGGGTGCGTGCGGGCAGCTGGGTTCAACCACGCAGAAATCGTAAGAACCGGCGCGCTTTAATGCCGGCAGTCGCGGGCCGTGGCGGGAATCGCACGGTGCACAGCCTGTTGGATTGCGGCTCGGTCATACGCGCATGAGTTCAAATTCATAACAAATTCGTCGTAAAAATTGAACAAATCTCCAAAATAATTCTTGAAAAATTAGAAATTACCTTATATAATTAAGAAAGTTGATTTATAGGAGTTTTCCTTATGCAAAAAAAGATATACGTTGCCGGAATGTTTGATGACGATTCGGCTAATAAAGTTGGTGCATCTGTAAGTGGCGTCGCTGGCGTTACAAACTGTGTTGCCAATGCATCGAAAGCTCAAGTACTTGTTGATTTTGATGAGAGTGTCGCTGGTATTGAAGCTGCTATAAATTCAGCCATTGAGGCTAATGGAGTTCAGGTTTTAGGCTAGAACAGAACTCTTTTATAATATGCACTATTGACATTTGAGATGTTTGATAGTGCATATTTTTTTGTCTTGACTTTTTATTTAATTATATTTAATATTTTAATTATCATTAATAATAAGGAGACTTTTCAATGGGAAAGACAATCGCTCAAAAAATCTTTGAATCGCACTTAGTAGAAAAACCATTTGAAGATACATACGTATTAAAACTTGACCGTGTATTCTGTCACGAAATTACAACTCCAATTGCAATTACAGACTTAGTTGAACGTGGCAAGGACCGCGTTTTTGACTGCACAAAAATCAAGGCTGTAATTGACCACGTAACTCCTGCAAAAGACAGCAAAACTGCCACACAGGAAAAAATCCTTCGTGACTGGGCATGCAGAAATAAAATCAATGACTTTTTTGACATCGGTGCAAACGGTGTATGTCATGCCATTTTTCCGGAAAAAGGTTTTGTACGCCCAGGCTTTACAGTAATCATGGGTGACAGCCACACTTGTACTCACGGTGCATTCGGTGCATTTGCTGCAGGCGTTGGAACAACTGACCTTGAAGTAGGAATTTTAAAAGGCGTTTGTTCTTTTAAAGAGCCAAAATCAATTAAATTTGTGCTCAATGGAGAACTCAAAGCCGGCGTTTATGCAAAAGACGTAATTCTCTTTTTGATTAGCAAAATCGGTGTAAACGGTGCAACAAACTGTGTAGTAGAATTTACAGGTCCTGTAGTTGACAAGTTTGGAATGGAAGAACGCATGACAATCTGTAACATGGCAGTCGAAGCCGGCGCTACAAGCGGAATCTGTTTTCCTGACGAAAAAACTGTTGACTATCTTTGGGAATTCATCAAAGACGACTACGCTTCAAAAGAAGCTGCCATTGAAGACTACAAAAAATGGCGCTCTGATGACGATGCAGAATATGTAAAAACTTACGAATTTGATTTGTCAAATCTTGAACCTCTTGCTACAATAAACTATAAGCCTGATCAGGTAAAAACTGTCCGCGAACTTGAAGGAACAAAAGTAAATCAGGTTTATATCGGAAGCTGTACAAACGGACGTATTTCGGACCTTCGTATTGCAGCAGAAGTATTAAAAGGCAAGCACATTGCTCCGGGAGTACGCGGAATCGTTTCCCCTGCTACTCCAAAGATCTACAAGATGGCTTTACAGGAAGGAATCATCGACATCTTTATGGATGCTGGATTCTGTGTAACAAACCCAACTTGTGGTGCGTGTCTTGGAATGAGTAACGGTGTACTGGCAGAAGGCGAAGTATGTGCCTCTACCACAAACCGCAACTTTAATGGTAGAATGGGTAAAGGCGGTATGGTTCATCTTATGAGCCCTGCGTCTGCCGCAGCAACAGCTGTTGCCGGAACTATAACAAATTCACCTCTGTACAAGTAAGGAGATTGAGATGAAACAATTTGGTGGTGCTGTACTTTTTTTGGATCGCTCTGATATCAACACAGATGAGATTATCCCTGCAAAATACCTGACAGAAAATACAAAGCAGGCATTAAAGCCATATCTTCTTGAAGACTTAAAGCTTGAAGGTTTTAATCCAAAGACAGATGTAGCAGGGAAAAAAGTAATTATTACAAGAGAAAACTTTGGCTGCGGTTCTTCGCGTGAACATGCTCCATGGGCTCTCGAAGTAAATGGAATTTATGTTGTAGTTGCAACAAACTTTGCACGCATTTTCCGTCAGAATATGTACAACTGCGGAATGCTCGCAATTGAAATGGATAAAAAATCAATCGAAGATATGTTCAGAACATTTGGCGACAAAGAAACAGAATGTAAAATTGTTATCAATGATGACGGAACACAGAAAGTAAAACTTATTGCAGGAAGCCTTTCTAAGAGCTACCCTTTTAAGCTTGAAGGTTTTGAAAAAGCCCTCATCGAAAAAGAAGGCTGGATCGGCTACGCTGATTCAAAATACTAAAAATTTTCAGGGGTAAGCCCCTGAAGACTTTTGAGAGGGAGGACAACCTCTACTTTCGAAGCGTGGTTTTCCTCCCTCTCAAACTCTCCCACCTTTCCCGCACGAAATCGGGCATTCAAATATTTATATTTGTTCTACTAATCCTTTTTCAATCAATTTATTCAGAATTATCGCTGCAACCTGTTCAGGATTATTAACACCAGTATCAATTTCCACATCTACAAAATCATAAACACTGTTATCAATGTTATAAAGCTCTTTGTAGCGTCTTGAATCTTCGCTATCGCGCATCTGAGTAAACTTTTTAATTTCTTCAAGGTCGCCGCCCTCGCGGTTTAAAATGCGTTTTGCGCGGGTATCAGGATCAAGTTTTAAGTAAACCTTTAAGTCAGCTTCCTTTAACATCCAGATTGCAAGGCGGCTTCCTAAAACGCAAGACTCGGCGCGGGCAAGTTCTACCTGATGAGTGTCTACGTATTTATCGTAAGAGTTATCGGTCTTTGCGTTTTCGATAACCTGTGCTAAAGTCATTCCGCGCTCTTCGGCTAAAGTACGGAATGTGTAGTTTATTAATTTGATTCCAAGCATCTGAGAAAGCAAAGTGCTGACAGTTGTATTACCGCAGCCTGACTT
>JAILNY010000157.1 GCA_024691105.1 Treponema sp. | reverse complement strand
TCTGTTTATATTCTTGAAGATTTTTCTTCTGCTCTTGTCAGAGTTGAATTTAGCGCTAAGGCAGGTTTTTCAAGTCAGTCGCCGGAAAACGCAGGCTTTTTTCCATTATATACAAGGCTTTTTAAGTATGCCTCTCCTGATAACCAGAGTCTACTTTCTGACTTAGAGTGCGAGTGTAATGCCGACTCAAGCCGTTATATTATTAAGACAACGGCTGTCCGTTTTAATACTGTTTTACAAGCTATGGCAACCTGCGCCTTTAATCCGGTTTTTCAAACTGCAGATCTTGAGCGCGAACTTGCGCGCGCCAAAAAAGAAGTCTCTGAGACTGCGTTCAGTATCGAAGGCTTTATTAACGCAAGTATTGATTCTCGTGTTTTTGCCGATAGTCCGTGGAAACATGACTCTGGTATTTACCCTCAGTTGTTTACAAAGATTTCAACATCGGCGTCGCGCATGGTCCTTACCGGAATCCAAAAGCGGTATTATGCGCCGAAAAACTGTGCGCTTTTTATCTCTGGTCCTGTGTCAACTCAAAAGGCACTTGAGGCTGCAGAAAAGTTTTTCTCCGGCGGAGCAGGGTTAAATGCAAATCTTGCTGATAATTCCGGTGTCGCGGGAACTGCTGCTTCTGCCGCTAATGAACGCAAGAAACTTTTTGTCTTATCTGATCCTGAGTTTTCGCCTGATATGACTCAGATTGTAGTCCAGTATACTTCACTCTCTATGGAAGAATGTGATTATGCTGCGGCAATAATGGACAGCGATAATTCAATTCTTAAAACAGAACTTTTACAGGAGAGCAGTCTTGGAATCCGTGCTCCTCAATACATAAATGCCGCAAGCACTCATAAAAACGGCTCGTCGCGTTTAATAATTCAATCTCTGCTGGAAAATCCAAAGGCATCGCCATATAAAAATGCGCAGGGCTTTGTTTCAATCGTAAAAAATTCAATTGGTAAAATTACTGATTCAGATTTTGATATTGCAAAAGATACTCTTGTCTATTCTTTTGAGCACTCGATGGAAAACTCTGTTCAGTTTATGGATTATCTTTCGCAGTTCTGGGCAGTAAAAGATTACAAGGCTCAAAAAGAGAATGAAAAACTTTTGTCGCTTTCACAAAAGTTTTTTCTGCGTCCAGATGATATTCGCTGTCAGCGACTTGATTCTATAAAAGAACATCTTTTAGAAGAAGAGCCTTTTGTATTTGTTTTAGTTAATTCAAAATTCCTTGAACATTATAAAAAAAGTTTTGAAGGTGCCGGATACGAAATCGTAACTGTAAAAAACGGGTCGTGGTATACGCAGGCACTTTATAAAACGCTTAGAGAAAATCTGTCTGTCACAGAAGTTGAAGAAGAAAATTCTGATTTTGAATCAGAAGATTTATTTGCATTAAAAAATGAAAATACAATTGAGACTTATTCGCTTTCTAATTCAATTCCTTTAATAATAAATCAAAGGAAAAATACAAACACAGTTTGTCTCAATTTAGAAATTTCAGGCGGTGAATTATTCAACTCAAAAAATGAGTACGGACTTGAAAGCGTTCTTGTCAGCTGTTTTGCATTTAATATTGAACGTTCTCTTTATCAGAAATTCAATCAGAAAATAATTCATTTTATTCCTGAGGTTCAGTGCGACACAGGAATTTTCAGTTCGACTATTACAGTTGAATGTCTTGCGCAGGATTTAAATGAAGTAATTGATTCGTGCAGCGAGGCTTTGATTTTTTCAGAGATTCAGCCGGCTTTAGTTGATACGATTGTAATGCAGAAAAAATCAAATCAGATTGTAAAAAATTCTTCGCCAGTATTTCAGCTTTATGCAAATGGTGTAAACACTCTGTTTAAGACAAAGGAATATCAGAATATTTTTTTGCAGCCAAAGGATATTCTAAAAAATATTTCTTATGCAAAAGTGATGCAGGCTTATCCTGCGTTCTTAAATGCGGCACGTTATAAAATTTTTATTGCAGGAAAAATTGATGACCCAAATTCTGTAAAGAATAATCTTGAACTTGCGTTTGGAATTTTAAAAAGCGGTGAAGCGCTGAGTAAAAAAAATATTGAGACACAGCTTCCTTCAAGAAAGACTAAAAAAATAAAACTTGTTCATTTATTTTTAACTGATGTTTCGCGCGAAAAAGCCGGGCCTCGTCCGCAGGTTTTAATTCCGACTACTGAATTTTTGGATCCGGCTCAGTTCTGGATTTATAACGAAGCGGGAAAAGAAAATCAGGCGAAGTTTAATGCTGTCGTATTTGATTTTGCAAAATTCCTTCAGGCTAAATTGAGCGAGGCAGAAGCGACTGCTAAGGTAATTGTAAAAGTTCAGGTAGAAAGGGGCGAGGTTCCGTTTGCGGTTTTGACGTTCTTAAATGTTAAGAAAGTTTCTTCTATAGAGAATGTGTATCAGCAGGCTCTTAAAGATTACGCTGAACTTTTGTCTGAACAGTCCTGTGCAAGTGCAATTGAACTTTGGATTAAAAATGAACTTGAAGACACTCTTACAAACCGTGGTATGTGTTTTTTAATGAGCCGTGGAATTTTTGAAGATGAAAATTCAGCTAAGTTTGTAAAAGACTATACAAGTGTGCATGATATTTCGATAGAAAGTATGCAGAATGTTGTTGCAGCATTAGAGCTTGATAAAGTTTACAGATTCTATTCGGCGGATACACCGCAGTAGTGCATGCAAACTCGCGCCGCCTGGCGATAATGGACACAGAGTTTGCGAAGCAAACTCGTGCCGCCCGCAACAAGCGGTGTTTATCCTGAAGTGAAGGTACGAGCGGTGTTTGACCAAACTTTCAAAAATCACTAGAATTAGTGCATTATGTTAATTACTATAGAAACTGCAAAACTTATTTTTAATGTATTTTTGTTTTGTTCACTTATTGCATTCCTTATTTATATTCCTCGTATGCTTTATTACATTGAAGGATTTAAAAAGCCTGTAAAACTTTCAAATCCAAAAAAGAATCATCTTGCTGTTTTAGTTCCTGCACGAAACGAAAAAGGAGTTGTTCATCTTTTAGACAGCCTTGCAGCGCAGACTTATGATTCAAAGTATTTTGATACTTACGTAATTGTCGCAGATAAAAAGGATCCGACTGTAAGTCTTTGTAAAAAATATAAGAATACAATCTGCAGAGTGGTTGATGACCAGACCTGCAAGGGCGATGCTCTTGACGGTGCGTTAAGATATATTCTTGATTCAAAGAAAAAGTATGCAGGTTATATCATTGTAGACGCAGACAATATTGTGGACAAGGATTTTGTTTTAGAGATGAATAATTCTCTTTTGTCTGACCGTGATATTATTCTTGGAAAAAGATGTATCAAGAATTATCTTTTTGGAAAAGAATACCGCAACTGGGTTGTAAACTGTAACGGACTTATTTACACATTCCTTGATAAGCTTGGAAACTGCTTTAGATCTAAGTATTCTATGCACGCTTCTATTTGTGGAACAGGAATTATGATTACTGACCGCGTCATTAAAAAACTTGGCGGCTGGCCGTACCGTTCATTTACAGAAGACTTTGAACTTGCAATTTCTTCACTCATCGAAGGTCGCTCAATTTTTTATTACGAGCCAGCAATTACATACACAGAAGAAAGTATGTCGCACAAGAGCGCTAACGACCGCCGCCGCCGCTGGCTTTTAGGTTACGCTCAGGTTTCTGGAAAGTACAGAAAAGATGTTGTTAAAAAATATCACGAAGACAAGGCAAAGTGGAACGATGAATCTTTGACAAAAGAAGAACGCTTTGCACTCCGCGGAAATCTCTGGGGATGCTTTGACTTTTTGTATTCATTTATTCCGCTTGGTGTTTTCTTTGGACCTGCTGCAATCTGTTGTTTGACTTTTGTTGTAACAGGAATTATTTCATGGAGAAATCTTGGCTTTTTAGATGCACAGGTAATTAACCTTTTTGTAAAGGCATTTATAATCTTCCTTTCAATTTATGGAGTGCTTTGGGTTTATGGACTTCTTGCGCTTATCGCAGACAGAAAGGTTTTAAAAATTTCTTTTGCAGAAAAACTTGCCGTACTTTTTATTTCGCCATTTTATATTTCTGAATATGCAGGATTTTTCTTCTGGGCATTCTATATGCTTGCAAAAGGAAAAAAGGAAAATACATGGGTGTCTATTGACCGTATTGATGACGAGGACAATGAAAACAGTCCTGCGGCAAAGGCATTACAGGGATTAAAATAATGAAAGATATCGCAGGCGCTTCAAAAGAAACAAAAGATATTATCCGCAATAATATTGCGCTTGCAGAAAAAGAAGGCCGTTATAACGACGACGTTCAGCCTGTAGACTGGGAAGGCATGCAAAAGGTAACTGCCGATTTTGTATACCTTCCAAAAAATCCTGTAAAGGTAATCTGGTCTTTTATTGCGCGCTTTCTTGCAATGTCAGCAGCAAGACTTCTCTGTTTTATCGGAATGGGAAGCGGTCGTATAATCGGGCGGGAAAATTTTAAGGGCCTTAAAGCGGCTGTTGTTACATGTAATCATGTTCATATCTTTGACAGTTTTTTTGTACGCGCCGCAACTTTTGGACATAAGCTTTATATTACAGTTGCAGAGTTTAACAATATGAAAGGTCCGCTAGGAATTCTTTTGCGCGGCGCCGGATGTATTCCTTTTTCGGACTGCTTTAGCGCAATGAAAAACCTTTCGCATACAACTGCGACTTTGTTAAAGAAAAACCGCTTTGTTTTATTCTACCCTGAAAAAGCAATGTGGCCTCGTTATGAAAAACCGCGACCTTTTATCGAAGGCGCTTTTCATACGGCAGCAATAAATAATGTTCCGGTTGTACCGACCTTTATCGTATTTAAAGAGCCGTCTGATTTTAGAAAAAAATTCAGCGATAAAAAAGTAGGCGAACTTCATGTTCTGCCACCGATTTATCCAAAGCCTGAATTAGGCAGAAAAGAAAATACGCTGTATCTTAAGGATGCAACGTTTAAAGCAGTATGCAATCTTTATAAAGAATGTTTTGGCGAAGAGCCATATAAATAAAAAGAGGACAGAAGATGAAAGCTATTGAACTAGAAAAAGCTTACGAACCAAAAAGCTTTGAAGACAGAATCTATGCAGAGTGGGAGAGTAAAGGTTATTTTAAACCTCAGTCTGACAAGGACTCTCCTGTACATGAATTTTTTAACTGCCAGTGTGCAGACTGCAACAAAAAAACAAATACATATTCTGTCGTCATTCCTCCTCCAAACGTCACAGGTGTGCTCCACATGGGACATGGTCTTAACAACACACTTCAGGACATCGTTGTACGCTATCACCGTATGAAGGGAGATAATACTCTCTGGCTTACAGGAACTGACCATGCCGGAATCGCAACTCAGAACGTTGTTGAACGACAGCTCAAAAAAGAAGGAAAGACTCGTAATGATCTTGGACGCGAAAAATTTATTGAGCGCACATGGACTGTAAAAGAAGATCATCACAATACAATCGTAAAACAGCAGAGAAAACTTGGTAACTCAACTGACTGGCAGCGCGAACGCTTTACAATGGACGAAGGCTTGAGTAAGGCTGTTCGAGATGTATTTGTTACATTGTATGAGCGCGGTCTTATGTATCGCGGTAAACGCCTTGTAAACTGGTGTCCACGCTGTGGGACAGCTCTTGCTGATGATGAAGTTGATCACGAAGATACACAGGGTGCAATGTATCACATCTATTATGAATACGCAGACGGAAGCGGCAGAATCGAAGTTGCTACAACCCGTCCTGAAACATTCTTCGGTGATACAGCCGTTGCAGTAAACCCTACAGACGAACGCTATACGTCCCTTGTTGGAAAGATGTTAAAGCTCCCTCTTACAGGAAAAGAAATTCCTATCATCGCAGATGATTACGTAGATAAAGAATTTGGAACCGGTATGGTAAAGATTACTCCTGCCCATGACCCTAACGAGTAGGAAGTAGGTAAGAGACACAACCTCGAAGTAATCAACCTTCTTACTCCGGACGGACGCATGAACGAAAACGTTCCGGAAAAATACCGCGGACTTAAACCGGAAGAAGCACGCAAACTCGTAATCGAAGATCTCGATGCAGCAGGCCTCTTTAAGGGCGAAGAAAAAATGGTTCACTCGGTAGGTCACTGCTATCGCTGTAAGACTGTCGTAGAACCATACTTGAGCGACCAGTGGTTTGTTAAGATGAAGCCGATGGCAGACAAAGCCTTAGCTGCATGGAAAGCAGGCGATATCCAGTTCTTCCCACAGAAATGGGAAAACACATACGAGCAGTGGCTTGTTAATATCCGTGACTGGTGTGTAAGCCGCCAGATCTGGTGGGGACACAGAATTCCTGTATGGTATTGTCAGAAGTGTGGTGAAGTTATCGTTAGCCGCGAAGACCCGACTAAGTGTCCTAAATGCGGATGCGGTGCAGAAGATCTTAAACAGGATCCGGATGTTCTTGATACATGGTTCTCTTCATGGCTGTGGCCGTTCTCAACTTTAGGCTGGCCTGAAAAGACAGTTGACCTTGAAAAATTCTATCCGACAACAGCTTTGGTAACTGCTTACGATATTATCTTCTTCTGGGTTAGCCGTATGATTATGGCTGGTCTTGAATTTACAGGAAAAGCGCCGTTCCACGATATTTACATTCACGGACTTGTGCGCGACAAGCAGGGACGTAAGATGTCAAAGTCTTTAGGCAACGGAATGGACCCTCTTGAAATTATTGACATGTACGGTGCCGATGCCCTTAAGTTTACTCTTGGCTTTATGTGTGCCCAGGGACAGGACATCCTTATTGATAAAGATTCATTTAAACTCGGTTCACGCTTCTGTAACAAAGTATGGAACGCAAGCCGCTATCTTTTGGGTAATCTTGAAGGCCG
>JAILNY010000156.1 GCA_024691105.1 Treponema sp. | reverse complement strand
GTTTAAGAACGGACAGATTATCCCGCTTGAAGGCGGCAAAAAAGCAACAATAATTAAGAAGCTCGGCGAAGGTGGCCAGGGAATTGTTTATTCCGTAAAGATTGACGGCAAAGACTATGCCCTTAAATGGTACACATTCCGCTTTCAGAACAAAAAAGGCTTCAGAAAGAATCTTCAGGAAAACATCAAAAATGGAGCTCCTGATTCAAAGTTTCTCTGGCCTTTGTATCTGACAGAAGAAATTAATAACAGCTTTGGTTATGTTATGGAGCTCAGACCTGCAAAGTTTTCTGACTTTTCAGACATCCTTAATAACAAAGTTCGTTTTAATTCTACAGAGAAACTGATTACAGCTGCCTTAAATATTGTAAATGCTTTCCGAACTTTACACAGAAAAGGTTTAAGTTATCAGGATTTGAATGACGGTAACTTCTTCATTGATGTAAATACAGGCGATGTTCTCATTTGTGATAATGACAATGTAACACCAGACGGAATGAAGAATCCCGGAAACATCGGCGGAAAGCCTGGATATATGGCACCGGAAATTGTGTGTGCAAAATCCTATCCTAATTCCCTTACCGATAGTCATTCACTTGCTGTAATTCTATTTAAGCTTTTCTGCAGACATGATCCTTTAATGGGAAAGCTTTATGTAGACAGCATCTGCATTACAGAAAAACGAGAATGGGAACTTTATGGAAAGACACCTGTATTTATCTTCGACCCGAATGATAAATCAAACAGACCGGTTCAGGGTGTTCATCCAAATCCTATAAAACTCTGGCCTCGTTATCCAAAGTTTTTGCAGGATGCATTTATAAAGTCGTTCTGTGAAGGATTAAAAAATCCAAATCAGCGATTGCCGGAAAATGAATGGCAGAAACTTCTTATAAGATTCAGAGGCACTTTAATCCGTTGTCCTCATTGTTCTTCAGAAGTCTGTCTTGCAATGATACCGCGTGGCACATCTATAAAATTTGATTGTGGCAGCAGCTACAGTTATCCATTCACTTTGGAAACAGATAAATATAAATTACCTGTTTTCCCTGGGGCAAAGCTTTATAAGTGCCAGGTAACAAAAGACAACGATGATTATTCAACCGTTTGTGGTGAAGTCATTATGAATAAAAAGAATCCTGCATTGTGGGGAATAAAAAACAATTCAGATAAAGACTGGAAGTTTAAAACCCCAGATGGAGAAACAAAGGATATTGCCACAGGTTCAGTAATTCCTGTTGCAAATGGTATTGAGGTTACTTTTGACGGTATTTCCGCAAAGGTTAGTAAATAAGGATTATAAGGAGGTATCGAACTATGGGAATGTTCGACGATGTAGAAGGTATTGTTAAGAGACAGATGGTTTTGTTTTTTGTTGTTGATACATCAGGCAGTATGCAGGGAACAAAAATTGGCGCAGTAAATACAGCAATCCGCGAGGTTCTCCCGGAATTAAAAGACGCTGGTGGTTCAGACGTTGATTTGAAAGTGGCTTGTCTTACTTTCTCAAGCGGCTGTAAATGGATGTATTCTACTCCAATCGCTTCTGACAGCTTCCAGTGGAACAATGTTGATGCAGATGGTGTTACAGATTTAGGAAGTGCCTGTCGTGAACTCAGCGAAAAGCTTTCAAAGAATGGCTTCTTAAAAGCTCCGTCTGGTTCAGTTGCTCCGGCAATTTTTCTGATGAGTGACGGTGAACCAACAGATGATTTTGAATCAGGTCTTAATCTCTTGCAGCAGAATAACTGGTTTAAGCATGCAATCAAAGTTGCAGTTGCAATTGGTGATGATGCAAACAAAGACGTTCTCGCAAAGTTCACAGGAAACATTGAAGCTGTTATTACAGTTCATACTCCTGAAGCTCTAAAGAAATGGATTCGTAAAGTTTCAATTACATCTTCACAGATTGGAAGCCGCAGTCAGCCGGTAAATGACGGTCAGATTCCTTCTAAGCAGGACACAATGATTGATGAAATCAAAGACATCCAGCAGGAAGAACCTGATTTAAGTTCTACATCAACCAGCGGAGATGACTGGTAAGGGGTTGGCTTATGCTTATCACATTAGCCGAGCGTTGTATAGGAACTGCTCACATTAAGCAGAATAAGCCGCTTCAAGATTTTGCAGCTGCAACAAGTGACAGATTAAGATCTTATGCTTATGCACTTGTTGCTGACGGCCACGGCGGAGAGAAATATATCCGCAGTGGCAAAGGTGCCGAGATTGCTGTTCATTGTGCAGTTGATTCAATCAATGGTGTCTTGAAGGAAATTCTTTGGGATATTGGCAAGAAAAAGAAAAACCTTATAGAAAAGAATCTAAAGTTAATCTGTATTAAAACATCTTTGAAATGGAAGGAAGCAGTAATCAAACATTACTCTGAAAATCCATTAACAAAAGAAGAAACAGAACTTTATGAATCTTTGAATATTTCATTACCTTTGCAGGATGATGATATTCCGGTTCTATATGGTTCAACTTTACTTGCAGCAGTCTATATTGAACATCTTAATTTCTGGTTTGCAATTCAAATCGGTGATGGAAAATGTGCAGTTATCAAAAAAGATAATACTGTTGTTTTCCCAGAAGAACTTGAAAATGAGAAATTAGGTTTTGGAGTAACTACTTCCCTGTGCAATAAAGATGCAACAAATGAATTCCGTTTTGCTTATGGTTTTGAAAAGATAAATGGAATTACAGTTATGAGCGATGGTCTTGCAGATTCTTTTGATTCAGACAAACTTCCTTCGTTTTTGCTGAATATAAGTGACAACATCGTTATTGATACAGTAAAGACTTCAAATGAATTAAAAGAATTCATGCCAAAGCTTTCAGAACAAGGAAGCGGCGATGATATTTCATTAGCCGGAATCTTTAGCAAAAGGGGAACCCAGTGACATTGTATGAAAAGTTTGATGAACTGATTTCACGTCATTACATTACAATCCTGGATTCTTCAGATTGGTGCAAGGTTGCTTTTAGAAAAAGTGGTTTCACTGAAGAAGATGAGAACACAAGATTGTTTTTCTTATTGCTGGATAAGAATATTCCGTTGAAAGTCAGAATAGTAACACATGGAAAAAACTTAAAAACAGACTATGCAATTGCAGTAGCTGTTTATGAAAATGTTTTCCAGGGCGAAATTATTCCTAACAAATATGAAGAAATATTAATTAAGCATACAGAGGCAATAATTAATATCTTCAAAAAATATGAAATCATCGAATATGAGTATTCAGCTCTTAAGGAAAGACATTTTATTTCAGATCTTGAACATGCTGTTATAAGTATGCTGGAAGTATATACGACAGACATTTTGTCCCACTATGAAAAAATGGAAGCATATTTGAAAGATGTTTCAGGTAATGAAATTTCTGAGTATGACATTCAATCGTTTATTATTTTTATGAGAGCATTAAATACAAAAAATATTGCGCTTTCTTTAAGTAATGAAAGATGTCTGTATTTTATGAGGGTGCTTGAAAAAGCATTAAAAAAATTAAGGCTCTGTTACGAGCCGTTATATAATCGTTCTAAATGGTATTAAAAAGGAGAAAAATTATGATGTTAAAAGCAGAGCAAGATGAACTTACAAAGTCGTTTTCAAAACTAAATCGATTGATTGATGAAATAGAATTATCAAAACTTGATAGTCAAGATTTTGATATTTACGAAGTTTATAAGTCTTTTAATAAGGTTAAAGAGATAATGGGAAATTTTAACAACGATATAAGCTTTGTTGCTTGCTTGATGGCAAAAGATTTTTTACAAAGTCAGTTTGATATAGAGGATTTTGATGTTTCTGAAAAACCACAATCGGCTCCGGGTCTTGATTTAGAAGTGTATACAAAAGATTTAAAAAAAATCATTGCAGAAATAAAAACAACCCAGCCATATAAAGAAAATGATTTTGGTGCAAAACAAATTGAATCTCTAAGAAATGATTTTAAGAAATTACATAATGTGGCAGCAGATTATAAATTTTTATTTGTTACAGAATACTCCGCTTATGAAGTTCTTAAACGAAAATACATAAAGGAATATGAAGGTATATCGCTTGTCTTGCTTGAGAAAATCAAATAGCGAATACAAAAGGAGAAAACTATGTTAGATACAAACACACTTCGTAATATTATCAAAGAAATTTACGAGTTAGACGATTCTTGTATTCGTCCCATTACTTCAAACTGGTTTATTCCTGATTACGATATTACTGATCACAATGCCATAAATATAGGCTATAGAATTATATCAAGTAATAAAATTTCTGCTGATAATCCATATAACAAATCTAAAAAGAGTTATATCAAAACAAGATTTAGATTGGCTTTTCTTGGATTAAATGCAGAAAAATATGCATCACAACTTCACTTCTGGGCGGATATGAAAGACATTCAAAAAATTTTCACAAAATACAAAGTTTATCTAGACTATAATGACATAGAATCATTTACATATCCTGTAAAAAATCCCAATTTTACAACGGCTTGAATTTTTGATATGGTTGCAAAAACAGATTATCATGAAGATTTGAAGTTAGTAAAAGAGGAACGAAAACGTCTTTCCTTAATCCCCTAAAACAATTCCTTCTGTTCTGCCTTGTAGTCTTTGAAGGCCTTTTTGACTTCGCGGATGAAAGAGGCTTTTTTGCTTTCTGCAAGGAATGCGGCCTTAAAGCTGTTGCAGATTAAGTCTTCGATTTCGGCGAGGGTAAAATTCAACTTGCTGTATAAGTTCCAGTATTCTTCGTTGACGGTGGTCTTAAAGAATACCGGGTCATCTGAGCCGATTGTTACAAGAACGCCTGCGTCGTAAAGAGCGCGCACCGGATGCTCTTCCATTGTTTTGACATATTTTTTTGTGAATACGTTAGAAGTAGGGCAGATTTCAAGAGGGATCTGTTTTTCTTTAAGGTATGTTACAAGCTTTTCATCCTGAATAGACGAAATACCGTGACCGATTCTTTCTGAACTTAAAATCTTTACTGCATCCCAGACACTTTCTGGGCCGACATCTTCTCCAGCATGGGCAACAGCGTGATAACCGTCTTTGTGCGCCTGAACAAATACCGGACCAAAAAGATTGCAAGGGCCTTTTACTTCAGCTCCGCCAAGACCTATTCCGATAATCTCAGGGCTTGGTGAATCTTTGAACATCTTGTAATTTGCCTGAGCGTTTTCAAGTCCAAAGGTGCGCGAAACGTCTGTCAAAAGTTTAATCGTAATGTCCTTTTCATTTTTTATCTTTTTGATGTTTTTAGAAAAGTTTTCGACCATGTCAGAATATTTAAATCCTTTTTTGACAAAGGCACTTGGCGCAAAGAAGGCTTCGCAATATTTTACGTTATTATTTTCAAGATATTTTGCAAAATCATTGAATACTAAATCAAAGTCAGAAACTTCTGTAAACAAATCCTGTACTTTAAGGAACGCAGCAATAAAACCAGAAAGGTCATCGTAGTCAAAAAGCGACTTTTCTTCGTCCTTTGGCATGGCTTTGCCGAAACGTTTTTTATACAGCTTTTTTACAGAAGCCATCGTAATTACCGCTTCAATATGAATATGCAGTTCAGCTTTGGGAACTTGTTTTAGTAATGTAAAGAAATCTGCTCTTTTCATATCTAAGGTTTTTCTCCTCTCCTCCGCTGGACCTTTAGTTTCAACGAAGCAATACTTTTAAAAACTTCGACTAGTACTCTTATGTTTTAATATCGGCATAAAAACTACTATTCTTTAGTAAATTCTTATACAAGTTTTTCAAGTTCGTCAACGATGTCTTTAAACTTGTCGAGTGCTTTTTGAATAGGCTCTGTCTTTGACATGTCGACTCCGGCAACTTTAAGTGACTCAATCGGATAGCGCGAGCCGCCAGACTTTAAGAACTTAAAGTAGTCTTCGCGTTCAGCTTCTCCACCATTTGTAACTCTGTCAGCAAGTGCCATTGCAGCAGAGATCCCTGTTGCGTATTTGTAAACGTAGAATGCAGAGTAGAAGTGTGGAATTCTTAAGCCTTCCATATCTGAGTTTTCTTCAAAAGTCATTTCCGGACCAAAATACTGTTCTAGTAATCCGCGGTAAAGCTTACGAAGTACTTCTGCAGAAAGCGGTGTTCCGTTTTCGACAAGTTCATGTGCCTTAAGTTCGTATTCAGCAAACATTGTCTGACGATGGAGCGTTGCAAGAATGTCGCCGGCTCTCATCGAAAGATAATATTTTTTCTCTTCTTTTGATTTTGCATTTTTAAGAAGATACTGGTAAACGAGTTCTTCGTTAAAGGTAGAAGCAACTTCTGCTTCAAATATCGTGTAGTTGTAGCACATGAACGGATTGTTGTGACTTGAATACCACGAGTGCATTGAGTGTCCGCCTTCGTGTGCCATTGTAAATACGTCGCGGATGACATCTTCTTTGTAATTTAAGAGAATGTATGGATATCCTGTAAAGCAGCCGCTTGAAAAAGCTCCGCTTCTTTTGCCTTTGCTTTCGTAGCGGTCAACCCATCCGTTTTTAAGTCCGTTGCACAATGTGTCGGTGTATTCTTTTCCGAGTGGAGAAAGCGCCTCGCGGCAGATTTCGACAGCCTCGTCATAAGTTGTGTGGATGTTGATATCTTTTGTAAACGGCATGTAAACATCGTAGTGGCGGAGGTCTTTGTTGCCGAGTGCTTTTTTGAATACTTTGTAATAGCGGTGAAGTGTGTCAAAGTTTTTGTGAACTGTATCGATTAAGTTATGATAAACTTCAAGCGGAACTTTGTTTGAGTAGAGTGCGTGCTCGAGGCAGGAAGAGTAGCCGCGGGCGCGTGTTTCAAAAATGTCCTGATTTACACTTCCGGCATAAAGGCTTGCAAGTGTGTTTTCGTGTTTTTCAAATACCCCGTAGAATTTTTCGTAAGCGGCTTTTCGTACTTTGCGGTCAGGATTTTTTAAGAACTGGCTCCATGTTGTCTGTGTAAGAGGAAGTTCCTTTCCTTTTACTTTTATCGTTCCAAAATCAAGCTCAAGATTTTCTAAAATGCTGAATGTCTTGTAGGCGGTTTCGGATGCTTCTGACTGAAGTGCTAAAATGCGCTCTTCTTTTTCAGAAAGGATATATGGTTTTAAGTGCAAAAGCTTTTGGATGTAAACCTTGTAGTCTGCAAACTCCGGGGCTTCAATCCATGAGTTTAACTTGTCATCTTCTATTGCAGTAATTTCGGAATCAAAGAAGCTTAAAAGGCTTGAAGCTTTTACGACAGCCATCTGAGCTCTGCCTTCTTTATTTGTTGCGTTCTGGTCGCCTTCGTCTGCATTATGCTGAAGGCTTGCGTAGTTTTCTGTAATCTCGGCAAGCTGCCAGAGTTCACTATATTTTTTTAGTGCTTCTAAAAGTGTCTCTTTAGAAGAAAGTTTTCCTTTGTAAGAAGCAACTTCGTTAGCCAGCGATTCAATCTTAGAGAGGGAAGCTTCCCAGTCTGCATCTGTTTTAAAAAGTGAAGTCAAATCCCATTTGTCAGAAGCGGGGATTTCGCTGCGTGTAGGAATAGTTTTTTGTTTACTCATATATCTATTATAGTAGATTTTTGGATATATTGAAAGATGCGTCTTGTTTTGGTAAAATACGCTATTATGAACTTAAGAAAATTTTTTGTTTTAATTACATTCAGTCTTACAGCATTCTGCTTAAACTCATGCCAGCATTCACTTGGCTACGCAGCACTTTTGTGGGATCTTCCTGAACATGGTCTTCAGGACGGACAGATCGTAAAAGTATATTTCAAATCAAATATCAGTCACGTTTATATTATTGGAGTGCCTGGAACTAAAGAACGCTACGAAGTTCCTCTCTGGCAGATTACAACTCCTTCTTCTAAGAAAAAGGCAATTGCAAAATTTGCTCAGTATAACGATTACATTCACCAGTACGGAAAAATTAAAGTTGATGGTCTTCCTGTTCGTGATGAACCGGTAAATACTTCAAAGCAGGTTTATCGTCTTCATAAAGATGAAATCGTAAAGATTTTGTACAAGGGCGAAGGTCAGGACGTAATGGTTGGTAAAAATAAAAAACTTCCTGGCGACTGGCTCTGTGTTTTGACAGAAGGTGGAAGTCAGGGCTGGTGCTTTTCTTACAATCTTACTATTTTTGAAACTGACGGCAGCGGAACTGTTGTAAGCGGTGAAGTTGAAGAAACTCAGATTACAAATGATGATACTCTGCTTGAACAGATTCTTAATGCAAAATGGTATCCTGAAAATTATGCGCGCCTGATTGATTCAAATATGATTGATCTTGAAAGCATGAAGCTTGCTTACGGTTTTGATACAGGTGTTGAATCTGGAAAAATTCAGATTAATGTTCCTGAAAAATATTATTCTGGAAAATACAACGGTGCAGAAAAAATTCGTGACAATACTTATTCTTTGAGTGGAACTGCATTCCAGATTATGGTTCGCAACAAGGATCAGATTGTTGTAAACTATACTGCAAAGGACGGAAATCAGGAAGCCTTTACTTTTATCACATTGCCTGAAAGTGTTAACCTCCCTGAGATTCTTGAAAATGAACGTAAGCGACGCAACGATATGCTTTCTGAATTGTATAAAGTTACTTCGTTTACAAGCCAGAACTATGGGCAGCTTGTATTTAACAGCGGAAGAACTTTTACATGGACTGGTTATACTCTTTTGGTTCCTTCAGTAATTCCTGCAAATGCAAAGGGAAGGGGAACTGTAAATATCAAATATCTTCCTTCAAAAGATTTGTCGTCACGCTATCAGGGAATTTTGACTTTTAAGTTTGACGGTGCAACTGACGAAATTAACTTCTTTTATAACTTGACAAATGAAGGTTTGAATCTTGAAAACCTTGACGCTTATTCTATAAAGGATAATATTGCACAATCCCGTGCAGGCAATCCGATAGTATTGTTCTTTAATAAATAATTATGGCGTTTGTTCAATTTTCAAAAGTATCGCTCGCATTTGGTGACAGAGACATTTTAAAAGATGTTTCTGTCAATCTTGCAACCGGTTCAAAGGTTGCATTAACCGGAGCAAACGGCGCCGGAAAATCTACTCTGATAAAAATTATGGCAGGCCTTACTGAGCCTGACAGCGGTGAACGCATCGTTCAAAAAGATACACGTATTGCATATCTTCCTCAGTCAGGACTTACGCATCATGGTTCTACATTGCTTGAAGAAGCTGACAAGGCTTTTCAGTTTGGTTATGACATTCAGGATGAGGCAGAAAAAATCGGTGAACAGTTAAAATCAAATCCTGACAACTCCGATTATCTTGTTTCGCGCCATGCTGAACTTCTTGCAAAGCTTGAAGACTCCGGCTGGTACCGCCGAAGTGCTCAGGCAGAAAGTGTTCTGCTTGGTCTTGGTTTTTCGCGCGAGGATTTTTCTAAAAAGACAGAAGAATTTTCCGGCGGTTGGCAGATGCGTATTGCACTTGCAAAAGCTCTTATGCAGAATCCGGACATTCTTCTTTTGGACGAACCGACAAACTATCTTGATATCGAAGCGCGAAACTGGCTTGAAACATTCCTTAAAAACTATAAAGGCGGATTTCTTCTTGTAAGTCATGACCGCTATTTTCTTGATGTTACAATTAACGAAGTATACGAGCTTTTTGGCGGAGATCTAAAATCTTATCCCGGAAACTTTACTCATTACGAAAAAGTGCGAGAGGTTGAGCTTCAGACCTTGATGGCTGAATACGAAAAGCAGCAGGCAGAAATTGCTCACCTTGAAGATTTTATCCGACGCTTTGGTTACAAGGCAACAAAGGCAGCTCAGGCGCAGGAACGTCAGAAGATGCTTGATAAGCTTTTGGAAAATAAAATCGAGATTCCTGAGTCGCTTAAAAAAATTCATTTTAAATTTCCACCGGCACCTCACAGCGGTAACATCGTTTTAAGAATGAACGATATAGTAAAAACTTATGACGGAACTCACAACGTTCTTGATAAGCTTGAACTCCTGCTTGAAAAAGGCGAGCGTCTTGTTGTCGCAGGTCATAATGGCGCTGGTAAATCTACTTTGCTTAGAATTATTTCAGGTGTTGATAAAGATTTTAGTGGAAGTGTTGAACTTGGAAGTGGTGTTACAATCGGATATTTTTCTCAGGATAATGCAGAGACAATCTGCGGAAGTCAGTCTGTGCTTGATTATATCGAAAGCATTGCGCCTCTTGATTTGATTCCAAAAGTGCGCGATATGCTTGGTGCGTTTTTGTTCCGCGGTGATGATGTAAATAAAACACTGAACGTTTTGTCCGGTGGTGAAAAGACCCGCGTTGCACTTTTGCAGCTTTTGCTTCGTCCTGTAAATCTTTTGATTCTTGATGAACCGACAAACCACCTTGATATGCATTCAAAGGATGTGCTTTTAAGCGCGCTTAAGGATTTTGGCGGAACAGTAATTTTTGTAAGCCATGACCGTGGTTTTATCGGTGATCTTGCAACGCGCGTTTTAGAGCTTACTCCGGGGCACTTTAGAAACTTTAAAGGCGATTATGAATATTACATGCAGCGCCTTGCAGATGAAGAAGCTGGAGTTGTCGGTGAATACAATTCTGGAACTGTAAACGGAGCGCAGAAGAGTCTTTCTCAAAAAACAGACAGTGCGCAAAAGAATGAGGGCTCGCAGAAAACTGATTCTGACGTATCGTCAAATGCAGAAAGTGCAAAGTCTTCTGGCGCTTTAAGCTGGGAAGAGCAGAAAAAGCTTGAAGCCGAGCGCAGAAAAAAAGAAAAAGAAGTTTCAAAACTTGAAGAGGAAATTGCAAAGTTAGAAGAAAAACTTGAAGACCTTCAGAATAAAATGGCAGATCCTGCTGTCTATTCAAATGGAGAAAAGGCAAAGGCTGTTCAATCGCAGATTACTCAGGTTGAGTTACGCCTCGATGAACTTAACGCTGAGTGGGAAAAAGCTGCCGGCGAGCTATAGATGTCATTGTATCAGACTGAGTAGAATTTATTTGTCCAGTCTGATTTTTTTTAAAATAGAGATAATTAATTTTTTAAAAAGATATTTGGTGATTTTTGCCCTAAAAATCTCCAAATTCTCCAAATTTGTGTAACAAATACTTGACAACGTGTTTGTTTTGAGTAGATTTAAAAAATCTGAAAATACTTTTTATTTTTTAGGGAGAATATTATGTTGAGAAAAAACGGAATGAACCAGTTTAGACTTTTGGTAGTCGCTGCTTGTGTTGCCGTGTTAGGAGGAAATTTTGCTTTTTCTAAACCTAAATCTGATTTAGTAAAAGAAGAAGCTGGTTTTTATTACGGCTATGGTAAGGCTTCTTCAACAGAGGATGCTGATTTTATGGCAAGACGGGATCTTGTTGAAAATGCGTTGACAGCAACAGTTCGTTTAACAGATCCAGCTGCTCAGAAAGTATCTGTAAGTGATGAAGTTGTAAAAGAACGTCTTGGTGATATTAAGGCTTTTGCTCAGAGTAAAAACGGTCAGTCTGTAGTTTACAGAATGAGAGTTTCTGAGTGGGAAAGAAATGAAAAGACTTATGCCGAAAAACTTCGTGCTAAGCTTACACTTGTGTATAATAATTTTTCAGCAAAGCAGAATCTTGCAGAAAAAATTAACCTTGGTGTACAGATTCTTTCTGAACTTGCAAAAGCAGGTGAAACAGATCTTTTAACTTTACAGGAAAAGGGCACAGAACTTTTTTCTCGTAAGGTAGAAAGCATGTGTACAGTTGTTGCAGAAAATATTGTTTTCTCTTTTTCAGTTAAAGACAGTATTATTAATTCTTCAACTTCGGTTGTAGTATCTGCAAAAGACAAAGCTGGAAAACCTCTTGCAGGTCTCAAGATTAAGGCTGTATGGGAAGTTCCATATGTTGCAGTTATTTCTGAAGAAACAGAAGTTTCAGAAGTTCTTTCTGTTTTGACAACAGATGCTAAGGGAAATGCAACAGCAGATTATCCGGTTGCAGATGAATATAAAAATCGTGTAGTAACTCTTACTGTTTCTACAGCATTCTCTGCAGCAGACTATGTTTCAAAAGAGATGAGAGTGCTTGACGGTGTTTCTGCGACAGAAGCAAGATATTATTCAGTTGAAGATGTAAAAGAAGCATATAAGAGTGTAGCAGTTCCTGCAGGAGAATTTGAAGCTGGTGCTCTTGCTAATGATGCTCGTGCAACATCAAAAGAAGCTTCAAGAAAAGTAAAACTTGCTGCTTATGAAATTGATGTAGCTCCTGTTACAAATTTCCAGTATGCTGTATACTTGTATCTTACACGTGCCGAAGAAAATCCGGAATATCTTGATAATGATGATTATAGCAAACCTAATCAGCCTGTTATTGGTGTAACATCTGCTGATGCAGAAAATTATGCTAAATGGCTTTCTGCACAGACTGGTGAAAAATATCGTCTTCCTTCAGATGATGAATGGGAAAAAGCTGCACGCGCAGGTTTAAGTGTTATTTATCCTTGGGGTGATGATGATCCTTCTAAGGGAAAGAAGGCTAACTACAAAGGAAATGGAAAGTTTAAACTTCCTTCTCCAGTTGGTTCATTTGACGCAGGTGTAAATGCATGGGGACTTGTTGATATGGCAGGAAACGTATGGGAATGGACATCTGGCACTCGTGGAGTAAAGGGCTCAACAAACCTTCGTACTGTAAAAGGTGGATCTTGGATGGACGGACCTGTTGATCTGAGAATTTCTAACTTTAAAAATATAGATGGAACAACAGGATATCCTGATGTAGGATTCCGACTTGTAAAGGAGGCTTCTAAATGAAAAAGGTAATTGCTGGATTGATGGCAGCGCTCGCTGTACTCTTTGTTTCATGTGAATCGACACAGGTGTCTGATAAAGACCCTGCTGTTGGTAAAGGTGTTAATGCATGGAATACACGTGGACCTGCTGCTGCTACTGCTTATTGGACAGAAATCAAAGAAACTTCTAAACAGAAGAAATACTTGAACTATGTTAATTTGTATAATGCGGGTGTTGCTGCTCTCGATAGTACAGATGGTGTAAAGGCTTCTAACGAAGCAAAGCTGCTTTCAGCTTGTAATACAGCTCTTGCAAAGTTCAATGCACTTGACCCACTTTTAAAACTTCCGGCAAGTGTTTGTGAAAAAGGTGCTAAACTTACAGCTGGACGTGTTGATAATCTTCTTGCTGCTGGAAGAATTTCTGAAGCAAATAAGATGTATAACACTGCTGTAAAAGTTTATGGTAAACACAAGGCTTTTGATACAGTTGCAAAAGAAGTGGACACTTGTAATGCAATTGCAGCAAAGAGAAATGCTTTGTTTAATCAGGCTTCTAAAGCAAACGAAATTGATAACTTTGAATCTAAAGTAGCTGCTTATGATGCTGTTCTTGCAAAATGTTCAGCTGCAGAAGGTGAAGTTGCTGCTCTTGTTAAAAACTCTGGTGTAGGTGATACAAACGGTGTTTCATCTTATGCAAAGACTTTCAAAAAAGTTCGCCAGGATATCGCTATTCAGCGTGAAGGTGCTTTCCGCGAAAAGATTTATGATTATAAAAACCGTATTGGTGAAGAATTTGCAAGTCAGCCAGCTGGAACAGGTTCTGGAAAGAACGGTTCATTCACACTTGATGAAATTCTTGCTCACTATCAGACTGTAGGTGTTAACATGGATAAGATCTATAAAGAACTTCTTGACTTTGCTTCTAAGCACGGAAAAGATGTATCTCAGGATGTTATTGATGATGTAACAGCTCAGAAAAATGATCTTAACTCTAAGATTGCTCAGATTAAGAGAGAAATTGCCAACAGAAAAGAAATTGAAAGCCGTGGTAAGACTGTAATGCCATTGATGATCGGTTTGTTTAACCCAGCTCCAGGTTCTTCTGCAGAAAGCAAAAAATCTCGTCCTGCAAAATTCAGTGCAACAGGTGTAAAAGGAAACGATTACTGGTGGGGTATGGTTTCTATTCCTAAGGGACAGATGAATGACCTTGTTATCACTCTTAAAGACAACCGCACTGTACGTGTATTCAATGAAAATACAAAGAGCGGAAAACGCATCGAAAAAGATGGTTTACAGGATCTCGTAAGCCGCAGTTCTCGCGTTGGAAACTCTTGGCCTGTATTGAACGCAGGAAGCCAGCTTAAAGGTACAAACTACTACTTTGAAGTTCAGAAAGGAAAGACAGAAAACTATTCTGGCGAAGTAGTTGTATATAGTTCATTTATTACAAGGATGCGTTAGTTATGAGCTCTAAAAATAACTTTAAATTAGACAAGAAAAAATTAATTGTAATTATCGTTGCAGCCGCTGTAGTGCTTGCCTCGGTAGTTGGTATTATCATCTGGAAGGCTTCTCCAAAGGGAGCTGTTGCTGCAGTTTCTACATTACCAGATTCTTTGAACCCGGTATTGGAACAGAATACATCGGCACTGAATGCCAGTGAACTTATTTTTGATGGTTTGACAAACTTTGAAGTTGACCCTGAATCAAAGAAGCTTTATACAGAACTTGGTCTTGCAGAAAGCATTGTTCAGGATCCATCAGACAAAATGACTTATACAGTTACTCTTCGTGAGGATGTTGTATGGCATGATGAAACTCCATTGACAGCTGATGACGTTGTATATTCATACAATGCATATACTCTCGAAGAAAATAATTCTCCAAAAAGAGAATACATCAATTCTTTCATTAAGAGTTGTAGAGCAGTTGATGACAAAACTGTAGAATTCGTATTCAGAAAACCAATGCCGGAATTCCGTGCTTACCCGGTTTTAACGTTCAAAATTATTCCTTCAAGATATGACGGACAGGAAATGGATGTTAACATGCGTGATGGTGATCTTGAGCGTAAGTTTGCTACAGCGCCTATTGGAACAGGCCCTTTTAAACTTCAGAAATGGGAAATTGGTAAATGGCTTACTTTCAAAGCAAATGGCCTTTATTTTAAGACTGTTCCAAAAGTAGATACAATTGTTATTAAACGTATTATTGACCCTATCGTACGTATGAACGAACTTAAGAAGGGTCGTGTTAACCTTGTTCTCGAAACAAATCCAATGGATCGCGCAAGTGTTGCTAAAATGTCTAAGGTAGAAATTAATTCATACATGCCTTATGCATTCTACACTGTAGCTATCAATACAGATTTGTTCCCAAGAGCAGAAGGTCGTCAGGCTATGTCTGTTGCCCTTAATCAGGCTGAGCTTGTTCCTGGCATTACTGATAAAGATGAAGGTGTTTGTCTTAACTATGGACCATTCCCTTCAAATCTTTTTGCAGTAAATATTCCTGAATATGTATCTGATCCATTACCAGATGTTCTTTCTTATGATCTTAAGAAGGCTAAAAAGCTTGCAAAGTCTGGAGATATTTCTGGACAGAATGCAAAACTTATTTACCCGGACTCTATGGGTGATTTTGGTAAGCAGCTTGCAGAAGGAATTGCAAAACAGCTTTCTGAAATTGGCTTGAACGTTGAAATTAAACGTACTGGTGACCAGGTTTTCAAACGTATGGTTTTCAAAGAAAAATCATATGAACTTGCTCTTATGTACTACGATGGATTTGATAACGTTTATTCAAGCCTCGGAAATATGTATCGTTCAAACGGACCAGAA
>JAILNY010000125.1 GCA_024691105.1 Treponema sp. | reverse complement strand
AAGCCAAGTATAGCATAAAACGTTACACCTTTGCACATAGCGGATGATGATGGAAGGGGGAATTTACTATACAGGAGAATTGGTAAAAAAAATAAATTTTTAACTAATTTTTAAAAAAAAAAGGAGGAAAAATTCATAACTAAATATATGAATACAGTACGAACGTTTTATTTTTTATTATCCTGAACAACGGAGGAATCATGGAAGAAAGAATCATTAAACCTATCGAAGAACTTACATTTACTGATGACGGTATGTTCCAGGCAGTACTTCATGAACCGGGTATCTGCGCTGAACTTGTTGAACGACTTTTACACATCAATGTCGGACGAATTGAATACCCCGAACTTGAAAAGACTATTGCGCCCTTTTACACGACAAAAGGAGTACGGCTAGATGTGTACCTGAAAGATGAAGATAAAATTATAGACATCGAAATTCAATCCTATCGGCAGGAAAAAATTGGTAAACGTAGTCGATATTACCAGTCAATGATTGATATGGACAGCCTGATGAAGGGGCAAGGATATCCAACTCTCAAAGACAGTTACATTCTTTTTATCTGTAAGCAGGATCCTTTTTTAAACGATAGAAAAAAGGGATATGGCCTACCGTGTTACACTTTTAAGAACATTTGTCTGGAGAACTCTGCAGTAAATTTAAATGACAAAGCAGTGAAAGTATTTTATAATGCAACTGCGCATGAAGCAGAAAAGGATGAAAAAATAAAGGCCTTTCTTCACTTTATTTCAACAAACGATCCGGCTCAAGATGATTTTTCAAAACGCCTTGCATCCTTTGTTGAAAAAATTAAAGACACAGAAAAATTCAGGAGGGACTACGCCGCCATGAACTTACACGACTGGGATTTAACGCAGCTTGTAAAAAAAGAAACCATTAAAGAAAAAGCCATTGAAGATATAAAGAATTTTTACGCAAATGGAGTTTCTCTTGAAATTATTGCAAAATCTATGAACATGACAATCGATGAAATAAAAGATATTATCGCAGATAAAGAAGTTGCCGAGGAATAAAAAAAAGACCGTATGTTTGCTTAAAACATACGGTGCTTATGTTGAATTTAATTTCCCGGCTACAGGTTGTAAATGTTTGCCTGTAAGCCAAGTGTAAAGAAAGCAGATTTTATCGCTTAATCCTGAGTTAATACATAAGGTGTGTTGGTTGTTATGCCTTGTACAGATGCTGGTAAACTTGTAAAAGTTATTGTTACAGTGCATCCTGAGGTACCAGTACCACTTGTTGTGTAGGTTGCTGTAAAGTCACCGAGAATATCATTAGCAAGTATTATCTCCGAGCCTCCGCTATCACGCGAAAATAACGTTCCTGAAATTATTCCATCATTAAATGTGCAGCCAAAGCAGGCGTATCCGTTCATTTGATTTCTAGATTGTAAACAACCACTATATAGGTTTATATTATCATTTCTAAAATTACAATTTGATGGTAAAAACCCATCGAAATATCGTGTGAGATTCAAAGTATCCCCTGAAATAGAATATTGGTGAACTTGTTTATTAAAAGTGTCCCCATTTACTATAGAATTCATAAAATAACGTTTTCTTTCATCTGTAGCAGTTGATAAATTAGGAGAAATGCTAGATAGATAGTCAATCATACTTGAAAATGAGTTTATTGTATGACCTTGTAGCGTCATTTCAGTAAGTGCAAGGTAAAGCAAATTATTTTCTGTGTTATATGTATAGTTATAAGTCCATGTATTTGTTATGTTGCCTATAGTGTTTGAATATGTTGCTTGATTATTTGTAAAACTCCAAGTAGATAGTGATGTGTCATTTCCGTTACCGGCAGATACGGTAAACGCTTTTCCCACAAACGGATTCTCCCCCACAGAATTAGGTAGAGCAGGTTGTGGTATTGTAAATGTCTGGCCACAATAGGTTCCGGTCAACGAATTGTCAGATGAGCCAGTATTTGAACCTCCATTCGATGTATTACCTCCCGCACCCGCAGGATTCCCGCATCCTGTAGCCCCAATAATCAGCAGCGCGCTCATTAAAATAGTCATCACTTTCTTCATAAAATTCTCCTCACTAATTTAAAATGACAAAATCCTTTCCTCTTCAAAAAGTACCATTTGTCACTTTTTTTTGATTTTAATACCAAATGTCACATTTTTCAAGCAAAAAGTGACATTTGTCCCTAACATCTAACTATGGGATTTTGGAAAAAAGTTGATGAAGAATTAAATTATCTTGGTAAATCACGCAAAGAGCTTGCGCAGGAAGCAGATTTTGATGTCTCTTATATTGCAAAAGGAATTGCAAGAAATGGAATTCCAACGGCAGACCTTGCCGTCAGAATTGCTCACTGTCTTGATGTTTCTGTAGAATATCTTCTTGATCTTCCAGAATCAAAAAACGAAATGGCAAAAAAAATGTCTGTCTCAAAAAAGACAGACGATCAAAAATCTAAAATAACAAAACTCTTAAAATATGAATCTGTAATTAATGACCTGGACTCTTTACCCGACGATAAAAAAAAGCCTATTATTCAATTTATAAAAATCATGAAGCAGGCGTCTCAGAACGCGCATAGATAAATATAATCGATAAAAGTCGTTAATTAAACTCATTATAAAAAAAAACGCCGTATCAGATTTCTCCAACACGGCGCTCTCTATTAATGATTTTTATTACAATCGTTCTACAGGAACTTCTTTTGCATCGCGTCCCATATAAGCCACGATCTTAGTTCCTTCCTTAATCATATCAGCAGGAATTACTGCAGCATCAAGTCTTACACCGTCAACTTCAATGTACTCAATTCCTTTGCA
>JAILNY010000117.1 GCA_024691105.1 Treponema sp. | reverse complement strand
TGCCATTTTTGTTTCCCCATCCAAGAATTGCACGACCGTTCTCAAGATATAAGTCTGTTAAACGCTCTCCGCTTTCTGTATAGAGAAAATTTCCCCGGGCACGTTTTATGTGTCCGTAACGTTTTGTTATTTCGGAATAATATTCATCTAAAATCATTTATTAATATTTTATAAGAAGAATTAAGATATTTCAACAACTTAAAATCGAGACCTTGAAGGAGTATTTAAAATCGTGACGTGCAAAATGTCGTAAACTCGCGGGAATTTTACTTTACCTGAAGCAAAAATTCTTTTCGTAATGTTTCGTTCTTTTTAAAAGCGCCACGGGTACACATCGTTGTAGTAACCGTACCCGGCTTTCTGATTCCGCGGGCAGTAACGCAGGCGTGTTCACCCTTAATCACAACCATGACGTCTTTAGTACCTAGAATGCGCTCAAGAATATCGGCAATGTCAGTTCCGATTCTCTCCTGAAGCTGTAATCTCTTTGACACCATGTCTACAATGCGAGGAATTTTACTCAGGCCGATGATTTTCTTTTTTGGAATATATGCAACGCTTACTTTCATGTTATACATAAGCGCCAGATGATGCTCGCAATAACTGAACGTATTGATGTCTGTAAGACAAACCATGTCCGCGCCCGAAGGAATTTCAAAACACTTACTGAACAAATCAGCGATTTCCTGATTTGAATAACGCATTCCTTCAAACACTTCATCATACATCTGAGCAACACGCGACGGTGTATCCTGCAAATCCCTATTGGCCGGGTCAACTCCCAGTGCGTCAAGAATTTCTTTTACCGCATGTTGAATTTTTTTACGATTTTCATCGCTCAAATGTCTGATTTCCTGCTGCATAGCGCTATATTATAGTAAATCGCGCAAAAGTTCAATTCACAGTTCTAAAACTGTACAATCTCTTCGTAAATTTCTATCGCGTACTGATCAGTCATTCCCGAGATAAATTCAATTATGCACTTCTGGAACGACTCGTCATTTGTAATATCAAAGACCTGCTTTGTATCAAAGCGATAAAGCTGTTTTTTATCACGCTGACGCTGCGGAAGATAATTAGTGTATTTTACAAGCCACATTTCAAACTCTGCAAAAAGCTTAGGAAAATATTTAAGAGCCGCGCCGACCCTTCCGTTTTTTACATACATCTGAGTGCGCATCAAAGTTCTGTAAATTGTTTCTATTACATCACGAGCATAATTCTGAAATTCCTTCAGACGCCAGTGACTGTAAATTTTTGTAAAGCTGAATTTTTTAAGCTCCAGAATAAATTTAAAATATTCATCACTAAAGCAAAGACCTTTTTCTGGGCTCGACTGCTCGCACATATCAACAATCAAATCGTTTATCAAAACCGTAGTGTTCACAGCCTTACCGCTTCTAAGCGCCGACTTTCCCTTACCTTCAAATCCAAGGGTCGACCCGACAATCTCACGAAGCTGTCTGTACGCACTCATATCAAGAATATGATAAGAGCGCGCATCTTCTATATCACGCCCAAGATAGGCAACCTTATCGGCAACCTTTACAACGCAGCCTTCCCAGGTATACGGCTGAATAATTCCCGGCCGCTTAATCGAATACAAATCAATGGCATCAGGACGCGGCTTAATTCCCTGCTGGTCAATCTCACCACAATGGCAGATAAGACCGTCACGTACCGCATAAGTTAAATCAAGATTTTTGTGCACACCGTCAGGATTTGGCAGCGTCTCTATATAATCAGCAAAAAAAAGTGAATTGCGCTCGTGCCAGAATTTCTTTGGAGCGTTCAAGCCCTCTTTTTGAACAAGCAAATCGTTAAGACAATCTTCGCCATGATGGCCAAAAGGTGCATGCCCGATATCGTGCCCGGTTGCAATAGCCTGAGTCAGCTGCTCGTTAAGACCAAGATATTTTGCAACCGTCGACGCAACAGATGCCACATGCTGAACATGTTCCATTCTGGTACAGATGTGATCATTATGCGGTGCAAAAAAAACCTGAGTCTTATGTTTTAAGCGGCGGTAAGCCTGACTGTGAAGAATGCGCGTATAATCGCGCTCAAATTCAGAACGGATATCGTTTCCACGATCATACAATTCAGACTGGCGTGCAATTGCACTCTGCCAGTTAGAATTTTCCGGAGTACAGGCTTGAGCTTTGAATGAATCTTTCATTTATTTTTCTTTTGCGACTTGATTTATTATCTGCGCGATAGAAGCAAGCGCTTTTTTGTACTTTTCTTCTTTTGAACCAGACTCTCCGCAGTCTCCTGAATCAGAAGACTGTTCCTTGTTGAATTCAAGCGAATTATAACTGTTTCTGTGCTCAAAAAGTTCAATGATATTATCAACGCGACGCTCGATAATCAGAAGGTTAAACGGCTTTTGAATTACATCAATTACACCGTAATCGTAAGCGCGCTCTACAACGTAATCGGTTGTTTCTGTTGTAATAATGAACAATGGAACCTTTTTAACGATTCCGCGGCGTTCAAGCTCCTGCAAAACAGTAAAGCCATCCATATTTGGCATTATGATATCAAGAAAAATTGCTGCAAGTTCATTTTCGTTTGCAAGAATTTTTTCTACACCAACGTCACCGTCGTTAGCTTCAAGAACATCATATTTTTTAGAAAACGCTTCACCCAAAATAGTACGGTTAAGTTCAACGTCATCAATAATTATAATTTTCTTTTTTTGATCTGCCATGATGATACTCCTCGTGAGCTTTAATCAAGTTGCAAAATATAATTTTCTATCTCTTTTCCGCATTCGATAGCAAGAGGAATATCCTCTTTTGCCTTTGTATAGTTTCGTTCACGGATATCTTTTACAACTTCTGAAGTCAATTCAAAAAGCTTTTGAAAACCAATGTTTCCTGCATAACCTTTTAAAGTATGAACAACCATTTCAAGTTCAGACCAGTTCTCACTGCCTGCTATATGCTGAAAATTAAGCCAGTTTTCGTCTTGAGGGAATTTACGTACGAATTTTTCAAGCAGATCAAGATTACCAGAAAATCGTTTTACAGTTTCCTCTCGGTTTGGAATAATATTAGGAAATATCTCTTCGAATGTCATACTATTATAATACAATGGCTTGATGAGTTTTTCAACAAAAAAAAAGCGACAGTCAAAAAGGAGTAAAATGACTGCCGCTCCCGGAGGTATATATTTTGAGCTCTCATATTCTTTATACCTTATTAACCGCCTGACTAAAAAAAGGTTACAGGGGGAATTTAATAATTGTAGAAATTTCACTTTAAAATGCCGAGCATCCATACATTGCGAAAGCGTCATAAGGCCGCCTCAAAATCGCGCGAGCTCACATACAACGCACACCCTAAACGTCACTCTTCCTCGGCGACGCGGTAATCCCAGTTGTGCTTTGGATAGCGGCCTTTCATTTCACGACAGATTTCAGGCCAGGCACCGGTCCAGAAGTGCTCCAGGTCATCTGTAATCTGAAGCGGACGGGACGCCGGCGACAAAAGCCTGAGTAAAACCTCTTTTCCCGCGATTACGGGCGTTTCAAAACAGCCGAATATGCGCTGAATAATTACTTCGATGACAGGGCGAACATTTTTTTGTCCGTCTGTCAAAACTTCTTCGTAAACGACTTTTACACGGCGGCCGTTAGGCAAAACAAAAGTCTCCGGAACTGCCGCGTCTACCTTTGCTCCGTCTAAATACCAGTAAAGCGCATCATAAACGACTTTTGGCGTCACTTTTTTTTCTGTAAGGAACGGAACAAGCCAAGTCTCGGCGTTTTCTGTAAGCTCTGATTCAAGGTCGACACCGTCCATCAAGCCGCCAGCTGCCTCGTCTTTTTCCGCGCAGCCCGTCAAACCACCCGCTGTATTTTTTACGCCCGCCATCTCCCTGTAGAGCTTTGCGCGCAAAAGAAACTTTTTAGTCCGCTCGTCCATCTGAAGGCAGCCAAGCCCGCGCTCTTTAATCTCATTCGTCCATGCAAGCGCAAAATCTTCATCGCTCGTTTTTAGCACTGTGCTCTTAAGAACAAATTCACCAAAACAAATCTGTTCTGTCTTGCTCAGCTTTCCGTCAACAAAGGCGCATTTTATTTTTCGCGTGGAATTTAACTCGCAGAATTTTTTCGCTGTCTCTTCTTGAATCGCTTCGAACGAGTAAATCACAGCCTCAGACTTTCCAGCCATGACATCAAGTGCAACAAGCCACTCAGGCTCTCGAGCGCCGTTTTCAGAGCGCACGCCCTCTTTTAAAACCGCCTTCTTTCCGCCGGTAAACTGATATCGAGCCGGAACTTCACCGGGATCTGAAATCCTAAAGGCAAGCCGATCAGGATAACCGTAGAGCAAAAAGGCATTATCACTTACATCAAGTGCAAACTCACCGTAAGGAGATAATTTTTTTTCGATATCAATTAAAAATTTATGCTGCAAATTTTCTGAGCTTTTTGCATAAGGGGAATTTTCCAAAACCAGTTTTTTTACTTTATCAAAATTCTTTTTTCCTGCAGACAAAACAATGTTTGCAAGACGCGGACTAAGAGGAAATACAAGTGACGCTCTTCCTTTTTTTGTTATTAAAACGCCGTCATCATTTTTTTGAATAAAATCAAGTTTTTCCAAAAGTCTCTGACTTTCTATCCATGCATTTTCTGTCGGCCGGTCAAGAAAATCAGTTTTATCGTAAGCTGCACTTCCTCTTTCTGCGCATTCAAGAATAACAGTCGTTATATCAGATCGCAGAATCTCTGGCGGCATGTTTTTTACTCTTGGTTCAGCCGCGCTCCAAAGCCTGATACAGCGGCCACTGGAAATACGTCCGGCGCGTCCTTTTCTCTGCTCTGCCGAAAATTCGCTTTCAATTTCGGTAACAAGATTTGACATTCCGGTTGCGACATTCATTCTGGCAACGCGGGCAAGCCCAGAGTCGATTACACATTTAACATCAGGAACTGTAAGCGATGTTTCTGCAATAGAAGAAGACAATATGACGCGCCGGGTCCCTTGAGGCGGCGGCGTTAGTACATGACGCTGCTGGTCAAGACTGATACTTGAGTGCAGAACACAAAGCTCGACACCGCCGTATTCGCCGCCGGTATGGATGTCGTCTCGGCCATTGGATTCAGCGCATCGCACTCCTTCCATGCACTCGAGGAGATTTTGCTCTGTACGGCGGATGTCTGCAATACCCGGCAAAAAGACCAGGATACTTCCGCCGCCGCCTTTGAGTTCACGTAAAACCGCATCTTCTACAGAAAGGGTCGGTTCATATTCAACCTCCACCGGAAATGTTCTACCAGGGATTTTTAAAACCGGGACATTTTCTTTTGTTCCGTCGGATTCACTCAAATAATTTTGCAGACGTTCAGTATCAATTGTCGCAGACATAACGACAACAAAAAGATCATCTCGGGCAGCCACCGCTTCTTTTAAAAACGCAAGCGAAAGATCTGTATAAATACTTCGCTCATGGAATTCATCAAGAACAACGACATTAAAATCTTCTAAAAAAGGATCTTTTTGTAAAAGACGAACAAGGATTGCCTCAGTCACTACTTCAATCCGGGTCGAATCAGAAACGCAGTTATCAAGATGAATGCGATAACCACACGTTGCTCCACAGTCCTCGCCACACAACGACGCAACACGATTTGCAATACCGACAACGGCAAGCCGTCTTGGTTCAGTTATTAAAATTTTTCCGGAAAAATTATTTAAAAGCGAAAGCGGAAACACGGTCGATTTTCCGGCACCGGTTTCCGCGGTTAATATACAAAAATGAGATTCAGAATTTTTTAGTGATGAACATATTTCATCAAGATGCGAAGTTATCGGAAAATCTGGATACTCAAACAAAATCTAGCCTTTAACCAGATCAAGAATATTTTCTTTTGGCTGGTATCCGACTGAAGATTTTAAAAGCTTTCCATCTTTAAATGCTGCAACAAAAGGAATGCTCATTACACCAAACTGCTGTGCAAGTTCCTCTTCTTCGTCAACATTCACTTTGCAAACTTTAATCTCTGGATGTTCTTCTGCAATTTCTGCAATTATAGGACCAAGCATCTGACAAGGGCCGCACCATGTTGCCCAAAAGTCAACGATTACAGGTTTGTCACTTTTTAGAACTTCACTCTCAAATGTTTCTTTTGTAATTTCAATTTCAGCCATTTTTCTCTCCTCTCCCCAATTCCACCTACTATAAATATACGAGGAATTTTTGGAAATGTAAATAAAAATTGATTTGATATAAATTTAAAAATAAGACTTAGCGACAAAAGCGTAAACCAGCGCGAATTTGATTTATTTTAATGCTTCCAGTACAGATTCCAGGGGAGCATTCATATCTTTTGCAGCGACCTTGGGATCTGCATTATATTTATTCACAAGCATGACAGCATCTTCGATGGCTTTTGCTTCACGGCCGTCTTCGTAAAAGTTTCGGAATGCTTCTTCTTCATCGTATTCTGTTAAACTCATGCCAAGGACCTCCTCTTTCTGGATCTTAAAAAAGCCATCTAATAGATTCTCGCGGATGGCCCAGTCCATCGCTTCGTCAACGGCATCTTTACCGGACATTCCGCGCTTTTTGTTTGCAGAGATTCGCTCTACATAACTTGTGTAATTATACAACGGCTCGCATTTTTTTTGAAGAGATTCATTGTGATTTTTATTAATGTTTATCATTGTTGCTGTCCATTCAAAATTGCCGGAGGTATCCTGCTTTTCAAAGGCGTCAGAAAGTTTAAGTTCAACTTTATCAGGAACTTCGCGAGAACCGTTGTAAAAAACGACAAAGCGCGGATTTGGGATTTTGACAATTGATGTGCGGTGTAATATTTTTCCAAGCTTGCTTAAGTATATCTGATAGGCCTGCGCGAAATACATTAGTCCACGCAGTGGCATATTAGGATTATAAGTTGATTGTTGCTCATAAAGTGTCATCTGAGAGTCAACTAAAAATGAAATGTCGTTCCGCATCGTAAGATAAATTACGTTTTCAATCGTGTTAAGTTCAAGCGCGTCAGGATCTGTGTAGTTGCTGCCGTTTAGGGCATTGTATAATTCAAGACGCCACTTTTTGCTTTGCGGAGTGTTGCGGCCAAAGATTGCCTTAAAGAGTCGGTCTTTGTATTCATGCTGAAAGCCTTTATTGACTGAAGTTGATTCGTTCATTTAAAACCTCGTGTATTTAAGATTTCAGAAATTTTAACGCAGCCGGCAGATTAATCGTGCACGCGGTAAAAATTCCTGCACTATATTCATACTTTTTTTAATTAAAAAATATCCGCTTTTCTTTGGGAAAAGTTGAAAAATTTTTAGGATTTTGGTATTTTATGTGCAGATCTTTGACAAAAATGTGAGTTCTGGGAAGCAAGGCTTAGTCACATCAATAGCAATTTGTTTGCATACGCGGCAAATAATCCGATTAAGTATATCGACCCAGATGGAAGGGATGTAATTTTATTATGTGCCCCTCATCGATAGCCTGGTTAAAATCATAATGCCGTATTAGTAGGCAATGATACAGATGGTTGGCATTATTTTTCAAAAGACAAAAATATTTTAAAAAATCGACATATAGTATTTAAGAACTCAAATAAATTTAAGAAATGGAAAATCAAGCAGAAAAAGGACATTTATGATAAAGCTTTTAGAGTTACAACTCGCAAAGGATAAGACACAAAAGCAATAAACTCCGGAAAAGACATTGATTTAATAAATAAGGAATAAAAAATGGATAGTTTATTGAGTATTTTTATTGTAACTTTTTTTAGTACTATCAAATTTGTTTTGAGCTGTTACTTTTGTTTTAAGAAAAAATTTCATTTTTCAACAATTACTTTTTTTTCATTTATTTTTAATCTTGGACTAAGTTTCTTTGTTTGCATTTTTGTACGACATGATATTATTGCTGTTATGGTTATATTGTCTTTTGGGGTTCTGAGTTTCATTTATTCAGCGAGCAATATAATGTTTACTTTTTTCTTTAAACTTTTTAGAAAAAAATTTTGTTCTCTTGGATATTCTTTATTATTTTTTTTATTAGTCGAAGTTTTTAATGTTATAGGCATTCCTACTCTAATGAATATGAACTCAAATGCAAAAAGTTGGATCAATGGGAAGTTCTTTACATATTATAATTGTGGAGTTGTTGTTTTGTTTTTGTCCTTATGTATTTGGCATTTTTTTGAGATGAGGAATAAAAAACATAAATCCAATGAAACTTCAAAGAAATAATATTGAAAAGTTTTACTCCAGGCAATTATAATTTGAAAAACAACTATACACAAACCTTTCAGTATGTTTCTTTCCAGGCGTAGTCATGCTCACATCAATACAAATTTGCGCAGATAAGAATTTCTGCGCGGATTGAGTTTTTTTCCTTTATATAGTATTGTAAGAAAAATTTTTAATTCACAGGACTTGCTATGAATAAATATGTAAAAAGATATTGCATCGATGCAATGAGTGGAATGGCGCAGGGACTTTTCTGTTCTCTGCTGATTGGAACAATCGTTAAGACTTTGGGTCAGCAGCTTTTAAAGCTCAATGTCAATCCGGTTTTTCAGTTTCTTGTTGACGCAGGAACTTTTGCAGGAGACGCACATGTAGTCGGCGCTGCAATGGCAATCGGTATTGGTTTTGCGATGGGTGTTCCGGCTCTCGTACTTTTTTCTCTTGCGGCTGTTGGTAGTGCTGCAAACGTAACCGGAGGCGCAGGTGGTCCTCTTGCAGTTTTGTTCATTGCAATCATCGCAGCAGAGTTCGGCTGCCTCGTAAGCAAAAAAACAAAAGTTGATATTATCGTAACACCGGCTGTTACAATTCTTGTCGGCATATTACTTACAGTTCTTACAGCAAAATATATCGGTATTGCCGCAAGTTCAGTTGGAAAATTCCTTGTATGGACAACTAAACTTCATCCGTTCTGGATGGGTATTCTCGTTTCTGCAGTTGTCGGAATTGCACTTACACTCCCTATTTCGTCGGCTGCAATCTGTGCTGCCTTTGGACTTGTTGGTCTTGCAGGCGGTGCGGCTGTTGCAGGCTGCTGTGCTCAGATGGTTGGTTTTGCAGTATTGAGCTTTAAGGAAAACCGCTGGGGTGGAATTTTATCTCAGGGTCTTGGAACTTCGATGCTGCAGATGCCTAATATCGTAAAAAATCCAAAGGTATGGATTGCACCGATTTTGACTTCGATGATTACAGGTCCAATTGCAACCTGTCTCTTTAAGCTTGAAATGAACGGCGCCGCTGTAAGCTCTGGAATGGGTACATGTGGTTTTGTCGGACAGATCGGCGTTATTACAGGATGGTATTCACCAAGCGAAGCTGCAATATCGCACGGAGCAACGGCAATTGCGCCTGGTGTCTTTGAATGGATCGGCCTTGTTGTAGTATGTTTTATCTTACCTGCAATTTTGTGCTGGGCATTTGGAAAGCTGTTCCGCAAGATCGGCTGGATTAAAGACGGCGACCTTACATTAGCATAGACTTTATTAATCCCGAGAGGCTTTCACCTTTCGGGATTTTTTTTGTAATATCAATTTCAGTATCATACCTGAGATAATACAGGCTACACAAAATTTCTTCTTCCTTTACAAGCTTTCCTGTCAGTTGAAAAATCAACGAGACAGATACTTTTCTGTAACATGCAAGCTGCAAAAGATATTTTTCGATATTAAAATCAGAATCGTCGCGCGAAGTACCAGACTCGTCACCACTGCGGTCTGTATCTTTTGCATAATCAGTTTTATAATCCACGATATGAAAAAGACCGTCTCTATCTTCAAACAAAAGGTCTATCGAACCTTTCACTTTATAGCCGTCAATATTTGCCATAAAACTTAGTTCAGGCTTTGCAAATTGGGCCGTACTTATAAGTGACCACAATCTGGACTTTATAAAATTGTCTGACATTTTTTTGCAAACCGAAAGAACAGCATTTTTATGTTCATCACTAAGGGCTGCTGTAAAACTAAATGGCGCTGTAAACGTGTTGAATTTATCCAAGGCGTTTTGACTTTTGTAAAGAACAAGATTTTCCATGTATAAATGTGCAAGTGTACCAAAGTCGTTGTAGCCAAAATCGTAAACAGGAATTTTCTTTGCATTTCCTTTATCGTCAGTTCCGTTTACAAATTTTACAGTCGACTCAACGGCATCTTTAATTTCCGGGTACGAATCAAGACGACCTGCAAAAGTATATTCACTATCCTGTGTCTCAAGACTGCTTGGCGTAAAAGCCTTAAGTGCTTCTTGAGAAAATTCAATTTTGTCTGCGCCGTTATAAAGCATCTCAAGCTGTTTTATAAAATCAATTTTTGACGTAATCGAATTTTCGCGCCCCTTCTCTTCAACAAAATAAATTTTTTCACGAGTGACAGGAATTATTCTTTCAAAAGAAATCGGTGCATCATTTAATTCAACTAAATCACCACTCAGCAATTTTTCTTTTTGAGTGTCGTCAAACTGCATAAAGCACATCGACACAAAATTCTTTAGCGGCTTTTTTTCATCGAGTACATCAAAGTCAGATTTTCCGACTATAAAAAGTTCTTTTTCGGCACGGGTAAGAGCAACGTAAACCACCCGCAAAAACTCTGCACTTTCTTTTGCCTTTTCATTTTCAAAAGATATCGTGACAACAGGATTTTTTGTTCCGGGAATTATATACAAAGGGCCATATTCTTCTGAAGCATATATGTTTTTATGACGAGTAACTGGGTCACGGTCTTTAAATATTCCGTTTACAAAAACTGTATTAAACTGCAACCCCTTACTCTTATGAATCGTCATAATCTGAACGGCATCTTTTTTTTCTGTCGGATACGAAACTTCAGAAAAATCAATTTCGCTGTCGCTGTCAGATTCACGACTGGAATTTTTAATTAACTCAAGCTGATCTACAAACCACGAAATTGATTTTCCATTTACATCACATTGACGTGCAAGCTCAAACAAAAAGTCATAAAGTTCGTCAAATAAACTTACAGGTTTATTCCACAAAGTTTCAAAACGGTATCCGGTTTCGTTCCACAAACGCTCAAGAGTTTTTACAACAGGATTACAAATTGCAAACTCCGATAGCTCCTGAAAAAAATCTTTTGCACAAAGATATTTTTTTAGAGCAATTTCACTCAACACAGAATTTAAATCACTTAATTCAAACGCACGGCATTCGCCATCGCTATTCAACTTATAAAATGCAATCGTCCGCTCGACCTCGTTTTCTGAAAGCCCGACAAAAGGTGATGCCAGAAAAATTGCAAAAGAATTTACATCACTCGGATAAACACACAGTCTGAAAAAACTTAACACATCGTTTACAGGCGCTTCGTCAAAAAGCCGGGTCTGCTGATCAAGTTCATAAGGAATCCCCAGACGGCTTAAAGCACTTTTTAAGGCCCAGCGGTCAGTTCGGCTTTTATCAAGAATTGCAATGTCCTTATATGCAACTCCGTCTTTTTTTAACTGCTGGATTTTTTTTGCAATAAAATAGGCTTCCTGAAGCTGCTTTGATTTTATACATTCAAGCTCTTCGACATTTCCTGCGGTAAACTCATTAATCTCGTCATCAGAAAGACTGTCTTTTAAAATACAAAAATGCGTACGGCATCTGAAATTTGCAGGCCTGACTTTTGACTCAGGATAATCTGCGGCTGTCTCCAAAGAAAACTCTGCTTCAAAAGGCTCCATTCTTTTTCGCGGAAAGAGTGCCGGATTTTGAGCATCATTTTCTGCAAGCAAATCTTTTGCAGAAGCTCCACACCCTTTATAAAAACCAAAAATGTAATTAAATGCCTGCAAAAGTTCTATCTCAGAACGATAATTATTTGACATGTGGAGCGGACTTATTTTTAACTCGTCAGAAAGGCTGTTAAACACTTCTACATCAGCGCCGCGAAATTTATAAATCGACTGCTTATCATCACCAACGAAAAACAGTTTGTCTTTTGCAATTGTTCCGTCATCAAGAGTACTAAGTAAAAAAAGCAGTTCCTTGTTTTTTCCGTTATTATCCTGAAACTCGTCAATCATTATTCTGTCAAAAGAATCACGTTCCTGTTTTCTTATATCTTCATTCTCGCGTAAAATTTTTAGAGCAAGTTCATTTGAATCTTTAAATGTAAGCGTTCCAGAAATTCTTTTCTGACGGTTTATTTCTATCATAAACTCGTTAAAAAGTTCACAGATTCTTTTTACCTTGTCCGATTGAATTACATACTCTGCAATGTCTTTAAGCATTGCAGCATCTACACCGCGATCTTTACCATCGTTCGCTCTAAGATATGCCACGCAGTCGCGCAATGCATTATTAAAACCTTTTGCCTGCTGACTAAACTCAAATGCACAAAGCCAGTTGCGTACAGACTCTGCATTTTTTTTAGAGCAGTCACTGTCAAAAGAATCTGCATTCATAAAAAGTTCTTCTACTTCTGCAGCATGATTATTCCAGCAGCCTTTTAGTGCAGACGGTGTAAGTTCTTTTGCGCGATTAAAAAGTTTTTCATATTCAGAGCCAACTTTTGGAGGATCTGCCTGACAAATTGCATTTATGATATCAGGAATTTTTTTTATGCGTTCATTCCAAAGCTGGCAGAATTTTTCTTTTTGAACAGATTCAAACTTTGTAAAAAAATCATCATCAGTCGCAATCGAAGTAAAATTTTTTATCACAGGAATAAAAACTTCACTTGCAAGAGTTTCTATATCACCGGCATCTAAAAGTTCTTTTACAATCGGTTCATCAATATGCTTCATTATAAACTGAACGGCTAAAAGATACGCATTATCAGGAAGCGCACCGCCTGTAACAAACTCCGGCGTTATTCCATATTGCGATGCAGACGAACGCACAATTGATGCAGAATATGAATCCAAAGTCTGAATATGAACATTTGAAAAATTATCGATTGCTTTTTGTGCAAGCAGTTTTTCTTTTTGCAAAGTTTTTTCAGACGAAGCAAAAAACGAGAGCGTCTGATAAATACGTTGATACATCTCTGACGCCGCTTTATTTGTAAACGTCAAAGTCAAAATACGTTCTGCAGGAATTTCTTTTGACATTACAAGATATGCAAAACGCGTTGCAAGAACCTGAGTCTTTCCAGAACCGGCACCGGCTGCGACGACAGTATTCTGTTCGCTTATGCAGGCTTTAAGCTGAGAGGCATCAAGTTGTCGAGGCAATAAATCTAGATAATCAAATTGAATTTTATTTTCTGCCATCATTAAATCTCCTGATACTCATCTTTTAAGCTTCGTGGCGAAACAGTATATTGAGTTCTGCAAACTGACTGATATGAACAGCCGGAACAATATTCAAACTGATTTATATTTTTAGCATCAATCAAAAACGGCTCAAATTTCTCTATGGCATTTTGAACAGAATCTGCAAAAACTTGAGTGTCACTTTTTAAAACCTCAATCATATTTGCCTTTTTATTTTCCTGTTCTTCCAATTTTTTTTCAGGATCAGTTTTTCCTAATTCAGAAAGCAGCTTTATAATCTCAGAGATTTTATCTCCCCAGATTGAATAAAAACTTGCCTTTTCAACCTTTACAGAATCGCTGTTTCTTTCAAATAGATGAATGTACATTGCCATCTGATAATCAGAAACAGTTCCGTCATCAGCAACAAAGCATTCTTTTTGCGACGGGAGTTTTCCTGTCTTAAAATCGACAATCGCAACCGTGCCATTATCATCAGTTAAGATACAGTCAATTTTTCCGTTGTAAAAAAAGTTTATATTTTCTCCGGCCGTTTTATATTCTTTTTCGCTTGCATAAACATGCCAGTGAGAAAACTTTTTTGAAAACGTCTGTAAAAAATAAATTATCTGGTTAATAAAATTTTCACTCGAAGAATCCAAAACTTTTTTTACCAGAACGCTGTTACTGTCACCGTAAGAGTCGACTTCGCAAAATGCGCTTGTCATATTTTTTCTTAAATAATCACGGATCTCAGATTCGTTTTCAAGAGAATCATCTATAATAGCAGGAATTGTATCAAATTTCTTAAACACAATCTCCAGCATTTTGTGATAAATTTTTCCAATGTCAAAATTTGAATACATTGAAACATCAAGAGAATCCGTATCAAGAGAAATTACTTTGTCAAAAAGCCAGGAACGTGGGCAATAACTGAATGATTTTAAATGCGTTGCAGAAACAGCAATCTGATTTTTGTTATTGTCATATTCGCGCATAAATTTATTTTTTAAAAGCAACGAAAGCTCAGAACTGATTTTTTTATTTGCAGCAAGCTCATTTATATCGTTAAACGAGCGGCTTTGCCATGCTTTAAACTGTTCATCCTGATTTTTTGAAATTGCAGCAGGAAAGTTTTCTGATTCTTCGCACAAAAATGATTTTTCGCTTTTTACAAAATCATTCTGTTCATCAAAAACCCTGTCGACAATTTCTTTGCCGTCATCTCCAGTTACAGGAGTCAGATACCCATGAGGAATTGAAAATCCACCAATCGTATTTTGCGAAGTTGAAAAATAAACATCACAATTATTTTTGCCATTCGTTGCATCAGGTAAATCTACGCAAGACTTGTTATACAATCTGATAAATGCAACAGACGGATTTTCAGAGTCAGAAATTTTAAACTGCTCGCGTTTTTTTTGACTTAAAAAATCAAAATGTTTTTTTTCTACGCTGAGTTTTTTTTGATTTGCATTAATTACAAACTGATACGGATAAGCTGCCGCAGCAGAAAGCCTGTATGGAAAAACAGAAATTCCGTCAATCTTATTCTGAGGTTGATAGCTTGCAGATGAAATTGTTGTAACAAAAAAATCATAGCAGTTTTGAACTTTTATTTTGCAGCCATCTTTATTTAATACAGTTTCTTCGATAGAAATTAATTCTTCAAGATTACGGACACAAAGTCCAATTATAAGGTTTGCGTCTTTACTGAAAAGTTCATCATCCAAAAACTGAGATTTAAACTTTGCCCAGTTTGTTCTGACTTCTTTAAAAGATTTTGAACTCGAAAGCGACAGCATTCCAGATTTTAATTCACGGTAAAACTGAAGCGGATTAAAGCCTTCCTGAGCATAACCAGGTGCAGGATTACACGGATCAGCTCTCTTTAAAATCTTCATATCAGGAAGCGACGATTCCCACGTATCCACATTGCGCTCGGATTTTGAACCCTTGTCGATAAAAGAACAGATACACTTTGCTTCTGTTCCAAGTTTAATCAGTGCCTTGTTATATTCAATATTGCTCCACGGAACAAGTCCATCCAAAAGCAGAGCGCGCATACTGTCAAAAGAAAAATCACTTTTTACACAGCTTTGAATCTCTTCAAAAATGCGTCCCGCACTTGCAAGCGTCAAAGTGTTTCCGGCACGCATCCTGTACGGAATGCAGTATAATTCAAGCTCGCGCTCAACATACGGTCGCAAATTTTCTATATCAGGAACAGAAAGCGCAATGTCACTCCAGTCAATATTTTTTTTGTAATGAAGAGCACGGATATTTAAAGCCATATCGCGAAGCTCCGTTCTAAGATTAGAAAACAATTTGCACTTAGGACTTTCGCGCGCGATATCTTCTGCACTTTCAGAAAGATTTACAAACTTAACACCGCCGTCAGCAAGCATCTCTTTGTAATCAGAAAAGTCGTCTAAAATTTCCGGAAAAAACAAAATATATTTTTTTCCGTTTGCATCAAACGATTTTTCTGACCACGAAGGTTCATAAAAAGAATTCGATTTTAAAAATTGTGAATAGTCGTTATATAAAAATAAAAAATCTTCGTCTTCATCATCGCATTCGCGCACATTTTTTTGAGACGCGCGCGAATTTGACCCCAGGGTATTTGTATAGTCGTCAAAATATTTTTTCCAGGTTCCGAGCGAAGGCAAAACCGTACTTATCCACGGCGCAAAACTCGATGCAGAATCAGGATAGAGCGGTGAAATAATTTTTTTAAATGAATGAGATGTTACAATATGATGTGAATATATTTTTCTTAAAAGAGATGGAACAGGCGTAAGTTGATTCTGTGCATTACCTAAATTTGATTCACAAATACAAGACGACTTAAATCTGTCCCATGCAATAAACTGTTCATCTCTTACAGCGCAATACAGCTGTTCATCGTCTGTAAAAAATTCTTCTGGATGAAAAACAATCCGCTCCATCCACGAATCACTTACAACACTTGTAGGAAAGATAAAAACCGTGTCCTTATCTTTAATTTCCTTTGCAATTTCATTACGGATTACGCGTAAGAGACTATACGACATTTACACACTCACAGCTGCATCAAGTGCAATTTGAATCATGTTTGTAAATGTCTTTTGACGTTCTTCAGCAGTTGTAGCTTCGCCAGTAATGATGTGATCACTTACAGTCAAAATCGCAAGCGCACGTCGCTTAAACTTTGCAGCAAGTGTGAATAATTCTGCAGCTTCCATCTCAACACCAAGAACGCCCCATTTTTGCCAGATCTTCCAGTTTGCATTGTCATCATAGAACAAATCAGACGACGCGCACTTTCCAACATGGAACGGAATTCCCTTTGCCTTTGCTGCTTCATAAGCCTTCATCAAAAGATCAAAGTCAGCAGATGGTGCAAAATGAAGCTGTCCGAATCTCTGATTTAAAAGTGAAGAATCTGAACAAGCCGCATTTACAAGAATTGTATCACGAACCTTTACATCTTCCTGAATTGCGCCGCATGTTCCTACACGAATCGCATTCTGAACTCCGTAAAAATTAAACAGCTCGCTTACATAAATAGAAAGCGACGGTTGTCCCATTCCTGTTCCCTGAACAGAAACCGGCTTACCTTTGTAAGTTCCTGTAAAACCATACATTCCGCGTACTTCGTTATAGCACTTTGGATTTTCTAAAAAATTTTCTGCAATAAATTTTGCTCTAAGCGGATCGCCCGGCAATAAAACCGATGGAGCAATTGCGCCATCAGGTGCATTAATATGTGTACTCATAGTTTGTATTATACTATTAATCCACCGTGCGCGCAATTCAATATATTAAAATCAACGCAGTACTCTTTTAGAGGGGACTGCGTTTTATGTGTTACTGAATCTCTGCAATAAGCGCGAGAACTTTTTATTTTCCCATTGGAACAAACGGAACGATATAGCACTGACCGATTACAAGCGGCTCGTTCAATGGCGGCTCATAAGTTGTTTTTTGAGCACCAGCAATTCCTGATGTAGTTACATAGCCCTTTGCAGAGCCGGTTTTCTTACACTGATTAACCAGCTCAAACGCAGTAAGCGCCTGAATTTTTGCATCCTGCAAAACTGTTCCGCACATCTGATTTCTTGCCATAGACTCCTGTGCTTCGGCAGTTCCGTCAACACCAAAAACTGCCACTGTTAAAGCAAGTCCATCACCATCCGTATCACGTGTCGGATTTGATTTATCGTCAACATATCCATTCTTGATAAGCGCATCAACAGCACCCAATGCCATCTGATCATTCTGCGCAATTACAACGTTCACATCACGCTGCTGTGATTCAAGCCACATATCAAGCGACTGTCTTGCACTTGCTCTGTCCCAGTTAGCACCATATTCAAAAGCAAAGTCCATCTTGTAACCAAGACGCTCAAGCCCGTTATAAACACCGTCCTTACGGTAAGTCTGTGCCGGATGTCCGTACTCTCCGTTAAAGTATACAATCTTTAAAACCTTTCCCGGCGCCTTTTCCGGATGTTTTTTAAAATAACTGTCAATTAATTGCGCCTGATATTCTCCGGCATCCAGTTCTGGCGAAGAAGAGTAAAAAATATTTGGTCCAACCTTAAGAGCCGATACACTTGGAACAATATTAGAAAAAGCTGCAGAGCCTCCCTGCGAATAAATCATTTTTGCCATCTGATCTGTTAAATCTGTACTGTAAGGAATAATTACAAAATGCCTTACTCCGTTTAAGAGCATTGTTTTAAGCTGGTCAATCTGAATTGCAGCATCATTATTTGCAGAATAAATCTGGATACTAGCATTATTATCAGATGCAGCTTTTTCAACAGCTTCTTTATATTCCTTAATAAATGTATCCGAATCATTGCGGAGCAATACCCCAATAACATCACTTTTATCAACAGACTTTTTAGAACAACCACTAAATGCAAAAACACTGATTGCTGCAAGTACTGCAGTAATATATCTTATCTTTTTCATAGAACTTCCTCATTATACCCTAAACTGGTCAACCTGATTTCCAATATCAACAATAGAATCAAACATCATTGAAGAAATTCTGTTAAGCGATTCTCCAGTTTCTGTAATTCTCTTTGTCGTTTCAGAAATAACATCCATACTGTCTTTGATAGCAACCGTTGCATCCTGAAGCTGTTTAATTTCTTCAAGAATTGCCTGGTTTCCTTCGGCCATTTCTTTAGAAGCTGTTCTAACTTCAAGCGTAGAGTCGTTCATTACACTCAAAGCACTTCCAATCTGGCGCGAACCTTCGGCCTGTTCCTGCATTGCACCCTTAATCTGATTTACAATTACATCTGTGCTCTGAATTTTTTCTGTAACAAGAGTAAAGGCAGAACTAGAAGACTGTGAAGCGGAAACAACGCTTGTAATTGAATTTTTGATCTTCTTAAGCTGAGTTCCGATTGTCTTAGACTGTCTTGTAGAAGTTTCAGAAAGCTTACGGATTTCGTCAGCAACAACGGCAAAACCTTTACCAGCTTCACCGGCATGAGCCGCTTCGATTGCAGCGTTCATAGCAAGCAAGTTTGTCTGACTTGCAATAGATGCAATTGCAGTATTTGCTTCCTGAAGCATTACAGATTCCTGCTGAATCTGTTCAATTTTTTCGTTTACATCCTTTTGCTTTTCAATTCCTTCAGAAGAAGTTTTTTCAAGTTCTGTAAACTCGTCAGCCATTTTTACAACCGATGTATTTACAGAATCAATATTTCCAATCATCTCTTCTACAGCGGCCGACGCCTGAGATACACTCTGAACCATCTGTTCAATCATGCGCTCAAGCGACTGAATGTTAGAAGCAATTTCGTTAACAGCGCCGGCAGTTTCTTCTACACTTGCAGACTGGTGCAAAATACGGTCAGAAACAGTTCCGATGTTTTCAAGAATCTGAGTATTTGCACTTACAGTTTCCTGAGTACAGTCATGCATCTGATCACCCGCATCAGAAAGCTGGTCCTTTGAATTTTTAAGCTTGGTTACAATTGACTGCAGTTTTTCTGTAAACTGATTAAAGCCCCGAACGACAGAACCAATTTCTGTTTTAGAATTAATTCTTATGCGCTGAGTCAAATCTGCGTGTCCTGATGCAATCGAATTAATTGACTGCTCAACAGCGGCAAGCGGCTTGAACAAAATTCCTGCGACAATAAGGATACAGATAATCAAAAGGAAAATCGTAATGAGCGAAATGATGATATTTGTATTACGCACTGCAGTTCCCGTTGCAGACATCTGTGACTCGCTGATAGAAAAAGCAAAGATCCATGGAGTATATGCAATCGGCGTATAAGTAACAAAGCTTTTTCCAGGAATGCCGGCCCAGTCCTTAACCCAGTCAGAACCGATAGCGCCGGTAACAGCCTTCATCATTGCCGACTTTACCGACTGATCAACGTTACCTGTCAAAAGATTAAGCTTCATAACAAAATCACGGTTTGCATTTGCAATAACCATTCCGTTATCTGCTAAGATCCAGGTCTGACCAGATTCACCAAGCAAAATATATTCAACCATGTTTCTGATATTATCAAGTGAAACAACTGCCGCAAAAACACCGATTACACGACCATGAACTTTTGCAGCTCGCGCAATATGGAATACAACTTCGCCCTTTGAATTACGTCCAGGGTTATCAATGTAAGTTGTCTTTCCATTATTCATTATCTCTTTGAAAAAACGTTCGTCCTTTATAGATTCAGTCTCGCCCGTGTCAGAATACGCAACGCCGTCTTTACCCGCATAAATTACAGAAGAAAAATAAGTCCTTCGTGTAGACACATGCTCTCTAAGCCAGTTTACAATCTGTTTATCGTTGCCGGTTGCAACAACATCCGAATCAGAGTAATACGACATCTGATTCATGTATTCACTGATTTTGTTTGCTATTGCAAGTGAATATGCGTTAGTAATCTGAGTACAGTCCATCGAATAACTCTGTGTCGTAGACTTTCTTGCAAATCGAATTGTCAAATAACCTTGAACTGCATTCATAAAAAAAAGCAAAGTTACAAGAACAATACAAAGAATAGAAGAAATCTTATACCGCTTTTGTGCCATGTTAATTCCTACCTTTCGATCATTTTTATGTCACCGTTTGACAAAACCGTTATATCAAAAATATGAGTCTCTTCCGCTGGTTTTGTCTCCCATGCTCTTTTATATTCAAACTTTAAAACTGAGTTTCCCGGTGAAAGTGAACTAATCGTGTAATAGAACATCGACGGAGCACCAACAACATCTGCGCTGCCAAGGTATTTTTCTTTTACACTGACAGAAATTACAGATTCATCGCTTACGTCCACAATCCAGTTATAGCCTGTTGTCGGATTTCCCTTGTATTGAATTTTTGCAGTAGAACTTTTAAATCCGTCCGAACTTTTGCATCCGATAAAAACAGCCATAAGTGCCACATACCAGATTAAACAAAAAATTAACGTCTTTTTCATAAAAGAACCTTCTCAACCTTATATTATAAACCTTTTCTGCAAGTTTTTAAATAGACCACACAGGGCAAAAAAAAACCGCCAGCTTATGGCGGTTTATAGTTTGCTCATCTTCATCATTATGAAGGGCATTTTATTAGTTCCTGTATAACCACAGGTGGATTTTGGCTAGCAACATGACCCTTTCAGGTCAGACCATTTTGTTGGAAATTGCATAACGCCTCCTTCCCGTGCAGCCGGTGTAAGTCCTCATCTCTTTCCTGACCACGATTTAATAATACCACACATTGGCAGAAATGCAAGAAAAAAATTTTCACCATACATATACTTATTTCTGACCCGACACATTCAGTGTTTTTTCATTCTTTTTTCTTCTCCCACAAACACTAAATTTGACATCTAAAAATTCCGATATATAATAGTAGCATTAAGAATATTTTTTTTTAATATTTTCTGTTCTTGAGAGGAGTTTATATGGCTGGAAAATTAAAAGAACTTGATCGATTTGACAAAAACGGAAAACGAAATCTTTCTATAAAAGTAAAAATCTCACTTTTATCTTTATTTTCTATCGCCTGTAGTATCATCATTACTGCAGAAATTGCGATGAACATTTTTAACAAAAAGTTTCTTGAAGCAACAATCGAAGATCTTGACCATACAGCTCACGGTATTGAATTTATTGCAGAAGACTGGCGCGATAACTTGTACAGATTTGCAAAGGTTATGTCAAAAGAGAATGAAATTATCGAAACATTTGAATCAGGCAATTCAAGTGCGGCCATAAGAATAGCAAATCAGCAAGCAGAAGATTTTGCAGTTGACCTTATTGCCTTTGCTGACAAAAGCGGAAAAATCATTGGTGGTGTCGGAATCAAAACCGGCGAAAATGTTTCTTCTTCACACACTGTAAAAAGTGCGCTCGATGGAAAAGAATTCCAGGCTTACGAAGAAATGGGTAATATCAAATTTGGTATTATCACTGCAGCTCCTGTAAAATCAAACGGAGAAACTATCGGAGCAATTATCATGGGCTACAGCCTTGTAGATGACGGCGAAGGCTCATTCATCGAAATAGTAAAACAAAACTACAACGTAGACTTTACCGTATTCAAAGGCAAGGTCCGCTATCAGACAACTCTCGGTCAGAATATGATTGGAACAGAGCTTGCAAACCAGGCAATTGTTGACCAGGTTTTAGGCCGTGGTGAAGAATATTCCGGCCCGAATAAAATTAACGGAAAATCCTACTATTCAAACTACATTCCTCTTATCGACGATGACGGAGATATTTCGGGAATGCTGTTTGTTGCAAAATCAGTTGAAGTCGTAAACGCCGTAAGACGCCGCACTCAGATGATTGTAACTCCGTGCGCCGCTTTAACTTTGCTCATCTTCTTTGTTGTTACATTCCTTTACATCAGAAAAATAATCTGGCGTATTAACAACGTAACAAAATTCCTTGCAGAGCTTGAGACAGGAAATGCCGATCTTACTAAACGCTGTGCACTTTTTTACAGAGACGAAATCGGAGACCTTATCATTCACTTTGACAACTTTGTTGATAAACTTCAGTCAATCGTAAAAGATGTTAAGGAATCGAAAACAGAACTTGCAGACTCTGGTGCAGATCTTTCTGGAAGTATGGCAGAAACACAGACTTCTATTACAGAAATCATTGCAAACATTCAGAGCATTCATGGTCAGATTCAGACACAGGACAATGGTGTATATGAGGCAAATGATTCTGTAAATAAAATTTCTGATGAAATTACAACGCTCAACGCAATGATCGAAAACCAGAGCGCAAGTGTAACTCAGGCTTCTGCCGCAATCGAACAGATGATCGGAAACATCGCTTCTGTAAACAACTCGGTTGACAAAATGTCAGAATCATTCAAGAGCCTTGAACTTAATGCCGAAGTCGGATTCCAGAAACAGAAAGACGTTTCAGAAAAAATTCAGCAGATGGAAGCAGAATCAAAAATGCTTCAGGAAGCAAATACTGCAATTGCATCTATTGCAAGTCAAACAAACCTTCTTGCTATGAACGCCGCAATTGAGGCTGCTCATGCCGGTGAAGCGGGTAAAGGTTTTGCCGTTGTTGCTGACGAAATCCGTAAGCTTTCGGAAACTTCTACAAAACAGTCTAAGACAATTGGTGCAGGAATCAAAAAGATTCGTAGTTCAATTGATCTTGTCGTTAATTCTTCTAACGAATCAAGTGATGCACTTTCTGTTGTATCTAACAAAATTAACGAGACAGACCAGCTCGTTATTCAGATTAAGGCTGCAATGGACGAACAGAATTCCGGTTCAAAGCAGATTATCGATGCCCTTCATAATATGAACGATACAACAATCGAAGTACGTACTGCTTCTAACGATATCGGTGTACAAAAAGAAAATGTACTTTCAGAAATGAATACTCTTACGGATTCTACTATTGCAATGAAAGGCAGTATGGATGAAATTTCAGAAGGGGCAAAACAGATTAACGAAACAGGTGCAGCATTAAGCACAATTGCAGATCAGGTTCAGGGAGCAATTACAAAGATTGGTTCCCAGATTGATTTGTTCACTGTATAAAAATTGCATTTACAGCCCCGCGTTAAATTACCATCAACGCGGGGTTTTATTTTATTCAACCTAATACTCAAAAACTTTTATCTTCAGGAGAGAAAGATAAAATATGAAAAAGTTTTATTTATTTCTTGTCTCGCTTTTTACTTCGTTCGCTGTCTTTGCACAGAACAATTTTTTTGACACCTACGTATACCAAAGCTGGAGCGCATTTGGTGGCTTAACCGGAACAACTGCGACGGACATTTATCAAACGGTTGACGGCTACATCAACATTGGTACTTACGAAGGTCTTGTCCGCTTTGATGGTGTTGAATTTAAAACGATGAACCGCTCTGTCGACAAGAGCTGTGACTTTATTTCTGTGCGCGCAATCATTCAGGATTCGCAGGGAAATATCTGGATTGGTTCAAATGACGAAGGACTTCAGAAAATTTCTGACAACGGCAACAAGATGTACACGATTGAAAACGGCCTTCCAAATAATTCGATCCGCGCACTTGTAGAAGACAAACGCGGTAACATCTGGATTGGAACGGCAGGCGGTGTTGCATATTTGACGCCGGACGGAAAAGTTATTACGCCGCAGTTTGATGCGGGTACAATTGCAAACGGTATTATTGCAACTTCACTCTTCTGCGATTCTGCAGGACGAATCTGGCTTACAACTCAAAATGAGCTCGGTCTTTTCTTGTACAGCGACGGAGTATTCAGACAGCGCAAAGAACTTGAACAGTATGGAGTTTACTTTGTAACTTCTATTTTTCAGGATATGTACGGCAAGTTTTGGATTTCGCTTGATAACGATGGAATTGTTACGATTGATCACGGTATTGTAGAAAAGCTTGAAACAGGAACAATTCTTGATAAGTATCCGACTTATTCTATCTATCAGGAGCACAACGGGACAATCTGGTTTGGAACAGAACACGGTCCGGTTGCTTACAACAACGGAAACTTTATTGAATACCACGGTTCACCGGAACTTGCAGATTCAAATGTAAACAAAATTATTCAGGACCGCGAAGGCAACATCTGGTTTGCAACTGACCGCAACGGAATCGGTAAACTTACTTACGGTAAATTCCAGATGAAAAAACTTGGCGTAACTGTAAACTCGATTGCAGAAAATATTGATGGCCGTGTATGGGTTGGAACGGATAGCGGCGTTATCTGTTATAACAATGATGTTCGCGAAGAAAACGAACTGACCGCTTACACTAAGGGCTTACGAATCCGTGATGTCTCTCTTGCAAGTGGCGGTAAAATTTTAGTCAGCTGTTACACAAAACCAGGTCAGCTTTTATACGACGGGAAAACTATAAAGAACTGGACAACTGACGACGGACTTGCGGGTAACAAAGTCCGAGTGGCTATCGAAACTGATACAGATGAATATTATGTTGGAACGACAACGGGTTTGAGCATTATTCACAAGGACGGAACCATAAAAAGCTTTAAGCAGATTTCCGGGCTTGAAACAGAATACGTTATGGCAATTTACAAAGATAACCACGGCGTTGTCTGGGTTGGAACAGACGGCGGCGGAATTTATCTTATGAAAAACGAAGAAGTAATTAATCACATCACTTCTTCTGACGGAATTGCCGGCAACGTAATATTTAAAATTACACAGGATTCAGACAACGCCTTTTGGATTTGTACCGGTAACGGTGTCTCACGCTGCAACGACTTTGATCCAACGGCAGAGTTCAAAGTTCCATACGAGACAATTACTTCTGAACACGGCATTGGAACAAGCTCGGTTTTTCAAGTTATGTTTGATACTCAAAAGAATTTGTGGATGACAAACAATCACGGCATTGCATCTGTCTCGCTTGACGACATCGTTAACTTTTTTGCAAAAAAATCAAATCACATCACGGCAAAATACTACAACAAAAATGACGGTCTTGATTCTGACGGACCGACATCAACTTCAAAATCAATCGTCGACAAGCACGGTCGTCTCTGGTTTACCATGATTGACAGCATCGCAATTTTTGATCCGCTCAAAGTTCACAAAAATCCGGTCACTCCATTAGTTCATATCGAATCAATCACCGTAGATAACATCATCTACAATAATACCGGCAAGATGATTACCCTTGATCCGGGAACAAAGCGTGTTGACATCAAATACACCGGAATCAGTTTTGACGCACCGGAGAGAATTCTGTTTTCGCACATGCTTACAAATTTTGAAGACACTTATTCACCGCCAAGTGCAGAGCGCATTGTCTCTTACACAAACTTAAATCCTGGACGACATTCATTCCTTGTAAATGCAATCAACGGAAGCGGCATCCAGTCTGACGATGACGAAATGATGTTCTTCTACCAAAAACCGTTCTTCTGGCAGCGCCCGATTTTCTGGATTATACTTGCATCAATTGTTGTCGGCTCTGTCTTTGCAATGTTCATCTTACGTGAGCGCCGCATTACAAATGAAAACATGAGACTTGAAGCTCTCGTGCAGATGAGAACGGCCGATCTTGAGATTGAGAAAGATAAATCAGATAAACTTTTGCGTTCAATTTTACCGGACAAGATTGCTGACAAACTTAAAGAGACAACAGGTGACAAATCATTTGGTGAAGACTTTGAAAACGCTACTCTGCTTTTTTCCGACATTGTTGGTTTTACAAAAGTTTCAAGCGGACACAACGCGCAGGAAATTGTAAAAGCGCTTAATGATTTATTCAGCCGCTTTGATGAGCGCGCAAAGAAAATGGGCGTTGAAAAAATCAAGACAATTGGAGATGCCTATATGGCAGCCTGTGGAATTCCTGTGGCAAACAAAAATCATGCAAAGGTTATGATTAATTTTGCAAAGGGAATGTACGAAGATTTGAAAAAGTACAACGAAACAGCTCAAATCAAATTTTCAATCCGCATTGGATTAAACTGCGGTCCTGTAACTGCCGGTGTAATTGGAACAACAAAATTTATTTACGATGTGTGGGGTAACACGGTAAACGTTGCAAGCCGTATGGAAACTGCTGCTGAACCAAATACAATCCGTATTACAGAAGATCTTAAAAAGCAACTTAAAGGAACCGATATAAAATTTTCGCGTCCAATCGAATGCGAAATTAAAGGCAAAGGGCTCATGAAAACTTACGAAGTAAAATTATAATCAGGGTGAGGAATAGATATGAAAAAAACATTTTTACACAAAACATTTTCGACAGTAACTGCAATAGCGGTTATATCTATTGCAGGCTTTACAGGCTGTGCTAAGAAAGAAAACAAATATGTAAAAGTCGGACTTTTACATTCTTTGTCAGGTTCGATGGCGATAAGTGAATGTGCTGTGCGCGATGCAGAACTCCTTGCAATTGAAGAAATTAATAATGCAGGTGGAGTTCTCGGCAAACAGATTAAAGTCATTCAGGAAGACGGAGCAAGCGATCCACTTATTTTTGTTGAAAAGACAGAAAAACTTTTAAAAGAAGATAACGTTGCAACGGTTTTTGGCTGCTGGACTTCTGCATCGCGCAAGGCCGTAAAACCAATTTTTGAAGAACAGTTTGGACTTTTGTGGTATCCGGTTCAATACGAAGGTGTTGAAGCAAGTCCAAACATCATGTATATGGGAGCAGCGCCCAACCAGCAGGTTGTTCCTGCAATATCATATTGTGCCGAGCATTACGGAAAAAAGATGTTCCTTATCGGAAGTGATTATATATTTCCTCAGACGGCAAATAAAATAATAAAGGCTCAGTTAAAGGATATGGGCGGAACTTGTGTCGGCGAACATTATGTTGCAATGACCGAAACTAATTTTGTAAACATAATCGAAGAAATTAAAAAAACAGAACCAAACGTAATTGTAAACACACTCAACGGAGATGCAAACGTATTCTTCTTTAAGCAGCTCAAAGATGCAGGCATTACCGCTGACAAAATTCCTGTAATGAGTTTTTCTGTTGCAGAAGGCGAGATAAGTCACATTGGCCCAGAATATGCAAAAGGGCATCTTGTTTCATGGAATTATTTTGAAACTACAGACACTCAGGAAAACCAGAATTTTATAAAGGCCTATAAGGCTCAATTTGGTCAGAACAGAAGATTGGGGGACCCGATTGAAGCAGGTTATATTGCAGTTCACTTGTGGGCACAAGCCTGCGAAAAAGCACAAAGCTTTGATGTAGAAGCAGTCCGCATTGCAGCAAAGGGGATGACTTACGTTGCCCCGGAAGGCCTTGTAACAATCGACGGCTTTAACCAGCATCTTTATAAGCCGGTCCGCATCGGTAAAATCGGGGACAATGGTGACATTACAGAGATCTGGGCAACCCCGGAACCGATTCGCCCGGACCCATACTTAAGTACTTACGCATGGGCGCGCGGGTTATAACGCTTCCTGCGGATTCAAAACCTGCACGTGATTAAATCCCGCGCATGCCTTGTAATACGCGGGTTATAAAATCTCTGCGTCAACCAGACAGGTATAGTAGACGCCGTTTACTTCGTAGCAGTGAAAGCGGCCTACAACAGTAATTGTAGAATTAAGAGCCGGGTAACCGTTTGGGTATTCGGCTTTATTTTTTAATTCAAAACTTAAACCCTGCATACAGCAGCCTGCGGTATCAGAGACGACACATGCAAAATCTCTTTTGGCTTCACCATCCATCTCGTAATCAAAAACCATGAAAATTCCTTTCATGCAGATTTTCTTTCCCTCGTATTTTTCAGGAGCTGCCATCATATTAAAAAGCTGAGCATAAGTCATGTTAAAACCTAGAGAAGATAAATCTATATCAATGTCCTTTGGCTTAACTGTTTTTTGAGCAAAACATGAAAACGCGGTAATCAAAAAAATTACCGCTATAATTTTTTTCTTCATTAGAACTTAATTACCTTTGGAGCGTCTGTAAAACTTGCAATTGTTGCTTCTGCATTTTTAAAATACAAAACTTCGGTATTATCATCATCTGCAGAATACATCCTCTTTAAATCAGGATAGTGTTCGAGCATGTCAGCCTTTGCCTCGCGTCTGTCATCGCGAACAAGTTCACCTGCAAGACGGAGCCACTGTCCGCAAGAACCGTCAAAGCAAGAAATCTCTACGCGAGGATTTTTTTGAATCTGCTTAGAAACATTTTTGCTTTTTCCTGTCTGAATATATAACTTGCCGTCAAAAATATTGATTGTACCAAACGGTCTGTTTCTTGGCTGACCGTCTTCTACAGTTGCAAGAAAATATGTTCCGCACTTTTTGATAAATTCATATACTTCGTTCATTTTTATTCACCTCGCACATATTCTAACACAACCAGACTTTTTCGCGCAATAACCTACTAATCTGACAGGCGGATAACTTCTTTCACCGCGCACCCCGCATAAAGCGCGACCAGAACCGCAAACCAAGACCGCGCGATTCAAATCCTAGCGCAAGCTTAAAACCCGCACCCCAAATCTAAGCGTCAATCTGGTTATATATATCTTATTCGATTTTGAATATATTCATAATACCAGATTAACGCTATATTTTTACCATAAAACATTACGCATTCCGCGCGACTTTTAATCGCACATAATGCACTAAAATTGCGAGGCAAAAATATGGACAAAAGACTTTTAACAATTCAGGACATATCCTGCGTGGGACAGTGCTCACTCACAGTTGCACTTCCTGTAATTTCTGCATGTGGAATTGAAACAGGAATTTTACCTAGTTCAGTTCTTTCAAATCACACAGCAGGCTTTTCCGGCTGGACATTCCACGACCTTACAGACGACATGCCAAAAATCCTTGACCGCTGGCTCACAGAAAAAGTTACCTTTGACGCATTCTATACCGGCTATGTTTCAAAAGCACAGATTCCACACATCCTTGACATAATGGAAAAAACAGCACGAGCGGGCGCACTCCGCATCGTTGACCCAGTAATGGCCGACAACGGAAAATTATACGCAGGCTTTGATGATGACTTTCCACAGGAAATGAAAAAACTTTGCAAAGGCGCTGACGTAATCATGCCAAACTTAACAGAAGCTGCATTCCTCTTAGGACAGCCTTATGTTGCAGAAGGCTATGACAAAGCCTTTATCGAAAAAATGGCACGCGACCTTGCTGCCCTCGGTGCAAAGAACGTAATCGTAACAGGTGTAAGTTTTGAAAGTGACAAGCTCGGTGTTGCAGTTTATTCAACAGAAAAAGATACAGTTGAATATTACTTTAACGAAAAACAGGCTGTAAGTTCACACGGAACAGGAGACCTTTATGCATCGGTTGTTGCAGGTTCTCTCCTCCGCGGAAAGACATTACTCGAAGCTGCAAGCCTTGGTGCCGACGTTGTAGTAGAAGCAATCAAATTGACTGCAGGTGACAAAGATCACTGGTACGGAGTTAAGTTTGAACAGGCACTTCCATACTTAATCAAGAGATTAGAAAAATAAGGAATAAAATTATAAAAAGTTACCGGCGATGCAGCAGAACGTTGCATCGCTTTTTTTTTCACGCCGAGCCGCGTCCCTATCACCGGCCCGTTCGCGCAATTTTTAGAAATTGGAGATATTTCTAAAAATATTTGGGCTAATTCTTTATATAAATTGATTTTTATAAGTAAATATGTAAAACTTAATTCATTCAAAGTCGGAGATAACAAAATCAAGGAAATCAAAATGGATTCAATCAAAAAATACGTAAAGGTTTACCTGTATTCACTTGCACTTATGGTACTTTCAGCACTACTTATTGCAATTTCAGGAGCGCTTGATATTAACTCAGAAAAATATCGAGCAAAGATTTTTATTCTTGGAACAGTTCTTTTCTTTTACGGAATGACTTTTTTTATCGCTCCAGTATCTGACAAAGATAACGGAACAGCTACCTTCAAAGAATTTGCAAACGGTCTCATGTGGGATGGCTCGACGGCAGCTGTAATTTTCAGAATCGTATATCCGATTATCGGTCTTGCACTGGCAATATATATTATGATTGGAGAACAATGGCATCTTGCAGCAGGCTTTGCAAAACTTACAATTATAGTTTCATGCGTCGGAATTGCAATCCGTGCAGTCATCTGTTCAATTCTTTCACTCCTTAAAAAAAGAAACGACTTTGGCGATTCTCAGCCAGAGACCGAAGAACTTGGTGTAACAAGACAGCCAGAACCAATTTATGTAAACATCATTCTTCTTGTATTTGCCGCTATTACAGGTTTTGTTTCTTACAAAGCCTTTATGATGAGCGACTTTAATGAATTTGCTTACGAATATAAAATGGTTAACGAAATAAAAAATAATTCAGCTTATAAAATTTTTACATCTGAATTTTTAGAAAAAGAAATTGACTTTGGTGTTGCAACAGAAAATGGAACTGACCATATCTATATCATTGACCTCAATGATTCTGAAAAAGAACTTACAGAAATCACGCTTGTAAAAAATTCTGTCCGTTCAATTTTAGAAGCAGCCCTCGAAGAAGATGCTAAAGTTATTGTCCTTACCCCGGTAAATGACTACATTCTTTCTTATCGTGAAATAGGAAAGATTTTAAAATCTTCAAACGCAGGTGATAAAGAACAGAACGAAAAAACTTCTTTCTTTTACTTTGGTGACGCAGAAGATTTGTTTAACGCAGTAACTGAAATATATAATTCCGACATGACAGTTGTTATCGATGATTCAAACATTTATGAACATAAGTATATTCCAATTTGGGATCTTCCGACCTACTGCGAAATTATCGGCATTGATGTAAACAGCGATAACTGGTTTGATGAAGTTAAAAATACAGGCGTTGCAATTGCCTCAATTCAGGATCTTTTTATTTCACTTTACAACGATTCTGATTACGAAAGTCGTAACGGTTTTATCATGAACTACGGAACAAAAAGTTCAACACTCATTCCGTATTCAATCGCTAGCGAGATTTATAAAAATTTAAATCCACAAGAAGAAGAAAGCGATAAATAGGAATTTAAATAAAGCTTAAAAGAACGCCGCGGCTTTCACTTAGCCCGCGGCATTTTTTTTACCTCAATCTTTTCGCGCAATTTTTTTTCGCGCAGCATACTAAGATTTAATCACGTCCGGAATCTCGCGCGGCTTTTTGTCTTTGTACTTCCAGTCATGCGCATACACGTCAGGGAGCTTTCCTGCAAGGCGGTCGTTCTCGCACTGAAGCTGATCTTTTATCATTGCCTTAAAGACATTCATAAGCGGTTCCGGGTCGCAGTCTTTTACGAGGCGCGCGGTTTTAGAAGTCGCGTCGGGGCTTTCGTGCGTGTCGCCCGCGCGATTTTCCGATTCATTCCCCTCATCGCCAGAATTCAGTGACTGCAATTCCTTTATAAAATAGTAGCATGTCTCGATTGTCGAGATGTATTCCGGCCGCGGTTCACGCTTAAATGTAAAAATAGAACGGTACTCGCCGTAAAACGAAACACGCGGTAGTTTTAAAAGCTCTGGATTGTGTTCGATTATTTTTCTTGAACAGAACCATGTCGCATCGATTATAATGACTAAAAGCGTGCGATCGCCGACAGCTTCTTTAAAACCTTCTCGCCGCGCTGTCCATGCATCAACACCCGGATACATCATTACAGGAAAATATTTTGGATTATTTATTAAAGACTGGAACCGCTCGTTTTGAGCAAAATCCAGGCCGACAATAATTTCAGAATCCTTAAGTGCAATATGAGAAAGCCGGCCTGTACCTGTTCTCTGATGCTTTGCTTCTTTTGGATGCATCAGAAAAACAAACTTAATTCCGCTGTCAATCTCAGGCTTTGCGTATTCACAAAGACAATGAGACATCGGGCGGAAACATTTATAACAACGATCTGCCAAATTAAATTCCGTTTAAAGAATTATTTTCCGCAGATGCGTGTCTGACACTCGTGATACAATGCAGAAGTCTTTTCTACAACGTCAGCAGGAATGCTCTTGATATTAGGATCGCCGGCAAGGTTGTTGTCTTTGAGCCAGTCGCGAACAAACTGCTTGTCATAACTTGCAGGACTTGTACCTACTTTGTATTCAGCGGCATTCCAGAAGCGGCTTGAATCTGGTGTAAGAACTTCGTCACCAAGAACAAGTTCACCATTTTCATCAAGACCAAATTCAAACTTTGTATCGGCAATAATGATTCCGTTTTTAGCTGCGTGCTCGTAGCATTTTTTGTAGATT
>JAILNY010000091.1 GCA_024691105.1 Treponema sp. | reverse complement strand
CATTATCTTCTTGTGCAAATAATGGGAAAAAAAATAAACAAAGAAATAGTAAAAATATTTTTTTAATCATAATATCGTTATCCTTATTTAACTAATTTTTTATAATTATACGAATAAAACAACAAACAATTCAAGAACTTAAATTCAATTATTCTATATCTTGTTTCAAAAAATAATAAAAACTAGAAGCTGGTGATCTTGTGTCAAAAAAAATTCTTCCTAAATCGCATACTGTAGTATTAAGAGCTTTTTAATAGTTTTTTTTTTCATACAACTGGTAACAAATTGTCACCAGTTGATCTCACAAATTTTTCAAAATCATTGGAATATACCCGGAGTCCAATAAATCAAAACAAAAACACTTTTTGCCCAAATCTTTTAATGATGCTCCGATGTGATAAATTGTTGAATTATCAATAATCAAAAATCTATCATGAGTCTTTGTGGTGTAGTTCAGAGTGAGTGTTGGGTATTGACCATTGAAAGTCTGAACATCTTGTGCAGTTAATTTTGTTTTAGGATCTGTGTAGATTATCACATTCACACCCTTCTTCTTTTTCGCAAGTCGCTGAAGAATTGATAAATCAACATAATTATCTATAAGAATTATTTCTTTCTTTGCTGCTGAAAGAAAACTTTCAAACTTGGCATAGGCATCAAATATCTGGCCTTGAAAGAAAATTCCCTGTGTTTCTTTTACATTGTATTTGTCCATCAAAGAGAATAATTCATCGATTTTTTTGTCTGTTTCTGTCTGATGAATATCTGATATTACAAGATGTTTTTTGATGTTATCCAATTCTACAAAAATATGAGAATTATTTTGAATAAAATGCTTCATTTCTTTGAAAGTGCGAATAAGCATTTTACTTTGAGTAACTGCAAGATCGCCTTTAAGAACAGTCATCAGCATGTAGATTCCTTGCTCAGTGAAGGCATAAGGATTATATCTCGTACCACCCCAATTTGAGGTGAAATTTTTGCACCTCAAGATTTCTTTCATTTCAGCGTCGGATAGTTGAAACATAAAATCCGAATCAAAGCGTTCAATATTGTTTTTTACTTGCCGATTAAAATTCTTTGTTTCATAACCATAAATTGCTGCCAGATCAAAATCCAGCATAACCTGCTGACCGCGAATAACATGAATCTTTGAACGAATAGAGTTTTCTTCTAAAATTGAAATTTTATTTTTCATACCACATACCTCATGAGAAAATTAATTTTTCAGCGCCAGTCCAGTTTCAGACCTGAATTGTGGTAAAGAAAAAAAAAGATAAAATAAATGTGTCATTGTCGTGTCGTCCCTGAGCGGAGTCGAAGGACGACACGACAAATATATAACCGCACATACTCATAATTCAAAATTAGTTACTGGAAACATTCATCTGTGCAGCAAGCTTTACGACTTAAATATAATAAGAATTAAATAAATTGACAATATTTATATACGAAACTCATTCAAACTGAAGTAAAAATTATCGGAACTGTAAGTTCTGAATTATTCATAGCAATCGTTTATTTATCTATGAATTATTCCTTGAATTCATCATGTATTGTTTTTGTTATTGCAGTAATTAATTTTGATTCAAGAATGTGTTTTGAAAATTCACTATCCGGAACATTTTCTGTATCAGTATCAAAAAGAACTTTATATTCAACTCCTAGAGCTGAGGCTAACTTTTCAACAATATCAAGAGAAGGTGTTCTTTTCCCTACCTCAATTTGAGTAATATACGGAGCAGAAACTCCTGTTTTTTCTGCCAAAAATTCCTGACTCCACCCTAATTTTTTTCGTAATGTCTTAATATTTTCGCTTACGATAGTTTCGATAGGTATTTTATTCATTAAGAAAAAAATATAGCTAAAAGTTTCTATTGACTATAAGCACATAGTTAGGTATTATTATAACAAGTAGCTATTGTAGATAGTTACATGCAGTATATCATTGGAGGTTGTTTTATGAAAAAAGATGGCAAAATGAAAAAATGTCATGTTTGTAAAGAAGAGATTGCAGCAAGCGCTAAAGTTTGTCCAAAATGTGGAGCAAAACAGAAAAAGAAGAAATGGATTTATATTTTAGCTGCAGTTGTATTGCTAGGAGCTATTGGAGCAGTTTTTGGAAATAATGATGATGATTCGTCAAGTACATCTTCAGAAGTTGTTCAAAATTATAAAGTTGGTGAAACATTTACAACTAAAAAGTTTGAAATCACTGTTATAAATGTTTCTAAAAGACGTTCTGTTGGTGACACTTTTTGGAATGAAACAGCTTCGGAAGGAGCTGTTTATGTAGCTGTACAGTGGAAATATAAAAATATAACAGATCAGCCAATAAATAGTTTTAGTTTCCCGGAATTAAAACTTGTTTCTCCTAAAGGTGTTGAATATGAAATTGATTCGGCTGCTACAATTGCATTCTCTTCACAAGTAAATCAAAATGAAAAAGTTATTAGTGATCTAAATCCAGGAATTACAGTAAAAGCCGCTGATGTATTTGAAGTTGCTAGTGATTTAATTGCAGAAGAAGGTTGGTACTTAAAAATTGGTGGAAATAAAATTGATATAAATGTAAAATAATTTATCATTTATATTTAATAAAGACTGTCTTTTAGTATTCAAAGAATATGCCCTATCTGATTTCCAGTTAGGGCTTTTTTTTACTGTACAATTATAGCGTAAAACTGATTCCTTGTTCGGAGAAGACATAAGGGGTATACGAAAGAAAATCTATAAAATCATTAAGTTTCTAGTTTAAAAAATCATTCAATACAATATATCACATATTCTATTTCAATATTTTTTGCTTCCAGATTTTTTTTATAATTATCTAAGTATGCGGTCAGGTCTTTTATTTTTTCAAGATCAAAGGAAAAAAGAATTTTATTTCCTTTTAATTTAATATAATAACTGCCATCAACGACTTTAAGATATGCGCCTAAATCATCTTCAATTGAAATATGCTGCCCCTGAATTTCATCTTTTAATGTTTGAGGAATAGGTTTACTAGTATCAGACTCTATTTTATTCATTTCTGCCATCTCTTTTGTTTTTGTGCATGAAACGAGAAATAGACTTGCTAATAAAATTGCTGTAATTTTTGCTCTCATATAAAACCACATTCTGTCATATTCAAATATGATTTACTATACAAAAAAAAGTATATAGTCAATTTACAAGACACTACCTCCCATTTACAATAATCAAATAAAAGCATATACTACCCCTTGTAGCATTGATTTCTGTCAGAAACAGTGACTATTTTCTTAATTTAAAAAGAAACTGAATTTTTAAGGCGGCAATAATTTTTAGAATAAAAAACAAGCCTTGATAAATTCACCCCAAAACAAAATAGACTTGATCTATTAAAAGGACAGGTACTATGACCCTACTCGATTTTCCTAAACGGAAAAATTCTAATCAAAAAATTTCTATGGTTACTTGCTATGACGCAAGCTTTGCGCGCCTGGTAAATGAGTCGGCTGTTGACTGCATTTTAATTGGTGACAGCTGTGCGATGGTTATGCATGGTGAACACACGACTTTGCCTGCAACAATTGAAATGATGGCGCTTCATACTAAGGCGGTGCGAAATGGAACTGATAAGTTTATCGTTTCTGACATGCCTTTTTTGTCGACACGCAAAGGTCTTGAATATGCAACAGATTGTGCGGGAAAGCTTTTGGTTGCCGGTGCTAATGCTGTTAAGATTGAAGGCGTTGACGGACAAGAAGATGTGATCGAACATCTTGTAAAAAGCGGAATACCTGTGATGAGTCATCTTGGACTTACGCCGCAGTTTTACAATGCATTCGGTGGTCACAAAAAACAGGGAAAGACTGAAGACTCTGTTGAAAAAATTAAGCGTGAAGCAAAGGCTGCTCAAGAGCTTGGATGTTTTTCAATTGTGTTGGAATGTATTCCGGCTGAACTTGCACGTGAGATTACAAACTCTGTTTCGATTGCGACAATCGGAATTGGTGCCGGTCTTGACTGTGATGGTCAGGTTCTTGTTTTGCAGGATCTGCTTGGTATGAGCGATTTTACGCCTAAGTTTGTTCACCATTTTATGGACGGAAAAAAATTAATCACTGATGCGCTTAATGAATATGCAAAAGAAGTTTCTGGTGGAATTTTTCCACACAAAGAAAATTATTAAAAACAGACCTGCGCACTGTTGAAAGACCGCGTGACTTTGAATTAACAATCCGCGCGATTTTTGAATTTTAAAAGGAATGAATATGAAAGTTATAAATACTGTAAATGAATTTATTGAATTACGAAAAACACTTGAAGGCAAAAAGATCGGTTTTGTTCCGACAATGGGTGGCCTTCATGCAGGACACGAGTCTCTCGTAAAACGCGCTGTAAAAGAAAATGATATCACAGTAGTAAGCGTTTATCTTAACGAGACTCAGTTTAACGATAAAAATGATCTTCTTACCTACCCTGCAAATTTTGATGATGACAAAGCCCTGCTTGAAAAAAACAATGTTGATTATCTTTTTGCTCCGACTTATTCAGAAATGTATCCGGACGATTACAGATACAAAGTTACAGAAAATGATTTAAGTAAAACATTGTGCGGCGCAAGCAGACCCGGACATTTTGACGGAGTTTTAACTGTTGTAATGAAGCTTTTTAATATTGTACGTCCTTGTAATGCGTACTTTGGAGAAAAAGATTTTCAGCAGCTTGAACTTTTGCGCGGAATGGTAAATGCATTTTTTATGAATATAAATATTGTGCCTTGTCCTATTGTCAGAGAAGAAAATGGTCTTGCCATAAGTTCAAGAAACAGAAAGCTTTCTGAACATGGATTAAAAATTGCACCACGTCTTCATGAAGTGCTGGTTGACAATGCTTCGATTGAAGAAAAAAAGAGAGAGTTAGAAGAAGCAGGCTTTAAGGTAGATTATCTTACAGTAAAAGGTTCCCGCCTTTATGCTGCTGCATTCTTAGAAGACGTGAGGTTAATTGATAATGTCGAATATAAATAAAAATATTTTAATTTACGTAAGCGGTTCAATTTCTTGTTTTAAATCATGTTCGCTTATAAGTCTTCTTACAAAAAACGGTTATGATGTTCGTGTAATTGCAAGCCGCGATGCACTCAACTTTGTCGGAAGAGCAAGCTTTGAAGGTTTGACTCATCATAAAATTCACACTGATATGTTTAATGATGAATTTGAAATTCCTCATATTGAACTTGCACAGCGCTGGGCAGATTTAATTTTTGCCTACCCTGCAAGTGCTGACTGTATAAACCGTCTGGCAAATGGCCTTGCCGATGATTTATTTGGTGCAGTATGTCTTGCAAATAATTATAAAAAGCCTTTATGGATTGCTCCTGCTATGAACACAAATATGTTTTTACATCCAAGTGTTCAGGAATCTCTCCAAAAATTAAAATCCTGGGGAACTGTAATTCTTGAAAGCCCTGAAGGTCATCTTGCCTGCGGACAGGATGGAAAAGGCCGACTTCTTGAGCCTCAGGATGCTTTTAATATTATTGAAGATTATTTCAGACAGCAGCTTGTAAAATCCGCAGAATCTTACAGCAAATTATGTAATATCGGAGTCTAAAATGAACATCCTTATTACCGGCGGCGGCACCGAAGAGCCAATAGACAACGTCAGAAGCATCTGCAACTTTTCGACAGGAACGACTGCCGCAACACTTGCTGACAATTTTTGCAAAAAAGAAAATCACGTACTTTGTCTTATGAGCGAACGTGGTATAAAACCTTCAAAGGCAAAATATCTGACATACCGTACTTTTTCTGACTTGCAGATGCTTTTACTTGATGTTCTTTTGAATAACCATTTTGACCTTGTAGTCCATGCCGCCGCCGTCAGCGATTTTTCTATTGATAAAATTTTTATAGATGGAAAACCCGTAAAGAAAAATTCAATCTGCAAAATTCCGTCTGATAAAAAAGTTATGATAAGCTTAAAGAATAATCCAAAGCTTATAGATTCAATAAAAAAAATTGCGTCTGACAGTATGCTTGTTGGTTTTAAGCTTACAGATCATGCATCTGATGACGAGCGCTTGTGCGCGGTACAAAAGCTTTTTTACAACGGAAAGCGTATAAAAAAGAACGCTCCCGATTTTGTCGTTTCAAATGACAAATCAGAAATTACAGCAGACAGACATCCGTGTGTAATTTACAACAATGAACTTTTACAGGTTGCAAAATGCGATTCTGTAAAAAAACTTTCAGATCTGATTTTAAAACTTACGAAGAGAGGTTAAAATGATTTTAACAATTGATATTGGAAACACAACGATTCAAGGCGGAATCTTTGATGAAAGCGGTAAAAATATTTTGATATTCCGCCGCTCGACAAACAAAGATTTAAGTTCTGATGAAATTGGTCTTTTTTTGAGAAATGTCATTGAGCTTAACGGTCTTGATTATAAAACAATTAATCAGATTGCATGCTGTTCTGTTGTTCCGTCTTTAAACTATTCAGTTGCAAATGCGTTTAAAAAATATTTTTCTGTCGAAGCAATTTTTGTTCAGGCAGGAATTAAAACAGGACTAAAATTAAAATATTCAAATCCAAAAGAAATTGGTGCTGACAGAATTGCCGCCGCAATTGGTGCCTGCAATATTGAACAGAATAAAAATCTTATTGTAATTGACATGGGAACTGCAACAACGATTGACATTATTACAAAAGAAAAAGAATATCTTGGTGGTGCAATTCTTCCGGGAATCAAAATGTCATCGTCTGCCCTTTCTTCCGGTACTGCAAAACTCCCGGCAGTTGAAATTGTAAAACCGGAGAGAGCCTGCCCTGCTTCTACTGTTGAAGCAATCCAAGCTGGAATTTACTACGGTCAGCTTGGTGCAATAAAAGAATTAATTTCTTTATTTACAGAAGATGTTTTAAAAGGCGAAAAGCCTTTTGTAATTGGAACAGGCGGATTTTCGCGACTGTTTGAAAACGAACAAATCTTTGATTCGATTGTGCCGGAACTGGTTCACCTCGGATTAAAAAAAGTTTTGGAGATAAATTAAAATGCAGATTGAAGTATTAAAATCAAAATTACATCGTGCAACAGTAACTGATGCAAACTTAAATTATGAAGGCTCAATTTCGATTGATATGGATCTTGTAAAAAAAGCAAACATGCATGTCTGGGAAAAAGTCGATGTCCTTAACGTAAATAACGGTGCACGTTTTTCCACATATATCATTCCCGGAAAAAAAGGCGAAATCTGTCTTAACGGTGCCGCTGCCCGCATGGCCGCAGTAGGCGACAAAGTGATCATCGTTACCTACACTCATATCGAAGAAGAAAATGCAGAAAACTGGAAGCCGACTGTTGTACTTCTTGATGAAAATAATGCAGTAAAGGGATGAAATAAAACTAACAGAAAAATTTTGATTTATAAATAACAAAAAAAACGCGGGCCATAACAGCCTGCGTCTGTAATCTTAATTAATATAATAAAACGATACGATTAGCCGATTTCAGAATTAAGCGCTTTTGAAGTCTTAATTTCTTTTCCATCTGCTAAAAGCTTTTTACCTGCAATCTGTACAATACCATCTTTTGCTTCAATTGCAACGCTAAAGAAATCATCGCCTGTAATCTGTTCTTTCTTTGAAGCCGCAGGATCTGCGCCTTCAAGAACAACACGGGTTCCTGGAGCTGCCCATCCGGCATCCAAAACTTCTACGCATTCTTTACCGTTTTCGTCTTTATAATCCCCGGCTAAAAGCATACCGCGGCTTTCTACCCCGCGCATCGTACGAGGAGCAAGGTTTTCTGCGATGATAACATGCTTTCCTAAAAGTTCTTCTTCTTTTAAGTACATGCGAAGCCCCGACTGAATTGTGCGTGGAGTTCCGCTTCCGTCATCAAGAGTTTCGATGTAAAGTTTTTCGCCTTCCGGGTTTGGCTTAATGTCAGTAATCTTTGCAACAGTAAGATTGATATTCTTGTTAAAGAAGTCAATCTGCTGTTCTGGTGTGAGTGCTGGCTTTGGTTCTTCCTTTTTCTTTTCAGCCTTCTTTTTATTATCACCCTTTGCACCATTTGATTTTGCACTATTTTGCTTACCGCTGAATTTTTCGCGGAATGCAAGCATTGTCTTTTGATCAAGTGGCTTAAAGTAAACTTCTGTCGGTCCTACTTTATCAAGCCCTGTCGTTTCTCCAAGATTTGACCAGTTGTAACCAGGTTTAGTTTCTGTTCCAACTTTAGATTCTTCAATTGATTTTCCAAAGTAAGACATAATTACCTGAGTATACTGCGGCATATATGGATTCATCATGATCATAAGATCTTTGATTACGTAGCAGAGGTTGTGAATTAGTTTAGCGCATGACTCTGGATCAGATGTGCGTGTTTTCCAAGGTTCTGCAGCCTGGAACTTTTTATTACAGATGTCAGAAATTTCAAACATTGTATGGAAAGCATCCTTAAGTTCTGCCCATTCAAGATAGTCAGTTGCTTTCTTTTCAAGATCGCGAACCTGAGTCCAAAGCTCTTCGTCAACCGGAGCTTCTGGAATTACACCGTCAAAATATTTGTTTACAAACAAAAGTGTGCGGTTTACAAGGTTACCAAGATTTCCAATCAACTCGCCGTTAAGCTTTTCCATAAAGTCTTTCCATGTAAACTGGTAATCCTGTTTTTCAGGTCTGTTGTAGAAAATATAAAATCGCCAAGCATCAGCAGGAATTCCTGATTCGATTGCGTCACTTCCAAATACACCAATTCCGCGGCTCTTAGAAAATTTTCCGTCTTCGTAGTTTAAGAATTCTGTTGAAGACATGTGATGAAGCTTTGTCCAGTTATGAGGACTTCCAAGCATTGTACAAGGGAAGATTACAGTATGGAACGGAATATTATCTTTTCCGATAAACTGGAACAAATCTACTTTGTCCTTTCCCTTTGCTTCTTCACTTTCTTCTGGAATCCACCAGCTCTTCCAGTCAAAAGTTCCTCGGCCGGATTTTTCAAGTTCATCTGCGAGCTGCTTTGTAATCGAAATATATCCGATAGGTGCGTTGAACCAAACGTAAAAAACTTTGTCTTCGTAGCCTGCTTTAGGAACCGGGATTCCCCATTTTAAGTCACGTGTGATTGCTCGTTCCTGAAGTCCGTCACGAATCCATGCCTTTGTCATGCTCAAAGCATTGTCAGACCACTTGCCTTCTACGCTTGCTTTTTCCATCCACTCGTTGAGTTTTGGGCTGATTGAAGGAAGGTCAATGTAAAGATGTTTTGTCTCGCGTACTTCCGGAGTTGAACCACATGTATGACATTTTGGCTCTTTTAATTCGATAGGATCTAGGAGAGAACCACATTCATCGCACTGGTCGCCGCGCGCTTTTGTTGAGCCGCACTTTGGACAAGTTCCGTCTACATAACGGTCTGCAAGGAACATATTACACTTTGGACAATAAAGCTGTTTGTTAGTGTGTTCTTTGATGTAACCCGCTTTATCAAGATCTGTAAAAAGGCTCTGTGTAATTTCTGTACACTGAGGATTAGAAGTGCGGCCAAATTTATCAAAATTGATGTTAAACCATTTATAGATTTTTGTGTGTTCCTGATAATAATGGTTACACAACGCGCGCGGCTCTTTGCCCTCTTCGAGAGCTTTTGTCTCTGTTGCAGTTCCGTATTCATCGACACCGCAAACGTACAAGGTTTCGTATCCGCGGTTGCGGCAGAAACGTGCAAAAACGTCACCTGAAAGTGACTGAATTATATTTCCAAGATGTGGAATGTTGTTAACATAAGGTAATGCTGCTGTAATAAGTCTTCTATTCATAGAAAACTATTATATTTTTTTTGCGCGTATTATTCAATACACTCTATTTTTTTCGTTTATTAGAAATGATTGTAAGATTTATTGTCTTTTCCATTTCCATTCCGCAGGCAAGATCAACATCCCACGCTAGAGAAAGAGACAATGTACGACCGGCAGGTTCAAGGTCAGACGAATCTGTTTTTTTGCGCATAAATACAATCGGATAAGAAACAAGATTTGCCATCTCGTTAGGTTCAAAAGTAAATGAAATATTGTTGTCTGTATCATATAACTGAAAAGCGTCAACATTTTTCATAAACTCAAGATTCTTTGGAGTTTTTTCTTCTATCTGACCGTTATTTACAACTTCAATTTTATAAGAATCAAATGAATCTTCTTTAAAACAAGTCTGTGCAAAATTTGATTCAACAACAAATTTTGCTTTTAATGCAATCGGACTTGTGTTTTTAATAATGTACTGAACCATAATTCCGCTTGAAGAAACAATAAACTTTTTCTTTAAGAGGACAGTCTGGTCAAGGCTTGGAAAGTATGAATCTGTTTCAAGTTTAATTTCGTGTTTCTGCGGCGCAAATCCTGTTTCGTGGTAAATGTTACCCGAGAATACACCATTTTTGCAGGCACGACCTTTAATATAATTTTCGTATTCTTCAGGCTCAAAAAGATGATCAATAAACAAGCCCTTTTCGTAATTGTCATTACATTTATCAAGCGGAATACAGCGTGACATATTGTCAGCATAGTTTCCGGATTTTTTAATTACATCAAGCTCAAAAATAGAACCGCCGCGCAAAGTAATGCAGGCATTAAATTTATCCATGCGGCAGACATACTCTTTAAAGCCGTCACAGTTGTAATCAAAACTGGAAATCGATTCGTTAAACGATTCACATTCTCTGACAAGTTTTTCTGCGTCAGTCAATTTGCGGTAAGCATTCTGTCTTTCCTGCGAGCTTACAAGAATCCCGCTGGATTTACAAACATAAGCATCGCCAGTCTGCGCTGCCCAAAGATATTCGCGCGCAGTCTTTTTTCTCATCTTATCGCCATGACACTGGTTTACAAGAAGAGAAACAAAAATCATACGGTTATACAATGCCTGACTTCGTTTGTAAGTCTGCATAAAGTCGTAAATATTTACAGCCGAAGTGTCTTTTACTTCTGACTTTTTATAAGGTTCATAAGCCCAGTGTGCAATATCAGAACTGATTCCCGCATGAATATATGACTGAACATAAGCACAAGAATTTCTTGCACAATTTACAGGAAGAGATAATTTTATATTATTTGAATATTTTGTTTTAATCAAATTTAAAAATTCATTTGCCCATTTTTCATCAAAAAACTTTTTTGCATTTGAACGGTTAAGCATAATAACTGCAACACGTTCGGCTTTTTCATTTTCTGTATCAGTTTTTGCAACTTTATCTATTGTTTTTTTTATGCGCTGAATGAATTGTTCTGGTTCTTCATCCTTTGCAGGAATAAAGTCAGACTGAACAGATAAAATCTTTATAGACTTTCCACGGTCAGCCATGACAATCGGCAAGAATAAATTTTTTTCTTTTTGAATAAGAGAGCTGTCAAGCTGAACATATTCCATGCCGCAAGTCTCAAATGATGTAACAAGAGATGGATCCCATGCACTGGCACAAAGAACAATACCGCGAGGACGCTTTCCGACAGACTTACGTACAGAAGAACTTAAAAGCTCAACCTGACCTGTTCTATCAAGCGGGAACAAAAGCGGAAAGACCGGCGTATAATATCCGCCGCCTAAAATTTCGACCTGCTTGCGATTAACAAGCTTTTTAATTATTTCAATAAATTCAGGATTTTTCTGTTTGATAAAATCAAATTCCGGACCAGAAAAATAAAACGAAAACTGAAATTCCGGATGAGCATAAAGAAAGGACACAATCGGTTTATAATAAGATTCGTATACCGACTTATAATCTGAGGTGTCTGTAAAATTTGAAATTTCTGTCTGGAACTCAAGACAAAGATTTATTATGCTCATGTATTTTTAATACCACTATTTTCTTATCAATATGTTATACCAAGATTTCCAAAATTTAAAGTATTTTTGTTCAGGAATCTCCAATTTTTGCATCTGTTTACACTGATTGCAGGCTGTAAGGCTGTTTTCGTCAGCATTGCAGATTCGGATGCTCTTTCCTTCTGAAAGCTCTTTTCGGTCAAAGAGTTTAATCAGATTATTTGGACAAACGCTGATACATTCACCACAACCGCAGCAGTTTTTTGTTACTATAGCAGTTCCGTTTTTAATTATGATTGCTTCCTGCGGACATTTTTTTACACAGTCGCCAAAGCCGATACAACCGACTGTACAGTCGTTTATTGTTCCATAAACTGAATGAAACAATGCGCAGCTTCTGACTCCCTTATAGACAAGTCGTTTTGACTCAAATTTTCTTTCTGCGCTGCACAATACAACTGCCTGTTTATCCGAAACTTCAACCTTATGACCTTCTGGATTTCCGACATAATTAAGTTCAACTTCCGAAAAAAGTGGATCTGTATTTTCTACAATCTGACTTTTGATAGCAGGAATAAAAATTTCGTAAATAAAGAAAAGCAATGATGAGGCAAGAATTAAAAATAAAAACAAAAGAAAAATTCTTAAAATCATTTTATTACTCCACTATTAAGCCACGAAATATTAAACGAATAAAGAGCAATCATAATCATTACCATTCCAAGCAGGATAATGCATTTCTGTTTAAACTGAGCATTGTTTGAACTTGTCTTAAGTCTTTTGTCCAGTGCATACAAAACTGGAATAAGTGCATAGAACGAAGTCAAGCATGCCGAGCAGATAAGAATTCCTTCTACAATTGACAGGCCTTCGCTGAGAGCAAGAAGCACGGTCAAAAACGAAATTGCAAATTCTGCTGAGCTTCGTTTTGTTGTAACCTGAATAATAATCTCAAAAAATACTGAGATTGTAATATAAATCAACAGCGTAAAGAAAGGATAAAGTTCAATAATATTAAGAGGAATTAAAAGTGCTTCGTTAATAAAAAATGAAAGAGCAAATGTTAAAATTACACAGGCATAAGATTTTACTGCGCTGAATAAAACCGGTTTTGGATAATTGCACATAACCGACTCGCGGTTAAATCCTATCCCGTATAAGAGAACTGATGAACAAAAAAGAATATAATAAACAAAACTATTCAGAATCATAAGAATCTCCGGCACGTTCAATAATTTCAAATTTACTCTGAACAAAAATCAATATTAAAATTGCAAATGCAACTAATACCAGAGCACCCGGAATAGATGCAAAAAAAGTTGTCCATGAAAATGAATCTGTTTTAAAAATAATTTTTTCAATTAGACCTTCTGTTGATGGCAATGTAAAAGTTCCGTATCCAAAAATATCGCGGATAAGATAAAATACAAGAGCTATTGCTGAAAAAAACGAAACAGTCTTGATATTATCTATAAGCGAAAGTCTTGTCGAAGTTTCAACATTCTTATGAATTATTCCAATCATATAAGATGAAACTGCCGGAAGATAAAATACAAAACTCATCTGAAGCGCAATCAAAGGAAAAATCGCAGCAATAATCTGCTTGTACAAAAGAGTTGAAAAAACAAGAGCCACAACTGTCGTAATAGAATTTAATTGAGTAAACTCAAGCTTTTTAAATAGAAACGAAAATAAAAATCCTGTCAAAACAAGAAAGAATAATTCAAGACAAATTACAAGTCCAAAGGCAAATCGGCCAGGAGCTGCGATAAGAAGTGCAAAAGAAATTGCAGTAAAAACCTTATAAATATTTTTATTCATTTTTTGCTCCTTCATCTTCTAAAACTGCTTCAAAAATCTTTTGAGCCTTGTCTTTCCAGTATTTTATAATCAATTCAGAATCCAAATTATCAAACTGTTTTTCAACACGGCTGTTAATGCAGGCAAAGCCTTCAAAACTTACGCCCTTTTCTGTGTCATATAAAAAGACAGCAGCCTGCGGTCCGTAATAAGTAGTAACTCTTGTAATAAGAGCATATTTTTCTGTTCTTGATGAAGGTCGGTTGATTTTATACATTGCAGAGTTAGCCGCAATTGTTGAATTAATTTTTACAACGTCCCCGACAGAAAGTTTTTGCGCAAAATCTAATGGGCGGCTTTTTTCAAGGACTACCTGCACCTGAGTCTTAAGTTTATTATTCCAGTTTTTCTTTCCAAGAAATGAAAAACCGGTCAGTACAAGAGCCATAAGAAATAATGTTGCGATAAAAAATAAATAATTTTTTAAAAGCGTTTTTGAATTTTTATCCATTGTCTCAAACATTTTCGTTCCTCAAAGTATTTGCCAGTCTTATACGCATTGCTCTGTTTTCAAAATACTGAATTACAGGAGAAATGATATTCAAGAATAAAACTGTAACGACAGAACCAACCGGACTTGTTCCTGGTCCTGAAAAAATAAATGCAATTATTCCACCAATAAATCCATAAAAGATTTTTCCCTTCAAAGTCAGCGGAATTGTTCCAAAGCTCTGCAAAATAAAGAATGAACAGAATAATGTTCCGCTTGTCAAAAGTGCTAAAAGCATATCACCCTGCATTGGAATTCCGCCGGTAAATACCGGTGATAAATATTTTACTAAAAGTGAATATGTTACAAGAAATAAACATGGAATCTCAAAATTGATAAGTTCAAATGAAACAAGAGCAATTGAAGACAGCAGCGTCAAAAAACTGAATCTGAATGCCGGAATTACAGACTGACTGTCCCAGAAAAGTGAAACATACCCCTGAGGAATTGAAACCCCAAAAAAGCTGAACGCAGAATCATTTACAAAAGTTGTAATCATTTCGTCAAACTTATAAGTCGGGAAAAATCCATTCTGAATAAGTGAAAGCGAAGGATTCTTTGAAGACAATAAATCTTTTGTTACAGCAAAACCCGGAAAGTTAAACTGACCGATAAACCAGCACAAAACAACAGTAACTGCAACAGGACTGATCCACGAAGTTTTCATATCTCCGCTTGCAAACTTTGTAAATATCATTACAAATAATGTTACGAAGAATGCAGAAAAAAGCGGATATTCAGCAGGTAAAAAGAAGCCTACTAAAATTCCATTTAAGAAACTTAATGCTATAGAAATCTTTACATGCTTTTTGTCTCTAAATGAAAAAAATTCAGAGATAAGACAGGCTAAAATACATACACCGATTATGTAAAGGTTACTGAAGCTCTTTGTTATAAAAAGCATTATTACCTGCGGAAGTAATGCCGCAAGCAGATAAATGCATGTTTTTAATGTAGAATTATGGTTTGTAAAAGGACCAATTCTGATTGTTTTATAATTCTTTTTTAAAATATTTTTTTCATCCATAACTATTGTCTCTCATTTTTTACAAGCTTAATAATCTGTGTAAGCGGCAGATGCGACGGACAGAATGCACTGCAGATACCGCATTCATTACATAAAGCAGCTGAGTCAATAAAGATTTTTTCAACCTCTGCTCCATATATTACACTTGAATAAATAATATCAGGACTTAAACCAGACTTGCATACATGACGGCATCTGCCGCATCTTAAACACATTTCTGCACAGTCATCCAGATGGTTGGTTTCTGATGTAAATGTAATTGACTTAACGTATTTTGTAACAGGGGTATCAAGTGAATTTATTGCAGTTCCGGTAATCTCTCCGTTTACAATAATGCGTCCAAGCTTTTTAATAAATCCACCGCACTGCTTTGCAATAGAATCAAGAGTTGTTCCAATGCGGACATTTAAAAGTGCCTTTGCCTGTAGACAGTCTCCTGTTACAAAAACATTAACTGTTTCAACAGGAATATTCATAACAACGGCATTATAAACATGCATCATTGTATTTGAATCTGTAAAAAGGCATTCTTTTTCAATTTTTGAATTTGGCAAAGAATTTTTTCTAAGCTTTTTATATGCATTGATAAGTTCACGCTTACCGCCGGCAGGATATCCTCTTACATCTAATGGCAGATACGTAACAGGCAATGGACCAAAAAGATCACTTTGCTGAATATTAAACATATTCTGAAGTTTTTCGTTTGCGGCATAGGCAATGATAAGTTCTGTTGCATCACTTACCTTTGCGGTAATCAAAATTCCCTGCGCAATCTTATCAAAATCATTTCTTGTTAAAATTGAATCAGTCTGACAGGTTGGATCTTCGTCAAAAAGACGGACAAAAAGTCTTCTATTTTCCGAATCTTTAATTTTATTTACTTCAAGTTCAAAGGATGAACAGAAGGTATTTGAAAAAGTATTTACAACTCCAGAATCGCTGATTGTGCGTAAAAGCATTGCCGGTGAATAATTCTGCCATTCAAACTGAGACTGCTTTTTTCCGGTGTAAGTAAAGCTTCCGCTTAAAAGAATTTCAATTGCATTTCCCTGAAGTCCATTTGGATAAGTACAGTTTTTTATTCCGATAACTTTACCAGGAATCGGCGAGTGAATTTTTGCAACACCAAAGGCCTTTGTACCATAACGGTCGCGCGAAACTTCGGCAATTACCTGCCCTTCTTTTACAGAATCTCCGGCTTTTACAATGCTTGAACATTCAAAACCTGTTTCCTGACTGAGAGGAATTGTAACAGTTCTCGGCAAAAAACCAATAGTAGAAGCCTGAACTGGATTTTTATTCTTTTTAAAATCAGATAGCATAGCCATGTTTTTTTCGTCCAGTTAAATAAATAATTGTCATACCGCATGGTAAGATTATAAGAACAAGAAGCAGTATACAGTTTGACTTGCTGAACTTTTCTCCTGCCGCATATGAAAAATCAACCGAAAATCCGCTTTCCTGAACTTTCATCATTTTTTCAATTGCAGGATAATCCAGCATGTCTATTGAATTAACTACTTCTTTTCTAAAATCAGAATCAAAGCACCAGATAACTTCTTCTGAAGCTTTAATTCCGTTTTCTGTATTTGTAAATCTTTGGATAACAACACTTTCGCCTTCTTGAGGAACCTCGTGCTTAACATCATTCAAAGACCGGTATGGCATAGTAATAGTGTTCCAGCTCCAGATAATATAATCATTAAGAGAAGGAATTCCATTATTTACATTATATCTTGTTGGCATAGGAAAAGACAAGTCTTGCGATTTGGATATTGAAAATACGTTTACACTTGTAATATAGAGAACAAAAAGCACAAAACAGCTTGCGGCACAAACAAGAGAACGCTTAATTACGCGGACATTTATCATGTTCATAAATCGTGCCGGGCGAATTAAAGTCGGCTGAAATCTTCGTTTTAAATCCTGCTCTACCTGATAATTGTGAAGCAATAAAAGCGCACAGAATGAACCTGCACCACTCAGCATAAACATAAAGCCCGAAACAAACGAAGCAAAAAATGCCGTGATTAATGCAAAACCCGCAAAGATTAAAACAATCATGTTCTTACGTGCAAACGAAAGAGCACCCTTTCGCATCCAGATCTTCTGACAGATATGACCTGCATACAAAAAGAGACATACAGCCGCGGCGTTAGTATAAAACGGCATCGAGAAAGCAAAGGTCAGCGGAAAAATCGCAAACAGCAAAAATACAAGCTTTTGTTCACAAAAGATAAAGAAAATAATTGCGGCAATAATACAGATTATCGGAGTCAAAAGCGGAAAAGAAGATTTACAGTCAAGACCGGTATCAATGTTATACTGATTAATTAAGGTCGATGCCGTTTTCTGTGCGCCGCGGCTGTATTCATCAGGGATGTAATACAGCATTACCTTTCTGTCTTTATCAAAAAAATATCCGTTGCGTCCCGAAAGATAGGCATCAGAATTGTCTGCCTTTACCGGTAAAAATTCATTTATAAAAGGAACTTTTTGATTGTAGTAAGAAATTACATCTTTGCATCCGTTGTCCTGCAATGTCTTAAGAACAAGACGACCGTCTGTATCTGCAGGAACATACATTACAGTAAAGCCTTTCCATATTCTTGAAACAGGAACCGTTCTTAAAATAAAAAGAAGCGCAAATACTGCAACTATTGTAAACAAAGGTATTATATACTTTTTAACATATTCCATCTAAAGCAGCCCAATTTATAAAGTATTAAAGAGTTGAAAAAGCAAGCCCGATAAAAAATCCTAAAAGTGCGCCGACAACAACTTCCATCGGGTTGTGGCCAAGAACTTCTTTAATAGGTTTATATTCTATAATTTGCTTTTCGTTTAATTCACGCCCCATCTCGTTAATCTTTCTTGCATGAATTCCGTTGGCACGACGAACACCAAGTGCGTCGCGGATTGTAATCATCATTAGGCAGGCAGAAAGCATAAATATGTCCGAGTCAAGACCGTTTCTGAATGCCACCGAAGTACAAAGCGAGGTTACAAGCGCTGTATGACTTGAAGGAAAACCGCCTGTCTTCCAGATAAGCATTTCTAATAATGCTGAAATAGTGTGAATTCTTCTAAAACCAAGATTTATAATAGTCTTTATAAACTGTGCAGAAAACCAGCTGAATACACAGGCAAGAAATACAGGGTTTAGACACAGCTTAAGAAGTTTAGTTTTTACAATTGCAAACATATCATATTATTTTACCATGACTACAATTTTTGTCTAGTAGGAATTATATAAAAACGCTATAATATTTTTAAAGATGAATTTTAAGGAATTTACTGCCGGAACTGACGACAATTCAAGACGACTCGACAAGGTTATACGAAAGCTCATTCCAGAAGGCGGTCTTTCGTCTTTATACTCGGCCTTAAGAAAGGGCTTGATTAAGGTGAATGATAAAAAGGCCGATGCAAGTCAAAAGATAATGGCAGGCGACAAAATAAAGGTCGCAGAATTTCTTATAAATTCTTCACTAAATACCGGCTCGACCTCAGACTCCGCGACAACAGGCACGCCGCAGATTCAGTTTGAAACAATCTTTAACAACGAGCATCTTCGCATTATTAATAAACCTTATAACGTAAACGTTCACGGCGAAAACTCTCTTGCAAATAAAATCGAAGAACTTTATAAAACCGAAAACCACGAAGCATCTCTTTCTTTTAAACCGGGCCCGCTTCATCGTCTGGACAAAAAAACGACGGGATTACTTGCTTTTTCCAACAGTCTTTTGGGTGCAACCTGGTTTACAAAAGCGATTGAAGAAAAACGTATAAGAAAATTTTACGTTGGAATCTGCCAGGGCCGTGTCGAATCAGAACAGACTTGGCAGGACTTTATTGAAGAAGATAAAAATAAAGCCGGCTCATTTTATACGATGAAGATATCGTCAAAAGTCGCCGCTTCTGACGACAGGTCGGGCACTACTGGCGACGCGTGTGACGCCTCAAATGGCGCGAAGTGCGACAAAGTCGCCAGCGCGGGTGGAACTGACAACGCGGGCAAAGCCATTACAATCTGCACTCCTCTTGCCCATGGTACATTCCGCGCAAAACCCGTAACGCTCTGCCAGTTTGAAATCCTCACCGGAAAAAAACACCAGATCCGCTGTCAGAGTTCACACCATGGCCATCCTCTTTTGGGCGACACGGCATATAATTCAAAAAAAATAAATGCCGGCCAGGATTTTTTCCTTCATGCAGCAAAGCTCATTTTTCCAAATAACAATCCGCTAAATCTTCCGGAAAGCCTTACGGCAAAAATTCCACCTGAATTTACAAAATTCTTAAATTTGTCATTGATAAAATGGGACGGCAGTCTTATAATAAAGTAATTATGGAATCATTATCTAATTTACTAAGAAGATTTTCTGGCATTTCTGTAATGGCTCTTGTCGGCGAGAGTGGAACTGGAAAGAGTTTTAAGTCCAAGCTGCTTGCGCAAAAATATGGAATTGATGCAATAATCGATGACGGACTTTTAATACAAAATGATAAAATTCTTGGCGGTCGATCCGCTAAAACAGAAAAGACCTATATGGGCGCCGTTCGCGTTGCGCTTTTTGACGATAAAGAACACCGGGACGAAATTGCCCGCATCTTAAAAAAATCACATATCAAAAAAATTCTTTTACTTGGCACTTCAGAAAAGATGGTGGTAAAAATCGCAACGCGACTTCAGCTTCCGCCGCCTTCAAAGATTATCAAAATCGAAGACATCGCAACCCGCGAAGAAATTGACAAGGCAATCCGTTCGCGCCAGATAGAAGGAAAGCATGTCATTCCCGTTCCCGCTATCGAAATTAAGCGCAACTATTCGCAGATTTTTTATGATTCGATAAAAGTATTTTTTTCTAAGCCTGCGATGCTCTTTAGCCGCAAAAAAGGCGCTGCGGGAAAGACTTTTGAAAAGTCTGTTGTAACTCCAGAGTTTTCTAAAAAAGGCCGTGTAAGTATTTCAGAAGCGGCTTTGACACAGATGACCATGCACTGTGTACAGGAATTTGATCCTAATATACGTGTAAAGAAATTTTCTATCCGAACAAATGCACGCGGTTATCGTCTTGTAATTACAATTGATGTTCCGTTTGGAAAACAGCTTACCGGTGAGATTTACAAATTGCAGCAGTATATTGTTGATAACATTGAAAAGTATACCGGTATTTTGATAGAAGAAGTCAGCATCGTAATCGATAAGATTTCGGGCACTGACAAGATTAAAAAGTATTAAACGACCGTCGCGACTTTGAACGCAGCGGAGTATTCTGCGCGACGTTGTTCAATTTTGCCGCCTGAGTCTTTAGACAAAAAAAAAGAGGAGCATTGCGCTCCCCTTTTTTTAGGCTTTATTCATTCTTTGCTTTGTTTGGAATTACAAAGTTAAGAATAATTCCGACAACAGTTGCAAGAGCAACGCCACCTAAAGCAAAGTCAAAGTTTCCGCCGATCTTAAACTTTAATACGCCGCCGCCGATTCCAAGTACAAGGATTACAGAAGAGATTGTAAGGTTTCTCTTGTCCTGATAGTCAACGCCTGCATCTACAATTGTACGTAAACCGCTTGAAGCAATAAGACCATAAAGCAACGTACAAATTCCACCTAAAACAGGAGTTGGAATTGTAGAAATAAGTGCACCAAATTTCTGGCAGAAAGAAAGCAATACAGCGATAACAGCCGCTCCACCGATTACCCATACAGAGTAAACTTTTGTGATTGCCATTACACCGATGTTTTCACCGTAAGTTGTGTTTGGAGGTCCGCCCCAGAGTGCAGCCCATGCTGTTGCAACACCGTCACCGATTAAAGTTCTGTTAAGACCTGGATCTTTGTAAAAATCTTTTCCAACAACTTTAGAAGTTGTAAGAGTATCTCCAAGGTGTTCACAGATTGTAGAAATAGAAACTATGATGAAGGTTAAAATTGCTACAAGATTAAACTTTGGTGCAACCCAGTTGTATGATCCGTCAGGGAATTTCTGAAGGAAAGGAAGAGCAAACCAGTCTGCCCCTTTTACTGCAGTAAAGTCAATCAAATGATATGCAGGAAAAAACTGTCCCATGATGAGTGTAAAAAGATAGCCACCCAAAAGACCAATCAAAATTGAAAGTGTATTGAAAAATCCCTTAAAGAAAATTGTTGCAATTACTGCTATACAGAGTGTAACAGCAGAAATGCTTAAAGCCACAAGGGAATATTCGTTATTGATATAGAATGCTTCGTTAATTGCAGTCGGTGCAAGAGAAAGACCGATTACAACGATTACAGAACCGATAACAACCGGTGGAAGAGCCTTGTCTATCCAGCCTTTTCCTGTAAACTTAATGATTGTACCAATTATACAATAAAAAAGACCTGCAAAAATTGCACCACCCATTGCATAAGGAATGCCGTATGCCTGACCAATTGCAATAAGTGCCGGAATAAATGCAAAAGATGAACCTAAAAAGGCAGGAACTTTTGCACCAGTAATAAGGATGTAAATTAAAGTACCGGTTCCTGCTGTAAACAAAGCAGTCGAAGTACTAAGACCTGTTAAAAGAGGAACAAGGACCGTTGCACCAAACATTGCAAAAACATGCTGAAAACTCAGCGGAATCCATTTTGCAAGAGGTGGTTTATCATTTGGCCCATAAATTCCATTTGAACTCATTAAAAACCTCCAGTCATGCAGAAAAACTGCATAATTTTGATAAATATTTTATTGCAGAATTCTTCATATTTCAAGATGGAAAATTTATGAAAAAAGCTTGAAAAATAACTTGCCGAAAATAGCTGCAACAATTACAAGTCCTAAAAGCACTGCAAGAAGATAATGATATTTTGCAACAGGTTTTTTAATATATACTTTTTTGATTTTGCAGTAATTTGCTTTTGCAAAATCGTAAAATTCCTGCCATTTTTCCTGTGACTCAAAATCTGATTTAAAGATAAAAACCGGACAGCCGGAATAAAGATAAATTACAATTCTTTCATCTGTAAAATAAATTGATTTAAAATTTTCGGGGAAAAAATTTATTTCTTCTGCTTCGTTTTTATAAAGGATTTCGTTTTCAGAAAAATCAAGGGAATATTCGGGCATCCCCTTGCAATAAACAGAATAAACGGTTTTTCCTTTATATACAGCACGTTTTTTGGAATTACTAAGTGAATATGTGCGGTATAAAGCCAGGGCCAGTGTTATAAAACCATCAACCAGAAGGTTTTCTGGAAAATCAAAAATAGATGCAGTGATGAATGCCATTATAGATGCGCAGTATAACAATGTTAAAACAGCAAAATCCATATAAACAAAGGTAATTTTATTATTTGTAAAATCAGAAAAAAACTGTTCAAAATCTTCCTGTGTATTTTTATGCTGTGTAGAAAATTTCATTTTATTCCTCTTTTGCTTTATGCTTTTTTTAGATTTGAATTCTGCTCTGTAACGTAATTCATTTTTATAAAATCAAGGGCAGTTTTCCATTCTTCTTCTGTCTTAAAATTTTTCTTTAAGAAAAGAATGACTTTATTAAAATAAAAAAAATAAACCGCATCTTTGGCAAAAACAATTCTTGTAATAAGATTTTTATTCAAATTTACTTTTTGCGTTTGAGAAATTGTCTGAATATAATCTTCTGAAAGCTTTATATCAGCAGGGCCTGGGAAAACCTTTTCTGATTCACGGTAAGATTTTTTTATTCCGTGATAAACTATCGGAAATAAAATTCTTATAAAAGGATTTGTGTCTTTGCAAAATTTTGCATAGTCTTTAAAATTTAATGAGCAATTTTTTAATTCAATCATATTTGTTCCCTAAATATTTATTTAAATAGCTGCGGATAAGACTCTGCTTTTTTTAGTGCTTCTTCAAGACTAAGACCTGCAAAGTCCTGCGCTCCAAGCCAGCGGCCGCTTTTTTTATCGTCAATAAAGGCACCTAAAACAATGCCCGGAATTACAGAGTCAGGATCATTTGGAGCATTAGGACCGCCAAGATCTGTGCGGCACCAGCCAGGATCTGCAAGATTAATACAGACATCACTTCCGTCAAGCTTTCCTGCAAGGTCACTTGTTACTTTATCAAGGGCTGCTTTACTTGCACTGTATCCGGCCTGCTCCGGTTCGTTACGGATGCCGCTTGTAGTATTGATAACGCGGCCAAAGCCTCTCTCGATCATTTTTGGAATAAAATGATAGCAGAGCATCATTGGTGCTATCGTATTGATTACAAAACTCTTTTGATAATCTTCGGCTGGAGTGTTGTAATAGTCTGTGCGGTATGCAATCTGAACGGCCGCGTTGTTAAACAAAATGTCAACGTTCTTGCCCAGGGATTCAACCTGATCAATAATCTTTTGAACCTGAGACAAATCACTGAGTTCTCCTTCAACATCAAAGGCTTCTACTCCCATTTCGCGAACCTCTTTAAGTACGCTTGCAGTGTGCTCAAGTGAACGGCTGTGTAAAATCAAATTGCAGCCCTTTGATGCCATAAACTTTGCAATACGATAACCGATTCCTCTGTTTGCGCCGGTTATAAGCGCCCATTTATTTTTTACGTCTGTCATATTAACCTCTATAAAAACGCGCGTATTTTTTTTATCACGCGCAAAAAATACATCTCTTAAACTTTTGCATTTACTGCGATTTTATAAATCTTTGCAATGTCAGAAGAACTCAAGTGAACAAAGCCGCCTGTAGTCTGCCCGTCAGCAAGTCCAAACTTTTTTACAAGAGTTGGAATGTCTTCTTCTTTTGCACCAAGTTCAGCAAAATTAACCGGCATACCGATACTGTGCAAAAACTCGCGGAATCTTTTAATTCCTTCGCGTGCAGTTTTTTCAGGATCTGCAAAATCCATCTTAACGCCCCACACACGGGTTGCCCACTGAGCAAAGCGCATAACATCATGCTTGTAAACAAAGTCCATCCAAGAAGGCATAATCACAGCAAGTCCTGCACCGTGAGCACAGTCATAAAGACCTGAAAGCTCGTGTTCAATTCCATGGCTGTTCCAGTCCTGATCACGTCCAACACCTACGATGTTGTTGTGCGCAACCATTCCGGCCCACATGATGTTAGCGCGAGCCTGATAGTCATCAGGATTTGCAATTACCTTTGGAGTTTCGTGAATCATTGCCATAAGGACGGCCTCGCACAAGCGGTCTGTTGTTTCGACATCCTTTGTGTTTGTAAAGTAGCGTTCACAGACATGAGCCATAATGTCGGTTGCACCACAGGCAGTCTGATAAGGTGGAAGTGTTTGAGTTAATGCTGGATTTAATATAGAAAATTTTGGACGGATACATTCACCGCTTGCACCGCGTTTAACCATGCCGTCTTTTTTAGTGATTACAGAGTCGCCTGAACCTTCACTTCCGGCAGCAGCAATTGTTAAAATTGTTCCAACGGGAACAGCTTTTTTTGGTGAAGCCTTTCCTGCGTAAAAATCCCAGAAGTCTCTGTCATAACATACGCCCATTGCAATTGCCTTTGCGCTGTCAATTACAGAACCTCCGCCAACGGCAAGAATAAAATCAACGCTTTCGCGCTTACATAATTCAATTCCTTCGTAAACAAGATCATCAAGAGGATTTGGATGAACTCCGCCAAGTTCCACAAAATTTACACCAGCGTCTTTTAGTGAATTTCTTACACGACCTAAGAGGCCTGACTTTTCTGCAGACGATCCGCCAAAGTGTAAAAGGACTTTGGATCCACCAAATTCCTTTATAAGACTTCCCGCCTGATTTTCTGTGTCTTTTCCAAAAACAAATTTTGTTGGACTAAAAAATGTAAAGTTCTCCATGAATAATTCCTCCAAAGTAAAGAGCTTAGGAAGGAATTATATCATAAAATCATTATTTTGAATGAAAAATTTTCAAAAATATTTCAAAAAAATAGGAAGAATTTTTTTTGAAGCAATATGCACGCAAAGCGCACGATACCGTAAATTACATCGGGAACATAATTGCTATAAAAATTCCACCACGGAACATTGTCGTTCTTTCCTGAAAGTCAATTTTATTTTTTGTAGACTTTGAATACAACGTTGAACTGCAAAGCGGATAATAATTAAAATTTGCTCCAAAACAAATAGTCTGTGCAATCCAGAGTTTTAATTCAGCCCCTACTCCTAAATATGCCTGAAATAAGGAATGAGTTTCTTTATACTCGTAAGAGCCGATTCTAGTTTTTGTTGTCCAGGAATCGCAGTAATTAAGACCTGCAGAACCACCGACAGTTAAAAATAAAACATTTCCTGCCCGCAGCACAGGACCCGCTAAAGTCTTTGCACAAAAAGTAATAGTCTCTGCAGAAAAAATAGAAGTCTGGTCTTTTGTCGGAAGATGAACTAAAAAAGAGCCGTCAATATGAAAACCAAGCGGCCACTTAGTCTGAAAAAAATCTACACCAAATTGAATTCCCGGAAGAAAATATGTTCCGTATTTATCTGAATTTAAGTTGGCAAGTTTTTCACTTTGAATTACTTCGGCATCTAGCGTTACTCCAAAAAAGCCAAAGCTTTCACCAGAAAATGCGTTTGCAAATATACCAAATGTTAGCAGAAGAATAAGAATAGTTTTTTTCATGGTCGTCTCCTTGTTAATGTAATTAATTTTAGCGGATTACAATATATTATAACACATAAAGAAAAGAGTTTTGATACTTTTTTTGCAAGAAAATCGGAAGAAAGTATATGGTGCATTTAGGCATAAAAAAAGCCACTCTTTTTGAGTGGCTAAATTAGAGCGGATGAAGGGAGTCGAACCCTCGTCATCAGCTTGGAAGGCTGAGATAATGAGCCGTTATATGACATCCGCATATCTGATGTTTGTAATATATATAATTCATAAAAAAATGTCAATATAGTTTTATCAAAAATATTTCATTCTACCTAATTTTTTTTCACAATTTTCACACAATAGCGCGCGTGTCAATGTCGAAAAAAATATTACAAACATTTTTCTATTTAATTGTCTTTGCAACAAAATGATCAACAGAACGAAAGAATACATTTGATTTTTTTATATCCTTTGAAGCAACCAGCGGAACATTCATAATTTCATGACCATCACATAAAAGTTTTACACTTCCATATTGCTTTCCGCATTTAACTTCACCAAATAAATAAGGTGGAATGTCAACATAAAACGAAACTTCTCTTTTAACGCGGAGTACTTCGCCTGGCTCCCCGTCATCGACCTGTCCGTCGCGTTCCTTCACCAAAGGCAAAACTGTTTTTACAGGATATGCAGCAACTAGTCTCACACCATTTTCTTTCGCACCAAGCAAAGCAACATCAAATCGCGCCTCATAATCAGGACTTTCATAAAAATTATTAAACGCAAATTCCTGGAGCGCTGTTCCATCGGATACACGAAATTTATCACCTTCTGCCATGCTGTTCCCCGGCCCTTTCATCGTAACCGAAATATAACGCTCACCGCCCCTCTTACAGGTCAGTGCAATGTTATAACCGCTTTCTTTTATATGCCCGGTTTTAAGACCGTCACAGCCTTCAAGAGTTTTAAGCATCGTATTCGTTGCCCTCTGAACAACCGGTGTCCATATCGCATCAGGAATTCCTTTTGAAAAATCCTGCGCTTCTCTATTTTTAAATTCAGGCAAAAGATTTTTTTCAAGCGGATACACAAACTTTTTTACAGAATGAAAAAGCTTAAGACTGTCAGGATATTCATTAATATAAATACGCGAAAAAGCTGCCATCTCGCGTGCAGTCGTTACGTTAAATTCACTGTAACCAGAAGGCTCAACAATTCTTGTTTTTTCAAGTCCTGCTTTTTTTATAGTTGAATTCACCTCGCTAAGAAAACTATCCATGTCATCAAAAAGATAAAAGGCAACCGCATGACTTGCATCGTTTCCGGAACATACAGCAAGCCCAAGCAAGAGCTCGCGCAAAGTTACAACCTGCCCCTTTCCCAAAAACATCAGAGACGAGCTTGGCGGCATTCTCGACGCCCACATTCTCTCATCAAGAGGCACCACATCATCAAGCGATGCTTTCCCCTCTTCTATCTTTTTAAAAACCGTGTACATCAAAAAAAGCTTTGTCATCGATGCAGGTGGAATCAACTCGTCCGCATTTTTTTCAAAAATAATATCGCCGGTATCCGCGTTAATCAAAATTGCAGCGCCCGCTTTTATTTCAAGCTCCGGCGCATTAGTTTTATACTGCATCTTATACGGCAGCGGATGAATTGTATTTCGCCTTTCGTATCCTGCGCTGTCCATGACATTTTCAAAATGTAAAATCTCTTCAGCTGATAATTCACACGACTTTACATTTAAAATACAATTCCGTCTTACAAAAAAAAGACTTACAAAAATCGCACAGATTACAACCGCCGCACCCCAGGCAATTATCGGTCCTCGCACCTCACGGACTTTCGTTTTTTTTAAATTTAAATTCAAATTTAATTCATCATTTAATTTTTTCATATGCTAATTGAGCGGCCTTCTGCTCTGCTTCTTTTTTGCTCTTGCCTGTTGCAGGGCCAAAAACTTTTTCTCCAAGATGAACCGAAACATAAAAAATCTGATCGTGGTCAGGACCTTCAGTTTTAACAAGCTCATAAAACGGACACTTTTTACTCTGCTTCTGAAAATATTCCTGCACTAAAGTTTTGTAATCAAGATTTCCTTTGTTCTGCTGAATTTTTCTAATCTCAGGAATTATAAATTTTAAGACAAAATCACGAGCCTTCTCATAACCCGAGTCAACATAATATGCACCGATTACAGCTTCCACACAGTCAGCCACGATCGCAGGCTTAGACCGTCCACCCGAAAGCTCTTCTCCCTTTCCAAGCACAAGCATCTTGTCAACACCAATACTCATTCCAATCGGAGCCAGCGACTTTTCAGAAACAACCGCAGCTTTAATCTTTGCAAGATCGCCCTCAGGATTTTCAGCCATATCAACATACAAAAAAGCCGCAGTCGCCATTCCTAAAACCGAGTCACCCAAAAACTCAAGACGTTCATTGTTATACCTTTTGTGCTGCGTATGCTCATTTGAATACGACCTGTGATGAAAAGCCAGGTCCAGTAAATCAATATCGTTAAATTTTATTCCAAGTTTTTTACAGAATTCTAAAAGCTCATTTCTTCTTTCTTCTGAAACTTTTCTGGAACCAAAAAATATATGCTTTAAGTTTTTCATTAATATAAGTATACCAAAAAAAGCAAAAAAAAACACAGACTTTTTCAAAAGAAAAAATCTGTGCTCTCAAACAATTAAATAAAAGCTTTACACTTATTATTTAGACTGTTCAGACTTGATAAAGTCGTAAGCATCGCGAACTGTTTCAAATTCGTTTGCTACATCGTCTGGAATCTGAACTCCCAATTCTTCTTCAATTGCATAAACGAGTTCGTATGTATCAAGACTGTCAGCACCAAGATCTCCACGGAATGAAGAATCCATTGTGATTTTGCCTTCATCGATATCAAGTTTTTCTGCAATAAGCTTCTGGATTTTGTTGAACAATTCGTCCATTTTTTACTCCTTATTAGCCGTTTGTTTCAGGTGTAATTACCTGACGACCACGGTAAAAACCGCATTTTGGGCATACATGATGCGACTGTACAAGGTTACCACAGTTGCTGCATTCAACAAGCTGAGGAGCTTCAAGGCGCATATTGATACCACGACGTCTCTTAGAAACGGCTGCTGATGTTTTTGATCTAGGTACTGCCATATATAAACCTCACTATTCTAGTTTTCTCTAATTTAATGCGATATAATACAACATTTTTTCCTAGAGTGTCAACTAATTATACCAAAGTTTAGGATTTTGTCAAACACTTTTTGAAAAAATGTCATAATAAAATTACCTTTTGACTGTTTTTGTAATTTTTTTTTACAGGGCGCATCCTTCGCGCTCACATTTAAGGTTACCGCTTTCTCAAAAAAATTATCCACCGCCCTATTCTAAAACTGCGCTCTCGGGTCGCTATGTCCGCGGTTCCACTACGTTCAGTCTGACAAAACCGCCTGTATGTATTAGCCCATACATTACTTTACTTATACTCAAAATCCAGGCATTGTCCTCGCGTTTTTGCCAGACCGGCTTGCCTGAAGTGTCGCGTTTTTAGCGCTTACTCCAGGCGCCGCCGCTCCCAGCGCTTGCGCAAGGTTCCTGCCAGTGATAATTTTCAGTGCCTTAATCACATCAATTTGTATTTGTGGGATGTGATATTACACTCTGAATGCAATCATAGTTTTCATTTATTATTTGCTTCGTGGTGCTGCCACATAAAAGAATACTTCGTCAATGAATTCTGGAAAATCATTTTTTATTACCGTAATCTCGACATTTACATGTTCACCATAAAATGAATCTGGAAAATAGAAATTTTCATAATCATCACCAAATAGATATATTGAATCTTTCCCCAATTCCGCAATAAACGAAAATTCTGTTCCATCAGTTTTTATAAATTTAACTAGAAAACTACCACAATAATTTACTAATTTCTGATTATCATATTTATACATCATTCCAAATTCAAATCGAGATAAATTTACTACTAAGTTTTTTTTCAAAGGTTTATTCGGAAGATCAGCGAAAAAAGAGACTTTCTCTCCAATTTTTACAATTTCAGAGCTGCCATATATTTCACAAGAATTAAGAACATTTTTTTTCATCTCTGAGAGTTCTTGTGAAAAAGAATTAAAATTTATCAAAAATAAAATATTAATAAAAATTATTTTTTTATTCATGTGAACCTCTTGATTTACTTTGCTTCCAGGAATGTTCAAATAGTTTTGCTCTTTCCCTTATTGCTTTTTTTTCTTCTTTTGGTAATGACCTGTATAATCTTTTATACTCACGTCTGCTCTTTGAACAATAGTCTTGACAATTATTACTTTTATAATCTTTATGTTAGTATTTAGGTTTTTTTTTATATGTTTTATCTTCTCTTTATGTAAAA
>JAILNY010000059.1 GCA_024691105.1 Treponema sp. | reverse complement strand
TCTTAAGCCTCTGGCGCTTCGTATTGTTTATGATGTAGTTCAGGAAATTAATAAATTGCCACCGGAGCAGAGAGTGCCGGTTGTTGGCATTGGTGGAATCTGTACATGGCAGGATGCTGTTGAGTTTATTATGGCGGGTGCGAGTGCGGTAGAAATAGGGCAGGCAAAGTTTACAAATCCAAATGTTGCGCTTGATATCCAGAATGGCTTACGTAATTTTATGAAGAGTCACGGATATCACAACCTTTTAGAGATGCGTGGAATTGCTCAGGTAGCACGTCACAATAGTGCGCACACAGATGAAAAGGGCCGTTTTGCGGATTTACATGCAATGATGAAAAAATAAACATGAATAAAAATATTACGGTTCCAAATGTTTATAAAATTTCGCAAGTAAAGTCTTTTGATGGAAGTTTATATCTTCCAAGAGAAATTGGTGAACTTAAACTTTTACATCGCGAGACTCTCATTCAAAATACACAGCCTCAGATTATTTATTACGATTGGGATTTAAGTTTTGTTAATAAAACATATGCAAGTCGCCCTGATAATTTTGGAAAAGATGAAATTCAAATTATCTTTAATATGAATCGAAATATTGAATGGAAAATTGATTGTGGAAATAAATCGGAGAACGAAAAAATTGAGCTTGTAAAAATGATTCCAGGAGAAGTTTGCGTTTTTAGAAACAATAATTATAAGACATCGATGATTTATGATGAATCAGTGAATTTTAAATTTAAGAGCCTGCAAATGAAAACAAAATATTTTGAAGAGCTTCTTTCAAAATATTTTCATAAACAGCAGATTGAACTTTGTAAAAATATTTTTCTTACTCATGTAACAAAAACATTTATAAATTCTGATATGTATCGAGTACTTTCTGAAATTGATGATGCAAAAAAATATCATCAGTTCAAAGGTCTTTTTATTGAAGCAAAAATAATTGAATTAACAGCGATTGTTCTTAATTCAATATTCTATGAAAGTGCAAATGTTTGTCCAAGAAGAATTTCTGAAAAGAATGAAAGTTTCGATAACAATATATTTAGTGAATCAGATGCTGTAAAAATAAAAATGCTCTGGCAGCGAATAAAATTTAATCCCGCCGACGATTATAAATCTTTTAATCTGGCACGCGAGCTGGGAATGAGTGAAAGTAAATTAACAAGACTCTTTCATTCTGTTTATGGATTGTCACTTCATCAATATGTAAAAGAGCAGAGACTTGAAAAGGCGGCTTCGCTGATTCTACAAAGCGGAATGAACATTTCTGAAGTAGCCGAAAAATGCGGGTACAATAATATGAGTCACTTTGCAAAAGAGTTCCAGAAAAAATTTGGCATCACACCTAAAAAATTTTCAACGAAAAAATACTGAAATCTGTTATTTTTATCTTGTTTTTTAGTAGAAAAAATCAATTTATATTATTTATAATTACACAAAGTTAGTCAAAGCTAATAATTGCAGAGAGTTTTGATAAATTTAATTATTGACCGAATCTGGAAAAATAAAGGAAGCTAGTTAATTCAGGAGGCTCTATGATAAAATCTGTAGCGCCGTATATTGGAAAGTATAAAAAGTATACGGTTATTGCATCTATTCTTACAACGCTTGGAATTATTGCAAACGTTGTTCCTTATTTCTTTTTGTACCAGCTGATTGTTCCATTGACTCAAGGAGTACTGCCGGACTTTCAGTTTGTAGCAATTCGTGTTGCGGCAATTTTTGTCTGTCTTACACTCTATGCTGTTTTGTATAGCCGTGGTCTTGCCTTCTCGCATATCAGTGCTTATAACACGCTGAAAAATATCCGCATCGCGCTTAAAGACAAACTTGAACGCCAGCCTCTTGGAAATATCAAAGAGCTTGGAACCGGACAGATTAAGCGCGTCTTTACTGACGATATTGATCAGATTGAACTTCTCCTTGCCCACGCGATTCCTGAGGGCATTGCAAATCTTACAGTACCATGTATTGTAATCCTTGCAATGTTCTTTGTTGACTGGCGCCTTACACTTCTGACTCTCGCTGTTCTTCCTTTTGGAGCTTTTGGAATGGCCATGATGATGAAAGCCGGTACAGCTCTTATGGGAGCTTATTACGAATCAGCAAAAAAGATGAACAACACAATCATCGAATATGTAAACGGTATGGAAGCCATCAAGGTATTTAATAAAGACGGAGATTCCTTTAAACGTTTTGGTGATGCAGTTCGCGGTTACCGTGATTTTACTCTCGCCTGGTACAAGGTCTGCTGGCCATGGATGGCAGTTTATAACTCTACACTTCCTTGTCTTGCCCTCTTTACACTGCCTTTTGGCGGGCTCATGGTTTTGAGCGGAAATCTTGATTTGAGTCAGCTCGTTTTGGTTTTGTGTATGTCTTTTGCAGTAGGGCCAGCAATTCTACGTGCCCTCAGTTTTGGCGGAAAAATTCCTCAGTTGAATTACAAAATTGCCGAGCTGGAAAAAATGATGAATGGCGAGCCGATTAAGGCGGGAAATAAAAACTTTGAAGGCAAGAATTATGATGTTGAGTTTAAGAATGTAAAGTTCTCGTACAAAGAAAACGAAGTCCTGCACGGAATCAACATAACTTTGAAACAGGGTACGACTACGGCTTTGATCGGCGAATCCGGCAGCGGTAAGTCTACCCTCGCAAAGCTTCTCGTCCACTTCTACGACCTGGACTCTGGTTCAATCAGTATCGGCGGTCAGGACATCACAGATATGTCTATTGAAGCCCTGAACAATCAGATTTCTTATGTTGCCCAGGAGCAGTTCCTCTTCAATACATCACTTTATGAAAACATTCTGATAGGCCGACCGGACGCTACCCGCGAAGAAGTTCTGGACGCCGCGCACCGCGCTCAGTGCGACGAGTTCCTCGATCGCTTCCCTAAGGGAATCGACACAATGGCAGGAGACAGCGGTAAGCAGCTCTCAGGCGGTGAACGCCAGCGCATTTCTCTTGCACGTGCAATTTTGAAAAATGCACCAGTCATCGTATTGGATGAAGCGACCGCCTTTATGGATCCGGAAAACGAAGAAAAGATGAACGCTGCAATTGCAGAAATTGTAAAAGACAAAACAGTTATCGTAATTGCCCACAGACTTTCTTCAATCAAAAATGCGGATAAGATCTGCGTTCTCAAAGCAGGAAATGTGATTGCGGAAGGTACTCACAGTGAGTTGAACAAAACATGTGAAGAGTACCAGAAGCTCTGGGCTGCCAGTACACAGGCTGCTAAGTGGAGGATTTCATAATGAAAAATAAATCAATGATTCAAATGATGCACCGCCTGGTCGGCTCGTGCGGAAAATATAAGACATCAATTCGTGCCGCTTATATCCCGGGATTTTTTAAGGGAATGTTTATGAAGGCGCCTCTTATGGTCTGCTTTCTGATTGTTTCAGGCTTTATGGCCGGAACTATGACAAAGAAAACCTGCCTGATTTCAGGTCTTGTACTTCTGGGCTGTCTTGCAGCTCAGGCAATTTTGCAGAATATTTCGGACCGCTTACAGTCGGCTGCGGGCTTTAAGGTTTTTGCTGATAAACGTATGCAGCTGGGTGACCACTTCCGTAAGCTTTCGATGGGATATTTTTCTGACGGAAATATTGGTAAGGTAAGCAGCGTTCTTGCAACTGATATGAACTTTATCGAAGAGAACTGCATGATGGTTCTGGAAGATCTTGTAGGCTTTATGATTTCGCAAGGCTTTATGATTGGCTTTATGTTCTATCTGAACTGGAGACTGGGACTTATTGCTATGGGATGTCTTATCCTGATTATACTGATGGGAAATTTGATGACTCGTGTTTCAATTTCTCACTCAATGGCAAAGCAGGTTTCAAGCCAGACTCTTACAAGTGCGGTTCTTGAATTTGCAGAAGGAATCGGTATCATCAAAACCTTCAACATGCTGGGTGAAAAATCAAAGGAAATGAACAAAGCTTTTGAAGACAGTTGCGACAAGGCAATCGGCTTTGAAGTTGCTTATGCTCCCTGGTGGGCAAGCTTTATGACTTCTTATGGAATCGGCACTGCGGTTGTCCTGCTTGTCTCTTATCTTTTAAGCGCCCGCGGACTCATTACAATTGAGTTTATGATGGGTATGATTCTTTTCCTCTTTGACACCTTTGCCGGTATGAAAGCTTATTACGGAAATGTTGCCCGTCTTACAGTTACCGATGCCTGCCTTGACCGCATTGAAAGTGTTTTTGATGAAACAGAAATCAGCAATGACGGAACAGAAAACCTGTGCACTCCAGAAGATGAAGCCCGCAAAGGCCTATCTGAAATCTCTTATGAAAATGTATCCTTTGCTTATGGTGATAAAGAGGCCCTTCATAATATAAGCTTTAACGTTGACCGCGGCCAGATGCTTGCTCTGGTTGGACCAAGTGGCGGCGGTAAATCTACAATTGCAAATCTTCTTGCCCGCTTCTGGGATGTAAAAGACGGAAGTATAAAAATCCGTGGAACAGATATTCGTAACGTTCCTGTTGCAAATCTCATGGACAATATCTCTATGGTTTTCCAGAGAGTCTATCTTTTCCAGGATACAATTTTCAACAACATCGCTATGGGAAAAACAAATGCAACCCGCGAAGAAGTAATTGAAGTTGCAAAGAAAGCCCGCTGTTATGACTTTATCATGCAGCTGCCGGATGGCTTTGATACTGTGATTGGTGAAGGTGGTGCCAGCATGAGTGGCGGTGAACAGCAGCGTATTTCCATCGCCCGCTGTATGCTCAAAGATGCTCCAATCGTAATTCTTGATGAAGCCACAGCCAGCGTAGATGCCGACAACGAGCACTTTATCCAGGAAGCAATTTCAGAGCTCTGCCGCGGCAAAACTCTTATCGTAATTGCCCACCGTCTCAACACAATTCGCAATGCAGATAAGATTCTTGTTATTAAGAATGGTCAGATTGTAGAAAGCGGCTCTCACAAAGAGCTCATGGAAGCAAACGGCGAATATAAAAAAATGGTTGAAAAAGTTCATTAATTAAATTTTGAAAATTAATTCAATGAAAAATCCATAACAAAAGTGAGCGTCATCGGAAAAGCGACGCTCATTTTTTTAAATGGAGAGGCTCTTTTTATTGCATCAAGACATGCTTCATTTAATGATTCAAATTCGCATTTTTGTATAATCTCTGCGCTCTGTAATGTGCCGTCGGGATTTATTACAATTCGTGCTTTTACTTTTCCTTGCTGACCTTGGGAACGTGCAGAAAGCGGATAAGTTTTCTTTGAAGCAATGCGTCCGAGTGCATACGATTTGTAATTAGCAATTCCCTGTTTGTCTGAATCTGATAATGAAGTTTCATTCGAAATGTTTTCACTTATAGAGGCGTTTTCATTTTGAGAAGAAGGCTCTTCCTGTTTTTCTTCCTGAGGTTTTTCTATTTCTTTTGAAATTGTATTTTCTTTTTTCTGAATTGTCTTTTTTTCATCTTTTTTTAACGGACATTTTTTTGTTGTTACTGTAACAACGGAAACAGAACTCTCAATACTTGAACTTTCAACTGTTCCTTCAATCTGAAAACTCCATACAGGTAAAGCAAGAATTAAGCAGATTATAAGCAGCGTGAAGAGCACTGAACAAAGCCATCTGTATTTTGCGCAAGGACATCCCGATGCTTTTAGAGTTGAAGAGTTTTTATTAGAGAATTTAATTTTTTGTGATAATGTCAGGACTACATGTTTTAATGCCAGAATGGGATGATATTTTAACATTCTTACTCCTGAGTAGCGCATTACTTTTCTGATTTGTTCTCTGTATTCTTTTTTATAGCAGTGAACATGACACATGGAACAGAAAGTTTTTTCTTTCATGAGAGGACATTTTGTAATTCGTTCGTGAACATATTCTGAAAGTTCTTTGCATTCATTGCAGAGACAGCCTTTTTCTTTTAAGGCATGTTTATTTTTGTGATTTCCCCTGCAATATATTTCTATCATCAAAAGAACAGTGTTCCATTCTTTTTGGCGCTTTTTATTTATTTCCATTTTTATATGTCCTGAATTTTCCCATAGGCAATTTTTACTTCTCTGTCACATAGTGCTTTTTTACAGCGAATATCGTGGGTAATTGTAATCATCGTGTTTCCAGTTTCTTTGTGGACTTGGTTTATTATTTCTATCATGTTACGTAAATTGTGATAGTCCTGGCCTACAGTGGGTTCGTCGAGTAAAAGAAGTTTTGGTTTTTGTGCAAGAATTGAACAGACTGTAAGACGTCTTTTTTGTCCTTCAGAAAGGGAGTGGGGATGACGGTCTAAAAGACGGGTAAGTTCAAAACTGTCTGCAAGATTTAGAGCGTAATCAGTATTTTCTGCTCCAAATAAAATTTCATCGCGCACGCTTCCTGCAAAAAGCTGATAATTCGGATTCTGCAAAACGACTCCGCAGGTTTTAAACCATTTTTTGCACGGCCGCGAGCTTAAATCCGGTTCAAGATATTGAGAGATTTTTCCTTCGTCTGCTTTTAGAAGACGTGCGATTATACTCATTAAAGTTGATTTTCCGCAGCCGTTTTCACCTGTAAGTAAAATGCGCTCTCCTTTTTTTATTTCTAAATCAATTCCGCGTAAAATCTCTCGTCTTCCAAATTTCTTTTTTATTCCGGTAAGCAAAAGTGCGGTGTCGTAGTCTGTGGAGGTTTTGAGTTTGCCACCGCTTTTTATTATATTGCTCTGACTTTTTAGAAATTCTTTTTTATTCCGTACTTTTTCGACTCTCCCATTTTTAAGATTCCATACGATATCTGCATAAGGAAGTGCCACATCAAGGCGATGTTCAACAAGTAAAATGGCTTTCCCCTTTGCAGCAAGCTCTTGTAAAAGTTTAAGTAAAATTACAGCTCCTTCGCCGTCTAAGTTTGCAAGTGGTTCGTCAAATATTAGAATATCGCCGTTCATTGCAAGAGTGGAGGCTGTAACAACGCGCTGCTTTTGACCGCCTGAAAGTGTTCTGGTTTTCCATTCCTTTTGAATCTGCATGCGTGAGCACGATTTATCGATTTGTGATGCAATAAAGTCCGGAGTAAAACCAAAGTTTTCACAGCCGAAGGCAATTTCATCTTCTACTGTTTGGTTTATAATCTGGCTTTCTGCATTCTGTAAAACGCTTCCGACTTTTCGTGATATCTGACTCATCGATTTTGATTTTATATCTTCACCGTCTATTAAAACTTTACCGTCAAAAATTCCGGGGATTACGCGTGGAATTATTCCGTTTATCAACGAAAGTAAAGTTGATTTTCCAGAACCTGAAACTCCTGATAAAAGTGTAACTTTCCCATATTCAAGATTAAAATCAAAATTTTTTAAAACTTCATCCCCTTCTGGAGAATAGCGGAACGATCTGCATTTTACAAAAACTGCGGTTTTCATTTTTTTAATCCCTGAATTAGTGTGAAAATCAAAATAATCAAAAAGCAGACTGCAAAAATAATGTCTCGTTTTGTTATAACAACATCTTTGTATGAAGTCGGTTCAGTATCATCCGAAGTAAAGCCTCGGGTTTCTACAGAAAGTGTAAGCGTATCAGAAATATTTACAAGTCGCACTACAAGAGGAATTAAAAACGCACGGTATAAAACTTTTGGCTGCCAGAATGATACGGCTCCGCGGGTTTTCATTGCATTTTTTACCTGACGGATTTCTGCGCTTAAAACCGGAATAAAAGAAAGTGTTATAAGCATTCCGAGTGTAATTAGACGAGGACATTTAAGCTTTCTTAAATTCCGCACTAAAAAAATCGGAGGAAGGGCAAGACATGGAATAAGTGCAAAGCTTACTCCTGTAAAACGTACCGCCATCGATAAAACAAAATCTAAATTGCGAGAACTGGCAAAATAAAAAATTACAGAAAAGATACCGACATAGAAAAACGTAAATGGAAGAACAGAAAGACATGCTTTTACGTATCCGAAACATAAAAACAGAAAGAAAACTAAAATCAAAAAAATTGCACCCCAAAAACTTTTTGCAATAATAAGACTTGTAATCAAAATACAGAATGATGATGTAATGCAGAAAAGAGGATATAAAGTTTTTTTATTCCAGAAGATATCGGTCATTTTTTTTATTCCCGCAGCTGCAGAATTTTAATATTTCTAGTGTTTTAATACACCGGCTTTAGAAAGTTCTTTTGAAATTTTAATTCCGAGTAGCGCGCCAAGAGCTCCGACAGCGAATGTTCCCAAAATACAGGCAATCGATGCATATTTAAACCCGCTCCCGAAAAATAAATCCCACATTTCTTTGGAAAAAAATCTATAGTACAAAAGGTTGAATGGCATTGTAAATGGGATGTAAAGCATGCTCACGATAAAAATTGGTTTTGTTGATTCTTTATATCCTTTAAAAATTATCAGAATGATTGCTTCGAGAATAAGTCCTGTTAGAAGACTTGAAACAAACATTACCGGTGCCATAAAAAGCTCGAACAATCCTGTAAAAAGTGAAAAAATAAAGACCGTCCCCGCTTTACGTACTTTCATTAGTGCAATGCTTAAAAAGAATGCCATCTGAAAAGATGTCACAAGTTGTGCAAGTCCGTAAATATAGATGTGTGCAACAATCGGCATGACAGCGCATGTACAGAGTGCAACTGCAGAAATAATTGCCATAAAAACAATATCCTTTACGGTAAATTTTTCAAAAATTTTATTCATAAAAAACTCCATAATTTATAAAATCCGCGTTGCCGCGGTCTGATTTATTTATTCAATCGGGTCGTGGACGATTCCGATTTTTGTTATTCCTGCATTCTGTATTTTTGCAAGTATCTGAACTACATGCTCAAATTCAACTGTACGTTCACATTCAAGTGAAAGTGAAACTTC
>JAILNY010000080.1 GCA_024691105.1 Treponema sp. | reverse complement strand
ACACAAAGCTGTTCAATAGCTGCAGGACGCACAAGGTCACAGGCTGCTAAAAGCGGACGTCTGCCCTCTTTTTTAAGCCGAGCTGCAAGTTTATGGCTGGCCGTAGTCTTTCCTGAACCCTGTAAACCAAGCATCAAAATTACAGACTGAGTATCCGTTCCTTTAAGCTTAAGGTCGGTTTTAGTATCGCCGAGCATTGCAACAATTTTGTCATAAATAATTTTGACAAACTGCTGTCCCGGGTCAACGGCCTTAAGAACCTTTTCACCCTTAGCTTCTTCAATCGTAGAATTAACAAAGCGTCTTACAACACGAAGGTTAACATCGGCTTCGAGCAAAGCCATTTTAATCTGTTCAACTGTTTCTTCAATGTTTTTTTCTGTAATAGTCGCTTTACCGCTTACCGTGCGGATAATATTACTGAAAGTGTTTGTTAATTTTTCAAGCATCAGGGTTCTCCAACAATATGTACTTTTTGTAAAAAATCTATAAAGTGAATTTTACAATTCTATCTTTTCACTCTTTTTTTTAAGCGCAAAAGGTCGCGCAAAAAATCTTCCGGCGCAATCTCGCGGTTAAGAATTTTATAAAGACCGTCACAAATTACAAGTTTAAGATTTAACTTTTCAGAAATTTCGTGAACGTATTTGCAGGCAATTGCACCTTCAGGCAGATAGCCAATCTTATTTACATTTGCAATCAAATCATCAAGATCTTTAAATTTAGAAAGAATATCATTTTTAATGATGTCCTGACCAAAGCGACGGTTGCGGCCGTATTTACTCTTACAGGTTACGTCAAGATCTCCGACACCCGCAATAGAAGTAAAGGTCTCCGCATGAGTTGCACCCATTGCAAAACCAAGCTGCTGAATTTCATTCAAGCCGGCCGCAAGCAAAAGGCTTTCTGAGTTATCACCAAATGTGTCCGAAGTTTCAGAAATTGCATCAAGACAACCGTAAACAACAGCAACAACATTTTTTACTGCCGCACAAATCTGTACGCCGACAACATCAAGACTTGAATATGCTAAAAGTCCCGGAACTCTCATAAGCTCGCGGAATATAATTGTATTCTTTGGATTTTCGCAGGCTGCAATAAGACCGGTTAATTTTCCCATTGCAACTTCTTCTGCATGACTTGGACCTGAAATATAGACAGTGTTACCTTTATAAATTCCAGGCAGAACATTTTCAATTGTTTCAAGACAAAGCTGAGATCCGCGCTTAGAAGGAACAAAACCCTTTGTAAGCACACCGATATAAGTTTCGCCGTCAGCGATGTTAGGAATTGTAGTCAGTTTTTTTACAGTCGATTCAAGATAAAGAGACGGACTTGCAAGAATAAGAAAATCTTTGTCCTTTGCGGCTTCAATAAGATCCGTTGTCGCAGTTAAATTTTCTGAAAGCGAAAAACCAGGAAGAAATTTTTTATTCTCATGTTCATTATTAATAGAATCTACTACTTCCTGCTCCAGAGCCCAAAGAGTTACCTTGTGACCACCACGGCCCAAAGCCTGTGCAAAACCAGTTCCCCACGCTCCTGCTCCGATTACTCCGACAGTCTTACAATTCATTACAAGTCCTCCAGAAATCTCTTATAAACAGCTGGAATTATTATCTGACCAGTCAAAAAGTTCGTCTTCATTAAAGAATAATGCAATTTCGCGAGCAGCACTCTTATCGCTGTCCGAAGCATGAATTACATTGAACTTTGTATGAAGACAATAATCTCCGCGGATAGTTCCAGGAGCAGCATCAGATGGTTTTGTAGCACCACAAAGCTTTCTTACCAATGCTACACAATCATCACCCTGCCATACCATTGCAACAACAGGATCAGAAGTAATGTAGTTAACAAGGTCACCAAAAAAAGCCTTATCTTTGTGTTCATCATAATGCTTGTGAGCAAGTTCCTTTGAAATGTTCAACATTTTCAAGCCAACTAATTTCAAGCCCTTCTTTTCGAGGCGGCTGATAACCTCACCAACAATCCGGCGATTCAATACGCCCGGCTTTAACATAGTAAAACAACGTGTTTCCATAATTCTTTTAGTATATACAAAAAGACCGCCCTTTTCAAGATACGCCATTGTGGTGAATTGCGGTATATTGCGGTGTCCGCGTCAAAGCGCCGTCCCTCCTGCCGCTCACCGGAAAAGCACAGTATCAGTTTTAAGTGTGCTAGTCAAATCAATTGTAATTGATGGGAGTAGAAACGGTCAATATTTTTGTGCACATGAAGTCAAATAATTTTTGTTTTTCACGCTCACAAAACATTTTATATTCATTATCAGAATATAAAATGTCATCTTCATAATTCGAACTAATTATCCTTTTTTGAAAAAAAGATTTCATATTATCATCATGATATTCATAACAATTTTTAAAATTACCATGGAACGCCATATCTATATTATAGTTAAAATATAATATACAAAATTGTTTTAATATAGCAATTTCTTTATAGTTAAAAGT
>JAILNY010000037.1 GCA_024691105.1 Treponema sp. | reverse complement strand
AAAAGATTGTCTACTGGGGCTTTGAAAAGAACAACGGCAACAAGGACTGGATGCTGATTCCGGTAAAGAAGAGATGGATGCCGCCAAAAGAGGTAATCGATATTTTTGAGGATGAGGGCTTTATCTGGGGCGGTTACTGGGCCGTGTGGGATAATATGCATTTTGAATATCATCCGGAATTGGTTTTGAATAAGGAAGAGTAGAGGTATATAGAATCGGATTGAGGCACAAAGGGTTTGTGGTAAGGAATTTATGACTGATTTTACAGGTTATACAACAAAGCAAAAGGCTAAATTTATTTTTATGTTTTTAGTATTTGTAATTCTGGGTGTGTGTTTGTTATGTTTTGGATTAGTTGAAATCTGGAAAGGTAAATGTTCAAATATGAGTTTAGGGTCAATGTGTATTGGACTTATGTTCATTCCACTTGTGTTTATGTTTATTAAGCAGGAAGGAAATATTCTGAACAAATTTAAAATTGAAAATAATTATTTAATTATAAAAAAGTTTACAAAAACAATTTCATATAATCTGAACAAGTTAGAAGCAATCTATTATCAGCCTGGCTTAGAAGCAACAATTGATTATTTTTTTTATTTTGGAAGTAAACTTGTTATTTTCCCATATTATGATGGTAATGAGTTTTTTAAATATTTTTTTGAAAAAAAATATTTAGAGGCATTTAACAGGCGACTTCCCGAGATAGAAAATTCAAAACGCTATTATCATAAAAAATATATCGATTATTACCGTAAATTTTTGGTATTTAGGATTTTTGGTTTACTTTTTTTAGCAGCTGGTTTTTACTTTGTTATTTTGGAGATGTTCCAAGAAAAAGAATACTTATACTTTATGACATTCGTATTATTAGTAGGCGTTTTAGTAATTTATGGTCTGGTTGTATTCATTAAAACTCATACTAAAAAAGCAAGGTATGCGGCAAAAAATGAATATATCGATAAAGATGGAATTCATACCGTAGAAAAGTTCATCCCGTTTTCTGACGTTGAAGATGGTGAAAAAGTTATTAGAAAAGGGCTTAGGATGGATATAAAATTAAAAACTAAGGACGGGGAGCTTATTCTTCCGGGTAAATATATTTTAAATGATCTTTTTTATGAGACATATTTTGCTCAAAAGACGATAAAGGTCTGCGAAACAAAAGAGGAAAAGTAGAGGAAAATAGAATGAAAAAAACATTCTTTGCATTTTTAATGGTGCTTGTTTGTGCAGTCGGCGCTTTATTTGCGACGCCGTTGATTGATGCGGCAAAGAATCAGGATTACAAGACTTTTGAAAAGCTTGTAAAAAAAGGAAGCTCGCTTTCTGAAAAAAATGAAGCGGGCATGAATGTTCAGATTGCGCTTGCGTATTTTAATCCTGCTGACTTTAAGAAAGCCTGCACACTGTTGGATTCAAAGGGATTTGATTTTGATGTTCCTGTAGAAAATAATGTTTCGCTTGTTTATATTCTTGCTTATTCGTGTTCCTATGAAAAGCTTGAGGTTTTATTAAATTACAAGATTGATGTAAATAGAAAGAATTCTATAACAGGATTGACTCCAATTGAAGCGACTCAGTTCAGCACTTTTAAATATTATTCAGAACAAAAGATTGATTCTAAGGCTTTTGAACGAGCAGAAAAGACTAGAAAACTTTTGCGTGAACATGGCGCTATAGAGTTTAAATATAGTCCAACGACTATGGGGAATTTTGGAAATGTTTTTTTCTGCTTTTATAATTCTATAAAGACTTTGTTTCCTCGGGTCACAATGAGCATGATGAACACCGAGGATGCTTTTGATTTTTCAGAAGTGAATGGTCAGTATCAGGCAACGTTCAGAGAGCAGAAAGTACATGACGTAATTAAATTGATGAAATCTGAAGCAGAAATTAATAACTACACAGAAAGTGATGTTATTTTAAAGAAGCTGGTTGAAATAAAAAACGCTGAAGAATCTTATGTTGTTATTGCACAGACTGGAAACAATCCTGTTGCACCTAATCAGTGGGTAATTGTTGCGGGAATGAATTTTTCAAAAAAGCCTTCAAAAAATGATGGCATAGAAACTTTTTCTCCGGACGGTGTTTTTCAATTTATTGACTATCAGGTTAAGGATATAAGTCATCTGATTACAATGAGACTTTTGTCAGATGAAGAAATAGCCGCAAAGAAAAATTCTGGTTCTGATGAAACGTCAGAAGATGATGCGGCTCAGGATGTGTTTACGAGATCTGATTTTACTGACAGTTTTTACGTTCTTGGAACTGATGAGCTCAGGTCTTTTATCTGGACCTGGCAGCAATTAAAAAATTATGAAAACGATGAGCTAGAAATTGATGACGGCATGTTAGCGTCGTTGTATGAAGAGATGGTCGGAAGGGATGAGTTTCTTTCGATGTATTTTGAGACCTTTTTTAGAAACACGAATAATCCGAAAATTCAAAAGCAGATTGCTGAACATATTGAAAAGCACGGACTTAAAAATCGGTCGTTTGAAAAGGCTCTGCTTAAAAAAATAAATTCAACTGAGAAAAAAATCGGCGGCGAGGGCCATGAAAGAAGTATTTTTGTATACGGTTCACTTTTGCAGAATGATGCAGAGTATGACGAAAATATTACACTTTATGATATTACAGAGATTAAGCCGTTTAACGATGAGTTTGGAACGTTGTTTTTTAATGCAGACTGGTCTGTTCTTCAGTTAGATCCTAAAGAGGGTGAAGCTGTTAATGCCCGAAAATATTTTTTCGCTGGCGGCGATACAAATTCAATTTATATAAGCTTTGAAGAAATTGAAAATGTTGGCGAGATTAAGGGCAAAGAAGAAGTCATAAAGGCGTCCGGTATTATGCAGTTTGCAGAGCACTACGGAGATGACTGGCATTTTTGGGAACTTTCAAAAGGTGAAGTTCTAGAAACTTGTGGAGTTGATAATTACTATGTCGGTTACGGTATCGGGTCGGATCAGTTTATTCCGGAAATTGTGGCTGGAGATTTTGTTACTGTAATGTACAAAAAAGAGACAAACAAACTTTATATAATGCATATTTATATGAATTTTTCTAAGCTCAATATGAATTATGAAATTCGAAACAGAATATACAATTATGTGCTGTTTTTTACTCAATTCTGTTACTGCGAATAAGGTTGATTTTTTGAATAAACTCGAAATTCTTTAAAAACTGTTGACCTTATAGAAAAATATTATTATATTCTTGTTACTGAACATTCGGTAACAAGAATATGTGTGTTAAGCATAATACGCGGCAAAAGATTATCGACGAAGCTTTTTGCCTGTGTGATGAAGAAAAAAATTCAATGTTCTCTCTTTCTAAGATTGCTGCAAGGGTAGGAATTTCTAAGACCGCAATCTTCAGGCATTTTAAAAACAAAGACTCTCTTTTGGCCGAGATGGAAAACGTAATGCTTGATAAAATAGCCGCTCCATTTAGAGAAAAGGATTATTTCTTTTCGGCCGAGCCTTACAGAAAGTGTACGTTTGAAGAGTTCCGGGAAATTATAGACGAGGTGTGCAAGTTTTTTCTTGAAAATCGAGGTTATCTGGACTTTTTCTTTTTGATAAAAAATAGCAGTCAGGCGACGGGCCTTTTTTTGCTGGATGCGTTTTCTGCACGCGGTGTTAAATTTTCTGAAAGTTATAAGACAGCACGTTCTCCGCTGAGATTTTTCAGGGCGTATTTTTGTGTGCAGGGAATTGTCTTTTTTATAATGCGATATCGCTGTTTAAAGGATGCTGGTGAAAAAGTTCCCTCTGAAAAGGAATTTACGGATAAAGTGACAAAGCTTTTGTGGAACGGAATTCGTAATGGAAAAATTCAGCTTGAAGAAAAACGAAAAAAAGAGCTGGATGAGATTTGCGAAATCAGCAGGGATTTTGAAAACGAAGATTCACGCTTTTTTAAGGTGTTTGCCGAGGTTTTTGCCGAAAATGGAATAGAGGGCATTACCGTAGAAAAGATAACTGAAAAACTGAATCTTTCTAAGAGCAGCCTGTATGCGTTCTTTAATAATAAAGAAGATTTTATAATGAAGATGCTTTCGCAGGAAATTATCTGTGCGATGAAGATGATTAATGAAAATACAAAAAAGGCAAAATCGCTTGATGAAATTGTTTATGTGATTTTGCGGACAGAAAAAAATTATCTTGAAAAGCGTCCGTTTGTAATTATGATTCATTACTGGTCATCGCAAAAGGGTTTTAAATTTGAACGAAAATCAATAGAAGAGCATTCTCAGGTAACAGAACAGCTCTTTGAAGTGTTTAAAAAAGAGATAGAAAAAGAAATTGGGATAAACTCCCGGGTGCTTGTCGGATGGGCTTCTTCTGTTATTGGTTCCTTAAGAATTTATTTTGATGAAAATCGCTTTGAACAAATTACAGCTGATCTTGATTACGTTAACGAATTGTTTAACTTAATTGAGGGCGGAATTGGAATAACAATATAAAAAAAAATTGAGGAGTGTATGAAAATTTTTAAGTTAAAACAATTATGTAAAAAGACTGTTTTGTTTGCTGCATGTCTTTTTATGACAGTTTCGGTTTTTTCGCAGGAAGCAGAAGCGGTTGCACAGCAGCCTGCACAGGAAACTGCAGAAGAGAAAAAAGAGCCGGTTGTGGTTCTTACAGTTGATGAGGCAGTTGCCTATTCTGCAGAACACAGCTTTAGTCTTAAGACTGCACAGATAGATCTTGAGCTTGCAAAGTGGAAAAAGAATACTGCATGGAATACTTTTTTACCGACAGTTCAGCTTACAGGAGCATTGGCAAGAGCAAATGATGTGTCGTCATCAATAAAGTCGGCTAACTCAACGATTGAGGCAAATAAAGCGTTGTATGGCGCGCTTGGTTCGTTCAACCCGGCATTTGCGACGGCCGCTGCCAACATGAATCCTGTCTCAGAAACAGAATCAATGCACTGGACCGCAATGGGAAACCTTTCTATTTCGTTCAGCTTTAACGTAGCAATGATTCAGAATATGAGAGCCACAATGGCATCTTACGAAAGCGGCGTAATCACCTGGCAGACTGCAGTAAAAGAAAATGAATTGAATATCAAGAAATTG
>JAILNY010000017.1 GCA_024691105.1 Treponema sp. | reverse complement strand
AGCCCTCCAGCGTGTAGAAAGGAAAAGTTGAAACTGCATTCATCTGATGATTCGCTCCATTCATAACGAATTCCACACCCGCTGCAATCTGACAAAACTTCCCGATAATCAGCTTGTCACCGTTCCATTCATAAAGATGATTCACATGACTTTCAAAATCGGAATCTGCAATATAAGTAAAATCACCAACGATAATGTTTGGATTCTTAAGAGTGGGTTTTACATAAATCTCTTTGTCATAACCAGCTATAGGATGAATTGTCATTGGATTTGGAAGCTTGCCGTCTTTCATTCTGAAACCTCAATTCAATTATAACAGAAAAGTCCCCTCAAAGCACTGAATAAAATCCAGTTTTATGCTAAAATGCCCTCGTAAGGAAATTTTATGGAAATCAGCAAAAAAGATATGAAGATTCTGCTCAAAGCCCAGCAGGGAGAACTGGATGCCGTTCTCATGTACAACGCTCTGGCTCAAGTTGCAAAACACCAGAAGGACAAGGACACCTTCCGTCAACTTGCAAAGGAAGAAGGCCACCACGCATCAGTTTTTCATAAGCTGACTCAAACAGAACTTACTCCAAAGCACACAAAAGAAATCCTACTTCCTCTACTCTACCGCATTTTCCCAAGATGGATTTTGTATCCCGCAATTGCACAGGGCGAATATGCTGCCGTAAAAAATTATGCACCGGTAGCCGAAAAGTTCCCGGATGTTGAAAGCGTAAAAAATGATGAAAAGCGCCACGGAGATACGGTAAAAGGATTGTTAAACAAAGAACAGGTATTGTAAATTGTTCTGCAAGAACCACACCAGGCAGTCAGGAAGCAGTGTGTGCAGGAAAGCCCGCAATAGGCAATCTGATCAACACCTTTTTTTGCCTGCTGGCACAGCTTGTTTTTAATGCGCCTCATTGCTTCTACATGCATAATCCAGTGGCGGGACAAAGGCATTTGAATCAGTCCTTTGATATTTTTACCACACCAGTAGTCAATCAGCCAGGCGGAGCTTTCGTCTGGGCTCACACATTTGCTGGCGACAAGCCGTATCCTGTCTTCATCCGTTAAGCTTTTCTTCAAGTCCGCAAACTGCAAACCTGCCAGCATTTCATTTGTAGACTCCATCACAGCCTTGCAGTATTCATAAGTTGATTTGATGTTCAGCGTCTTTGAAAACTCAATCATCGCGTCGCCATCAAGTTCGTTGGCAGTTGTAATAATCGAGCTGTTAGTTTTATCTAACCAACCATCCTTAAAAAGGATCTGCTGGTCCTTCAAAATCAGCGTATGCACAACAATATCTTCTATTCGGAAAAGATGCCAGAGCGACCAGGCAAGAGACGTATGCTGTGACCCTTTCCCTACCCCAAATGGTATATGATAAAAAGCCATCGGCGGAAAAGTTTTTACAATAGATGTTATCTGTTCAAAAATCTCGGCACGAAGTTCGAAAAGAACTTTTATTCCATCTGTAAAAGTCGCTTCCTTCGAAATGAGGGCCTGCATCTTTTTGTTTTTATTTGACCATTCTCTGTCCATATTGTTTCCTATAGCCAGCTCTTTATAAATTGCTTTGTAATCATCAGTTTACCATGGTCGGTGGTGATAGGATAAGCGTCCCCAAAATCCAGGGATTTTCCAGAATTATCGAAAACCTGGCGCCCCTTTACTACCAGTCCTTTTTTACTGATGCGTCCATTTTCGTCTGGCTTTATCAGCAGACGAACCTTGAGACTACTTTTTATTTCTATCCAGGTATTCAGAATTATGTTTTCCATTTTTTAATAATTATATCATAATTTTTCTATTTATCATTTATCAAAAGTGGAATTGCAGGACAATCAGGGCCATCCTTTGCATTCAAAAACAGATATAATTATCATGGAAAATTTAGTGCGAAAAAATGTATTCTAACTACGAAAATACTCTCAGGGCAAAAAAAGACCCGCCGTAGGAGGGCGGGCTCGTAGGAACTTACTTACATGAAAAAAAAAGGACCGCAGTAGGAGGAAGGAAAGCGGTCCTTTTTGAAAAACAAATTGTTTGCTGCTTAATGGTAGAATATACTATAATGAGATTATGTTCAAGTACTTTTTGCACTTTTTTTTGATTTTTTTTGCAAAATTTCGTGAATTCTCGCGTTTTTCTTCGTTTTTTTACGCTATTTCGCAAATAATACGGTATTTCGCACACGCTACACCACATCCACGCTACACTTGCAATACTTCCACACCATTCATACGCCGCACTCCTTGCGTGCGAATTGCTCCCCTTTCCACTTTTCCAAAATTCACAAAACCTATATACTTATTTATGAGGTGAATATGAAAATCGGTATTATTGGTGCGATGGAGCGCGAAGTAAAATCACTGTTCGAAAAGCTTGAAAATCCAAAAATAGAAAAAGTCGGAAATGCTGAGTTTTACTGTGGAAAACTTTGCGGCAAAGAAGTTGTTATTGTTCAATGCGGAGTTGGCAAAGTTAATGCTGCATTAAGGGCTCAGCTTTTGTGCATGAAGTTTGGCGTAAATAAAATCATCAATACAGGAATTGCCGGTGCAATGGGAAAAGGTCTTGGGGTCTTTGATTTTGTTGTATCAGAAGACGCTGTTTATCATGATTTTGATGTCCGCATTTTTGGTTACAAACGCGGCCAGGTTCCAGGCTTTGAACACATCAATTTTACAGCCGACCAGCAGCTTGCTGACCTTGCCTTAAAAGTATTTGGCGAAACAGAATTTGCAAAAGACCATAAAATCGTAAAAGGCCGCATCGCTTCAGGTGATCAGTTCATTGCCGACAAAGCTATAAAAGAAGACATCGTTTCTGCCTTTGCTCCTGCCTGTGTCGAAATGGAAGGCGCTGCTATCGCTCATGCCTGTTCGTTAAACAATGTTCCTTTTGTAATCATCCGATGTATGTCAGATTGCGCAGACGATTCTGCAATCAATACATATGACTTTAACGAAGACACATGCGCCGCAATGAGTGCAGGCTTTGTTGAAAAACTTGTAGAAAAAATTTAATTCACGCTGCGGCATCAAAAAAAATGGTGCCACAAAAACATAAAACTATTAAGGAGTTTTGAATTATGGAAAAAAAGTACAACGTAGATTCATTCAATCTTGATCACACAAAAGTAACAGCACCATTTGTCCGCCTTGCTGCAAAAAAAGTCGGCGAAAAAGGTGACATCGTTACAAAGTTTGATATCCGTTTTTGTCAGCCAAACAAAGAGTTTATGACAACAGGAGCAATTCACACACTTGAACATTTGATGGCAGAATACATCCGCGATGAAATGGAAGGTGTCATCGACTTAAGTCCTATGGGTTGCCGCACTGGATTTTATTTTACAGTCTGGGGCGATAGAACAGAGGAAGAAATCGCAAATCATCTTGTAAATGTATTAAGCAAGGTTGCAGTTTGGGATAAACCAGTTCCTGCAACAACAGAAGCTGAATGCGGTAACTACCGCGACCACGACCTTGAAGGTGCAAAAAAATACGCTGCACGCTGGGTTGAAGGTATCAAGGCTACTGGCTGGAACTGTTATAAATAAGAGCTTTAGTCACAGGAGGATTTTTATGGCTAAAAAAGCAAGTTTTAATTTGTTGTATCTTATCGGTATGGCATGTATCGTTGTTGGATTTTGTCTTCCAATGTTTGCAATGGGTGGCGGATGGTTTGCTGATTTAACTAAGACAAACGGATTCAGTTATATCACATCAAAAGGCGGATTTGTAACTTGTGGTGCGCTTTTTATTTTTATTGGCGGCGTTCTTGGTTTAGTTGAATGCTTTATTGCACTTGGTCCGCAGAAGATGATGAAGATGCTTGCAATTATTATTTCTATTGCAGGTGGAATTATTCTTGTAATCGGATTCAATCAGAACATCATGTACAAGACAATCGCTAGGGGATTCCTTAAGTGCGCAAGAGTTGGTTTTTACACAATTCTTGCAGGTTGGGTTTTGTCTATCGTTGGATACCTTTCTGAAAAATAATTTTTGTTGAATATAATTAAGCCCGCGATTTGATTTTCAAAACCGCGGGCTTTTTTTATCTGAATTTATTTTTCAATTTATTTATCTGTGCGTCGTTCCAAAAGGGATGTCGCATTTTTTTTAAACCATTCAATCGCTTCAGAACGCGACATTTCATCACCGGCATATTTTTTTACGGCAAGAGCCCAAAGCTCATTCAGCTCTTTATCAAATTCACCACATTCAACAACATTAACAGAATCAATAAACTGAATAAAATCGCTCGACGAAATTCCTTTCATAAAATCTGCATTTTCCTGATAATTACTTAAATCTTTCGCCATATCTTTATTAGAAATCAAATCCCCGCTGAACTTTATCCACAGACCGCAAAAATCATCATCAGCACACATAAATCTGATAAACTGCTTTGCCTCTTCGGGCTTTTCAGAATTTTTATTTACCGCAAACCAGGTTCCGCCCCAGTTATACGCCTGTGGCCCCTGAATCACTCCCCAGTCGCCTTCTGTCTCTGGCGCAATTCCCTTTAACATATAAGAGCCCCAGTTTGGAAAAAAATAGCAGAAAATTTCTATCGGCTGGTCAGTTGAATCCATAAGGCGGCCCGACATTCCTTCAAACCAAAAATCGCCCCACATCTCATAATTCGGAGTATAATTACGACGAACTAAAGCACGCGCAACATCCATCTGTTTTTCAAGATCAGGGTCGATACAAACTTTCCCGTCAACAATCCATGGTCCTTTTCGCGCAAAAGAAAAAGGAACATCTATATCTGATGAACTTGCATTTACATAACAGCGTCCCTTTGATTTTACACGCAGGATTTTTGCAGTCTCAAGATATTTATCCCAATCCGAAAAAAATTCCTGAACCTTTTCTGGATCATCTGTCTTTAAATATTTTCGCGCAAGACTCTTTCTGTAACAAATGGCACCAGGAGTTACCTGCCAGCCGATTGCATAAACGCGACCGTCTTTTGTCGCCATCTTTTGCGGATAGGCAAACAGCTTGCCCTTTATCTCATCATACAAATCTGTTAAATCCAAAAGATTATCTGTTTTCTGGCCAACAAATGTGCGGATATTTCCTTCTTCAAGCAAAAAAACATCCGGAGTTGTACTTCCGCTGTTAAATTGCTTTTCAAGCTCTGTATTAAATTCAGGATACTCAAACTTAACGTTTTCGATATAAATACGCATTGAATTTAAAATAACCGGATTTTCAGTAGCCTTAAGAATATCATCATTAAAAGTCCAGAAAGTTATTCTCGGATAATTCTTATAAACATCTTCCTGCGAATTAATCTCGTCCTGTTCTTCATCACCAGAACCTGTTGTCTCCTGTACTCCAGCCGACATGTCGCCCGATTTTAAATTCCCGCTCTGAGCTCCAATTACTCCGACAAAAAAAATTGCCGCACATAAAACAGATAAAATTCTTTTCATAACTCAAAGTTTAATGCAGCCCGTGTTTCTGCGCAACTAGAATTCATTCACTATTTCCTATAAACTGTATGCATGGCAAAGACATTTGATGATAAAAAAATTATTTACACAATGAACGACGTAAGCCGTGCGTACGGAACAAAGGTCGTTCTTAAAAACATTGGCATTTCATATTACTATGGCGCAAAGATTGGCGTCATCGGTCCTAACGGTTCGGGTAAATCGAGCCTGTTTAAGATTCTTGCGGGAATCGACAAGGACTTTACCGGCGAGACTTCCCTTGCGCCGGGATACACAATCGGTTATCTCGAACAGGAGCCTCAGCTTGAAGCCGGCAAAACCGTAATGGAAGTCGTAAAAGAAGGTGTCAAACCTATTACAGATCTTCTTGCAGAATTTGATAAAGTAAACGAAGCATTCGGTGACCCGGATGCAGATTTTGATAAACTTTGTGCGCGTCAGGCAGAGATTCAGGAAAAGCTTGATTTAGCGGACGCATGGAATCTTGATAATAATCTTGAACTTGCTATGGACGCGCTCCGTTGTCCTCCGGCCGATCAGGTTGTTGATGTCCTCTCCGGTGGTGAACGCCGTCGTGTTGCTTTGTGCCGTCTACTTTTACAAAAGCCTGACATC
>JAILNY010000014.1 GCA_024691105.1 Treponema sp. | reverse complement strand
CTCAGGAAGCTTTAATGGAAGCTCTTCTTCCGGAACCGGTACTGTTCCACAGTCAGGACAGTGTACCAGAGGAATTGGTTCACCCCAGTAGCGCTGACGGCTGTATACCCAGTCGCGGAGTTTATAGTTGATAGCCTTGCGGCCGATTTTCTTTTCTTCAAGGAACTCAAGCATCTTTGCGATAGCGTCAGCCTTGTTAAGACCGTCGAGGAACTCAGAGTTTACGTGGATTCCGTCCTGAGTCCATGCCTGCTGCTGTACATCAACTTCTGATTTCAAAACTTCGATGATTGGAAGATTGAACTTCTTAGCAAATTCCCAGTCGCGGTCATCGTGAGCAGGAACGGCCATAATTGCACCAGTACCGTAAGAAATCAAAACGTAGTCTGCAATCCAGATAGGAATGAGTTTTCCGTTTACAGGGTTAATTGCATAGCTTCCAGAGAATACACCAGTCTTGTCTTTTGCAAGGTCTGTTCTCTCGAGGTCAGATTTCTTTGCAGCGGCTTCCTGATAAGCTTTTACTGCATCAGCCTGTTCTGGTGTTGTGATTTCAGGAATGATTTTGTGCTCTGGAGATACAACCATGTAAGTTGCACCGAAGAGTGTATCACAGCGGGTTGTGTAAACAGTCAATTTATTTGATGTTGGCTTTCCGTCTTTGTCTGCTACAGTAAAGGTAACTTCAGCACCAGTTGATTTTCCAATCCAGTTGTGCTGCATTGCTTTTACGCTTTCTGGCCAGTCAAGGCCTTCGAGGTCTGCATCAAGGCGGTCTGCATAATCAGTAATCTTCAAAATCCACTGGCGGATTGTCTTGTGAGTTACTTCTGCGCCACAGCGGTCACACTTTCCGTCTTTTACTTCTTCGTTTGCAAGACCTGTCATACAAGAAGGACACCAGTTGATTGGAGTCAAAGCTTCGTATGCCAGTCCCTTCTTATAGAGCTGGAGGAAAATCCACTGTGTCCATTTGTAGTAGTCCGGCTCACAAGTTGATACACAGCGGTCCCAGTCGTAGCTAAAGCCGAGCGACTTAATCTGCTGTGTAAAGTGCTCGATATTTGCGTTTGTAGTTGTTTTTGGATGTGTTCCAGTCTTGATTGCATAGTTTTCTGCCGGAAGACCAAAAGCGTCATATCCCATTGGATGGAGAACGTTGTAACCGTTCATGCGAAGGTAACGGCAGTAAATATCTGTTGCGGTATAACCTTCAGGATGGCCAACGTGAAGGCCTGCTGCACTTGGATAAGGAAACATGTCCAGTACATACATACGTTTGTCTGCAGGGAATTTTTCATCCTCTGTTACCTTAAAAGTTTTGTGTTCGTCCCAATACTTCTGCCATTTTGGCTCTATCTCGGAAAACGGATATTTTGACATATACAACTCCTGATGTGCAGGCGGCAGACAGCGCGGTAGAGCGCATTAGTGCCGCGATATAAAATTGATAATATTATAGTAAAAAGTTGCAGTTATGAAAAGAATTCGACAGTATAAAAAAAATGCATTAAAATTAATACTAATGAATAAAGTTCAGACGGAGCAGGAACGGCCTTCTGCACAGGAGCTTGAAGACAGACTGCGCAGAACAATGACCGATTATTTTTTAATCGGAGCATGGCGTGACAGACAGTATTATTATTCACTTACAGAGCAGGATTTAAAAGAGCACCCGGTTTGCTATTGCGGAATCTTTGTAAATCTTGTCATGGATGGTGAACTTAAAAAGGCCTGGGATGTTATTAATGTATTCCCGGAAAACAGTTTTTATAATCTTTCAATGACCCTTGTTCATCCGGAAGTAACCTTAAGAAAATTTGTTGATACAATCAGATATCTTAAAAAAAATAAAATCTCGATTGGGCATGTTGTTCTTACCGCAGGTCGTCCTTCTATTTTAAATGGAGCAAATGATTTTACGCGTGTTGCCCCATATATAAAAAATCATAAGAAAATTTTTACTGAAGATGTAAATTATCTTTATGCAGATGCAACGGGGTCTTCAATTTATAATCTTTGTATTGCAGAATATAATTATCAGCGCGACAGACTTTTTGACGCAGAGGTTCTTGTAAGCCGTACGATAAAAGAATTTGATACGCCAACTCAAAGACGATTATTGTTTGTTGCGCTTTATCTTCAGTCAAAAATTCTTTTAGCAAACGGCAAGCTTGTAAAAGCGTCAAGCTATATTAAGGATATCAGAAACTTTGTTAAAAAAGAAGGGCAGGCTGAATTTTCGTATAACATTGATGCGGCAGAAGTTGTCGGCGCTTTATATGAAAATGATTTTGTTCAAATTTCAAAATGGCTTAAAGATAAGGCTCCGGATGAATATGCCGAATTTTGTATGCTTGATCTTTACCGCTACATGGTAAAAATGCGCTGCTACATTGTAACAAAAAAATACGAAGCCGTAATTGCTCTTGCCGAACGTCTAAGGCCTCTTTTGATAGAAGGCAAACGCCACATGGATTTATGCGAAATTGATATGCTTTTAGCGATTACCTTCTACCGTGCAGAAAAAAAAGAACAGGCTTTTGAGTATCTTGAGCACGCTGTAAAAAATGCAAAGGTTCACGGTTACTACAGGCTTATAGGGGATGAGGGTGCGGCAATTTTAAATCTCTTGATTGATTATATGAAGCTGAAGGGTGAAGATTATTTTTTAAAGAGCCTGATTCAGATTGCACGTTCTATGGCCTTAAATCATCCGATGTATCTTAAGACAGTTTATAATAAGAATGTTGAATTTTCCCAGACCGAAATTGGAATTTTAAAATTTGTTGAACAGGGAAAGAGTAAAGAAGAAATTTCTGAATGCTTTTTTATAACCGAGAACACCGTAAAATATCACTTAAAAAATATCTATTTAAAACTGGATGCAAATAACGCCTGCCAGGCTGTCTGGAACGCCCGCGCCCTTGGGATATTAGGGTAAGTTCTTATCTCGAATACTGGTCGCAGACAGTAATGCTCGGAAAGTGTGAGCCGATGACTGCGTGCGTTGAACTCAGTGGAAAACCAAATCTTGCAGCTGCGGATCCGTTTGAAATAAATGTCTATCTTGCAAATCCGCAAAGTTATGAAATTATAATTACTGATGAGACAGGCCCTCGTTTTTCTATTCTTGATTCAAACGGCGATGAAGTTGCAACTCAAAAAACTGCAACACTTTCTTCTGACAAAACAACTATAACTTTACGCGCAAAACTTGCAGATACAACCGAAAAAGAAAATCTTACACTTACAGGCAGTTACGATCTTTAAGTGTCACAAATACTTATAAGGGCTCTGGGAAAACTATGGAAATAATTGTTGATGGTGCAGACCCTGTTTCTACTGATATAGACAAAATGGTTTTGTCCGATGAAAAGACAGATACTTCTGACAATTCTTACCATACAATTAAAGTAAGTATTACAAAGGAGCACTGTGCCCCGGTTTCTGTGTATGAAAAACGAATTTATGTTCAGATGAAGCCTGTAACTGTTTGGAATGGATTTACACAGTTGTATTGCAATATGGATGATAGCGGTTCTGAATGTGAGCTGAATCGATGCATTTATATTGGCCGAAATGATAGAGATAATGAAAAGCAAACATTACGTGATTTTGATGATGAAGATTTTGATGAATTTAGTTGGGAAGAATTCCAGAGAAATACATGTACTTTTGTGATGACAAAAAAGACAGATTATCTTCGCATAACATCTGATTTAAGAGAAAGTAGTGATAATATAGCACAATTGAATCGTAGAATAGATCTTAGCGAATTAGTGGGTTACAAACGT
>JAILNY010000161.1 GCA_024691105.1 Treponema sp. | reverse complement strand
GACAGACATTTTGGAATTGGCGGTGATGGAATTATCATAATTAAAAAAGGAACGAAAGCTGATTTTGAAATGGTAATGTACAATGCTGACGGCAGCCGGAGTCAGATGTGCGGTAACGGAATCCGCTGTGTTGGAAAATTTATTTACGATGCAGGTTATACAAAAGGTCGTGAGTTTACGGTTGAATCGATGGGTGCTGTTAAGGTTTTAAAAGTGCTTGAAGGCGAACGAGGTGAAAAGGTTACACGGCTTTGTGTTGATATGGAGCGCCCGATTTTAGAAGCAGAAAAAATTCCTGTAAGGGTAACGGATAAATCTATAGCTGGTAAAGCCTGCGCTCCCAACGATTCTGGCTCTGCCATTCTTGCATCTGGTTCGCGTGTTATTCAGCATCCGATAAAAATTGGTGGAACTGAATATAAAGTTACCTGCGTTTCGATGGGAAATCCTCATGCGGTTGTATTCATTGATAAAAAGCCTTCGGACTTTGCGGTGTGTGAAGTCGGTCCGCTTTTTGAAAACGATTCGTTTTTTCCGGAGAGGACAAATACTGAGTTTGCGTATGTGGAAGACCGTCATACAATCTGGATGCGCGTGTGGGAACGCGGTACTGGAGAGACTCTTGCCTGTGGAACGGGAACCTGCGCTACTGTTGTTGCGGCAATCTTGAACGGATTGGTTGACGCTGGGCAAAAGATTACGGTGCATCTTTTGGGAGGTGACTTACAGATTGAGTGGAGCGGAAAAGAAGACGACAGCGTTTTTATGAGCGGGCCTGCGGAGTATTCATTTACCGGAGAAATTGATTTATAAATAAAAACTCGTGCGCGGGCTTGTCTAAGCATGAGTGCTTTGTTAAATAAGAAAAATTATTGTGGAGCAAAATATGAAGATTAATAAAAACTTTTTGGATCTTGAGCAGAGTTATCTTTTTTCTACAGTGAACAGAAAAACGCGCGAGTATGTTGCAGCACATCCGGGCTCTGATGTTATAAAGCTTTCTATTGGAGATGTAACGCGCCCGATTTGTCCTGCGGTAATTGATGCAATGCATAAGGCCGTTGATGAGATGGCAGATGAAAAAACATTCCGCGGTTATCCGCCTGAACAGGGCTATGATTTTATCCGTGAAAAGATTCTTGAGTGTGATTACACAAAACGCGGAATTGATTTACAGCTTGATGAAATATTCCTTTCGGACGGTGCAAAATCTGACTGCGGAAATATTGGTGATATTTTTTCTGTTGATAATACGGTTGCGATTTGTGATCCTGTTTATCCGGTTTATGTTGATACAAATATTATGAACGGTCGAAAGAACAATATTATTATAATGCCGTGTTCAGAAGAAAATGGATTTTTGCCGGAGCTTCCTGCAGAAGAGGATAAGGTTGCAGATATTATTTATCTTTGTTTTCCAAATAATCCGACTGGAGCGGTTGCTTCAAAAGAATATCTTAAAAAATGGGTGGATTATGCAAATAAAAATCACAGCGTAATTTTGTATGATTCTGCATACGAAGCATTTATTCAGGATGGAAAGTTTCCAAAATCGATTTACGAGATTGAAGGTGCAAAATCCTGCGCAATTGAATTGAGGTCTTTTTCAAAGACGGCGGGCTTTACCGGTCTTAGATGCGGTTATACTGTTGTTCCGCACGATCTTGTTTTTGATGGAACAGAGTTGAATGCACTTTGGTTCAGAAGACAGTCGACAAAATTTAATGGTGTTTCTTATGTTACACAGAAGGCGGCAGAGGCAGTTTATTCAGAAGAAGGGCAAAAACAGATTTTGGAAAATCTTTCGTTTTATCGTGAAAACGCCCGCCTGATTTTAGAAGGGGTTACGGCTGCAGGTTTTAAGGCCTTTGGAGGAGAGTATTCACCATATGTATGGTTGAAAATTCCTGAAGGGTTTACAAGCTGGTCATTCTTTGATGAGCTTTTGGAAAAGTGTAATGTTGTCGGAACTCCGGGAAGCGGCTTTGGAAAAATGGGTGAAGGTTATTTACGCTTAACCGGCTTTGGAAGCCGTGAGCGTACAATAGAAGCGCTTGAACGCATTAAAAAGGTGTTCGGTAAAAATTAAAATCCGGGTAAATGTCTGAGAAAAAAGACCGGAATTCGCGGCGTGATAACCGCGGCTTTTAGATGCAATATTCGTAACCGACAAATTCCGAAGTTGTCTTTGCGAGTTTGTCGAGCGTTACGGAATCTACATAGTCGTTGATTTTTGATTCAAAGTTTTTCCAAAATCTTTTGTTACCTTCAGAAACGATTGTGTTTGTTTCAAAAGTTCCCTGCGGACTTAAGTCGCCTTCCATTACGCGGAGGATTTCGCCGACCGTGTAGTCGTTTGCATTTTTGCTCAGTTTGTAGCCGCCGCTTATTCCGCGTGAGCCTGTTACAAGACCTGCTTTGCTTAAGTGAATTAAAATCTGCTCCAGATATTTTACAGAGAGATTTCTTCTGTGTGATAATAGTTTCAATGGAACATATTTATCGTTCTGGTTAGATGCTAAATCTTCCATGATTAAAAGTGCGTACTGACCGCGTGTAGAAATTTTATACATCCTTAAACTCCTTTGAAATCTGTTCTAATGCTTTTTGCAAAATTGTCCTTGGTGTTGCAACATTTATTCTCTGAAATTTTTCACCTTCAGGTCCAAACATTTTTCCATAATCAAGCCAGACTTTTGCGTCTCGTAAAACTTTTTTAGAGATTTCTGTATCGCTTAAATTTGTAAAGGCAGAAAAATCAAGCCAGACAAGATAACTGCCTTCTGGTTTGATTACGCGTATTTTTGGACAATGCTCGCTAAAATATTTTTCTGTAAACAGAACATTATTCCAGATATATTTTTTTGCTTCATCAAACCATTCTGCGCCCTTTGAGTAAGCAACGGTTGCAGCTGCAAGTCCCATAAGACTTGGTTCATCATAACCGGTGCGGTCAATTTCTTTTTGAAACTCTTCGCGGATTTTTGGATTTGCGATTATGATGTTAGAAAACTGCAGTCCCGCAAGATTAAAGGTTTTGCTTGGGCTTGTGCAGATGATGCTGTTTTGAAGTGCCTGTTCTGAGAGTGTGCCGTAAACTGTATGTGTATGGTTGTCGAATGTTATGTCAGAATGAATTTCATCGCTGACAACAATTACATTGTGTTTAAGACAGATATTTGAAATCTTGTTAAGTTCATCTTTTGTCCATACACGTCCGCCGGGATTGTGCGGAGAACAGAACACAAAAAGCTTTACGTTTTCTTCGATAATCTTTTTTTCAAAGTCTTCAAAGTCAATCTCGTAGTGTCCGTTTTTAAAAACGAGTGCGTTGTTTACAAGGCGGCGGTTGTTTGCATTAATTGTATTTGAAAAAGGGTAGTACACCGGACGTTGAATAAGAACAGCATCTCCTTCTTTTGTGAAAGTTCTGATTGCGGCGGCGATTGCGTATACGACTCCAGGTACGTTTAGAATCCATTCACTTTCTATTGTAAAATTGTGACGGTTTTTAAACCAGGTTTTTACTGCATCGTAGTAGCGCGAGTCAGGACGGCTGTAACCAAAAATGCCGTGTTCTGCACGTTCTTTGAGGACTTCTGTGATGCATGGCGCCGTCGGGAAATCCATGTCGGCAACCCAAAGACTTATGGCGTCCAGCGGTTTGTTTCTGGCGGCTGCAAGATCATATTTTGCCGCAAATGTGTTTTTTCTGCTTACAACTGTGTCAAAATCAAAGGCCATAAAATTCCCTCATAAAAATAAATATTATTACCTATTGACTTAATAGGCTAAATATAATATATAACATAATACCTACTAAATCAATAGGTAATAACAAGATTTTAATAATTTATGGAGTCTGATATGAGAAAAATTAAGAAAATTATTGCGGTTTTATTATTTGTGCTTGGAGTTTTGATTGCAGCTGCGCCATTTACCTTTGCTGCAGTTTGTGATGTTGGAGAAAAGGTAATGAAATGTCACTGGACTGCTCAGGTTGAATTATTGCTTGGAATTGAAATTGCAGTTTTTGCGGTGGTTCAATTTATAAAAGAATTTGTAAGTTTTAAGGCCGAAGGATTTGCGCGAGGTACAGGCTTTGGTCTTGATTTTGCAATTGCAGCAATTGGAGCTGGCGTTATTTTAATTCCATCTGTATTAATTGGTGTATGTGCTAAACCAATGATGCACTGCCATTCTGTTACACGTCCGGTTCTTATTGTGTTTGGAATTTTAGTTATTGTATTTTCTATCGTCGATTTACTGATTAATATAAAAACTGAAAATTAATTTAATTGAAAAAAAATTGAGTACCTTCGCTTTTTTGTATTGAACAAAACCGAAAGTAAAAATTTAACCCAGGGGTCATAATGATTAAATCTCTTTCTACCAGAGCGCTAGCTGTAAGTAATTTATCAAAGAATATGTTCCGAAGTTTTTTGATGATTCTTCTGGTTGTAATTTCGGGTGCAGTTTTGTCATTAAGTTTTATTCTTACTTCAAGTATAAAAAAAGGAATAGAAGGATTTAAAGAAAGAATTGGTGCAGATTTAATGATTGTGCCGGAAGGCTATGAACATAAGTTTGAAAGTGTTTTACTTTCTGGGGAACCAAATTATTTTTATCTTGATAAAAGTATTGAAGAAGAAGTAAGAAAGATTGAAGGTGTAAAAAATGTTACAAGTCAATTTTATCTTACAAGTCTTTCTGAAAGCTGCTGCGATTTTCCTGTTCAGATAATCGGCTTTGATCCTGAAAGTGATTTTTTGATTAAGCCCTGGATTCAAAAATATTCTTCTAACGATGGACAGATTTTTGCAGGTTCAAATGTTGAAGTTAAAAATGGAACTGTGACTTTTTTTGACAGCATTCATAATGTAACTGCTCGACTTGCAAAAAGCGGAACCGGAATGGATAACTCTGTTTATGCAAGCCTTGAAACTGTAAAAAGTATTTTTAGTGATGCACGTTCTAAAGGATTTAGTTTTCTTTCTGATGGAGAAGTAGAAAAAAAAGCGAGCGCTGTTTTTGTGCGCCTTGATGAAGGAGTGAATGCAAATACTGCGGCATTAAAAATCAATGCATCGTTAAACAATGATAAGGATGTGCGTGTTCAAATAATTCAGCAGGGAAAGTTTTTAAAAACTTTTACTGATAAGATAAGCGGATTTACGTTCTTTTTGCATTTGATAAGTATTTTGTTTTTGATTGTGACTGTGATATCTCTTACAGTGATGTTTTCTCTTTCGCTGTATGAGCGGCGCCGCGAGTTTTCTATATTGAGGGTTCTTGGTGCTGATAAAGGTAAGCTAAGTAGAATTGTTTTGAACGAAGCACTTAGTATTGGAACGTCGGGTGCGCTTGTCGGAATTTTTACTTCGGCTCTTGCAGTAATTCCTTTTAATTATGTTATTGCTCAAAAGCTTTCTGTGCCGTTTTGTCTGCCAAATGTTTTTGAATTTGTTTTACAGATGATTGCTGTTTTTGTAATTCTCAATGGAGCTTGCGTATTAAGTGCGATGAGTACCGTGATAAAAATTGCAACGCTTGAGATTTACAGGGAGGCAAAATAAATGATAGAGGTTGAACATATTTATAAATCGTTTGACTCTTCACGAGGTAATCATAATCATGAAAAAGCGCGGCTCGCGGATATGTCCCGCGCCAATCAAAATGTTGAATGCCCGCGATGCCCGGCAAACACCCGCGGCAAATTGACTTTATTTAAGGATTTTAATCTTACGATAAATGACGGAAGTTTTTTAGGAATTCAGGGAAAGTCCGGCGTCGGAAAGAGTACTTTGCTTTCGATAATTGCGGGACTTCAGGCGCCTGACAGTGGCAGCGTTAAGATTGACGGAACTGATATCTGTGCGCTTTCTGATAAAGAGAGTGCTGTTTTTAGAAATCAGAATATCGGTTTTATCTCGCAGGAACAGAGTTTTTTAGAAAACTTTACGGTCTTGGATAATGTAAGGCTTCCGTCATATATTTCCGGCAGTAAATACACGCGCCGGGACGACAGAACAATTACAGAGCGCGCCATAAAGTTGCTTAAAGATTTAGGCATCGCGCATCTTGCTTCGTGTTATCCGCGGGAACTTTCTGGCGGCGAAAATCATCGTGTCTTAATTGCCCGCGCTCTTATCAATGATCCAAAAATCATTCTTGCCGACGAGCCGACAGAATCTGTGGATTCAGAGAGAACTGAGGAAATTATAAAAATTTTCCGCGATCTTGCTGACCATGGAAAAACAGTTGTTCTTGTAAGTCACGATAGCGATGCGCTGAGATTGTGCGATGAAGTGGTGAGGGTGTAAAAAAAAAAGCGGCTAAAGCAGTCAGCCGCTTTGTAAGAAAAGAAAGTATCAGTTCTTTATTTTATTCCACCCAGTATACATAATTATCTTTTCGTGGAGCGGCAGGTTTTACGCCGCCTTCATCGATGTAGCCAAGGGCAACGTGACCGATTCCTTCAAAGTCACCTTTGATTCCAAGATCAGAGAGAATCTTTTTTCCAAAGTCGCTTTCAAATTCCTCTTTTGCACGATGAATCCAGATTGAACCAACTCCAAGAGCCTGTGCAGCGTTCATCAAATTTCCCATTACGAGTGAGCCGTCGTAAATATAATTTGGGCTTTCGCCTTTGTTTGCAAGGACGATAAGAATTACAGGAGCTCCATAGAACGGATCAAAGCCTTCGTTCCAGCCGCCTATTTTGCGGTTTTCTTCGCTGATTTTATCGCGCAATTCTTTGTTTGTAACGGCGATAATAATTGGTGTCTGTTTGTTCATTCCAGTTGGTGCAAAAGTTCCGGCTCGGATGATTGCGTCTAATTGATCTTTGCTGATCATCTGGCTTTTAAATTTGCGGCAGCTTCTGCGCTCTACAAGTACTTTTAATGTTTCGTTCATAGGAACCTCCTGAATTAAAATTTATATCAGTTTTCTTTTGTAAATTTATTCACTTAAAAATTTTTTTACTTCGCTTGAAATTTTTTCGCTATAATAGCTTTTAAGATAATAATCTGCAGCGTTATTTCCAAAACAATCTTTGTCGTTTTTGTCTACTCCGGAATTTATCAAAAACAAAGCAACGTTGTTTTTGCCGCAATAAACTGCGTACATAAATAAAGTCGCTTCATTTAAAATTTTTCTGTTTCCATATTTTTTGATATATTGAATCCACTCTGAATCGCTAGAGTCTGAATTAAGAGGAACTGATTTGTAATAAACAAGAGGCTCGCTGTCAGAATTTTTATCTGTACGTGATTGAATTGTCAATTTGATGTCAGTCAATTCAAGGACTGTGTCTTTATAAATATTTTCAGATTTTTCTAATTCATCATTATCAGAAGGAATCGCTTCTTCAAAATATGTTATTTCATTTTTATTTATAGAGTATTTTCCTAAACTGCATGCGCTGCTTTCGTAGAGTCCACTCATGTATTCGCTGTCTTTAAAAATTAAAACCTGTCGTGAATAGTTCATGTAGTCATCACTATAGTTTGAAAGAAACCAGTCACCGGAAAGATTTTCTTTGTTTACTTCAAGAGGTTGTAAAGTATCAAAAATTTTTTCAGTATCATTTGAAGAAAATTCTTCTGAAACATTTTGGATTTCTGTAGCTACGGTTTTAGTTTCGGTCGTTGTGTTTTCTACAGTTGTAGTTTTTGTAGTTGCAGTTTGAAATTGTGTAGAATTTTCTTTATGCAAATCCTGCTTTTGTTTTGAGCAGCCGATTAACAGCGCAATGCTAATTAAGATAAAAGTAAGTTTTTTCATATAAAAATACTAACACAACTATATTGCGCTGTAAATAATTTAATCTTTAAGTGCCTGCTCTAAATCTGCAATCAGATCATCTGCATTTTCGATTCCAACAGAAAGACGCAGCGTCTGTGGAGTAATTCCATTCTTTAATCTTATCTCTTCCGGAACATCAGCATGAGTCTGTGTTGTCGGATAAGTTATAAGAGTTTCAACTCCACCAAGGCTTTCTGCATATTGAATCAGATTAACGCGGCGAAGCGCTGTAAACGCACGCTCTGTTGTGTCTGTCTGGAATGTAAGCATTGCACCAAAGCCACGTGACTGCTTTTTTTGAATTTCATATCCTGGATGTTCTTTTAGTCCCGGATACAAAACACGCTTTACGGCCTTTTGAGTTTTAAGCCATTCAGCAATTTTTAATGCATTCTCCTGTGCTTTTTCCATTCTTACGGCAAGAGTTTTTATTCCACGTAAAACAAGCCAGCAGTCAAACGGCGCAAGACCTGCTCCAGTTGTCTTTATTAAAAAGCGAAGACGCTCCTGTAAGCTGGAGTCTTTTACGATTATAAAACCTGCAAGAGTATCGTTGTGTCCTGCAAGATATTTTGTTCCAGAATGAACTACAATATCGGCTCCAAGTGCAAGCGGGTTTAAAAAATATGGCGACATGAATGTATTGTCGACAATCAAAAGAAGATTATGCCGATGCGCAATTTCTGAAGCCTTTGCAATATCTGTGATGTTCATCATCGGGTTTGTCGGAGTTTCGATATAAAGTGCGCGGGTGTTTTCTTTTATAAGTGGTTCAAGGTTTTCCTGTGAACAGTTTACGCGCGTAAATTGAATTCCGTTTTTTACAGAAACGTTGTCAAAAAGTCGAATCGTTCCTCCGTACAAATCGCTGTCCGCAATTATATGATCGCCTGGATTAAATAGTTCCATCAAAAGAGAAATGGCTGCCATTCCGCTTGAAAGAGCAAAGGCATCGATTCCACCTTCGAGCTGGCAGACAATTTTTTCAAGCTGTTCGCGTGTCGGATTCTGAAGACGGCTGTAGTCAAAACCGGTACTCATTCCGACTCCAGGATGAGCGTAAGTTGCTGTCTGATAAATTGGAAAACTTACTGCACCGTAATGCTTGCACGGACTTTTACACGACGTTGGATTTCCGCAGGGATTTTTATACGCGCTGTCGCTTTGTTTATCTGACAGTTGTGCCGGAGTTTTTTCTAAGTGAATGCATTTTGTTTCAAGCGATATATTTTGTAAAGCCATAGTCTTTCTCCTGATTTTTTAGATGTTGTATTCTGCTTCGTGAAGTTTTCCGCCGTAGTTTAATACGTCAAGAATTTTATTACGGTAAAGAGTGAACGCATCCTGAACGCGAACGCGCGGGCGCGGAAGTTCTATGTCGATAATGGCTTCGACGCGACTTGGGCGCGCGCTCATTACAACGACTTTGTCACTCATATATATTGCTTCATCGACATCGTGAGTTACCATGAGCATTGTCATGTTATTTTCATTTTTAATTCGTAAGATTTCGTCCTGAAGATTCATTCTGGTAAATGCATCGAGCGCGCCCAATGGTTCGTCAAGCAGTAATACTTTTGGGTGACCTACAAGCGCCCGCGCGAGTGAAGCCCTCTGCTGCATTCCGCCTGATATCTGGTGAGGATAGGAATTTTCAAATCCATTTAAGCCTACAAGATTGATGATATCCGCTACATCCTGTTTTTTTTCTTTGTAAATCTTTCGTGCCTTAAGTCCAAAGGCTACGTTACCTTTTACGGTAAGCCATGGAAAAAGGTTTGAGCCCTGAAATGCAAAGCCGCGGTCGCTTCCGGCTTTTGTAATTTTTTCTCCGTCAAGAATAACTGTTCCGTCGTAGGATTTTTCAAGCCCACCGATGATTCTGAGTAATGTAGATTTTCCGCAGCCAGAAGGACCTATAAGGCTTACAAAGCTTCCTGGCTCTATATCAAGTGAAAAATTATTTAATACATGAACGTCGTCAAAGTTTTTATTTACGTTGTTTATTTTTATATTTCCAAGCATTTTATTCCTCCGTAATTTGCGCGGTATTAGTATTGGTTGCGCGCTGGTGATAAAGTCGCAGTAATTTGCGCGCTTACCATCTGATAACGCCTTTCTGCCATACCATGATTTTGTCGCGTACCTTAAAAAGAAGTGTCAAAATCAACGAACATAAAACTGCGATTATAATAAGTCCTGCGTAAACTCCGTCGTACATCATTACGGACTTCTGCCAGTTGATATACCAGCCGATTCCCTGCGAGTTTCCGTTCATCTCGACTGCCATGAGAGTTGCAAACGAAGAAACAATTCCATAAAAAAGTCCAAGAAATATCTGCGGAAGACTTGCAGGAACTGCAACGCGGAATACTTTGAAAAATGTTTTTGCTCCGAGTGTTTCGCTTACTTCAAAAAATGTTTTGTTTACGCTTTGAATTCCACTTGCGGTCATAAGTGTTACCGGAAACCACACAGCAAACGCAATTAAGAAAACATTTGCGCCGTGAGTCGTTGGGAAAACGCTCAATGCAAGAGGAATCCATGCGGTTGTCGGAACCGGTCCTAAAAACTTGGTTACAGGGTTTAGCCAGTAACCGACATGTCGGTTGTAACCTAATGCAAGTCCTGTAAAAAATCCTGTAACAAGACCAAATAAAAATCCCTGTACTAAAAGCCCTAAGGAAAAAACAAGATTTTTTATAAGAAAAAATTTTTGTGTCCACAAAAGTCCACAGATTTTATCAAGTGATGGAAAATACAAAACCGGTAAAAGTCGTGTCTTGCAAACTAAAGTGTTGAGTGCTGCTAAAAATAAAATTATTCCAGCATAAAGCGGAAGTTTAAATTCTAACTTTCGTCTGAAATCTTTTAAGAAAATTGCAGTGATAATACTAACTGCAATAGCGATAACTGCTGCAAGGAGAAAATACATGTAATAAGGATGGTCCATGACTTTTTGCTTTCCGCTTTCTGGAATTGTAAAATATAGAACGGCAGATAAAGCTGCTGCTAAAAATGGCAATGCATAGGTAAAAATTCGCTTTACATTTTCATTCATGTTTTTCTCCTTGTGAAGCGTTCAGGTCTGCAATAAGCAGACGCAAACGACATCTAATTATTTTTGTGCTAATTTTGTAATTTTAGTTTCTGTATAAGTTCCATCGCTGTTGTAAATATACGAATCAGGAATGTCGTCAAAACTTACAAAGTGTTCAGCGACAAACTTGTCTTCATCCTTTACGTTCTGCATGACGCCCATCTCAACAAGCTGTGCGATTGAATCGTGAACTGTTTTCTTGGCAAGACCAACAGAAGGTGTGTAATTGTAAGTTCCAAGAAGGAATGCGTTCTGTTCAAGGTCGCCTGTCATCTGTTTGTTATCAAGCTGGAGCTGTGCGGCTTCAACCGGTTTTGCCTGAACGTATGCACTTGCTTTTAACACGGCGCGGATAAAGGCTTTTGTGTGTTCAGGATATTTTTGTGCAGTTTCTGAAGAAACGAATGTAAGACAACAGTATTCCTGACTGAACTTTTCATCTTCTGTTGTATCAAGAATTTTCTTAAATCCGTAATCGCGTTCTGCAATGTATGCAATCGGGTCATGAAGTCCAACTGCTTCTACGGCACCATTGTTCAATGCGATAGGAAGATCTGTCATTCCGTAAACTGCGATTTTAAATTCCGCATCTGGTCCGTAAGGAATATGTCCGTAGTCAAAAAATTTTCTCTGGAACGCAATTGTTGATGAATCCTGAACTCCGCAGAATCCAACAGTCTTTCCTTTAAGATCATCGATTGTGTTATATGGAGAATCTGAACGAACGTAGAATTTTGTACAGCCTGTGTGAACACCAGTTAAGAAACTGATTTCAAGACCGTTGTCCATCTGTGGAACAAGGGATCCTGCAAGTCCAAGAGAAGCGTCAATCTTTTTTGCAACTGCAAGGGCTGAAGCCTGCTGAATGTCGATTTCGATTGTTTCGTATTTTAATCCTGCTTTGCCGAATTCTTCTTCAAAGATTCCTTTGTCGATTGCGATATGAAGTGGTGCACCGCAAAGTCCTGAGTTTGCAGTTCCGATTTTAAATACGAAATCTGAATCTGTTTTTTTGTCGCCGCAAGAAATAAAGCTTGCACTTAATACGACTGTCGCTGTGAGGGCTGTAATAACCGACGCGATTTTTGTTTTAATTTTTTTCATTTTATACTCCTTTTGGTGTTGCGCGTGGTTCAAAGATTGCGCGCGGATTTTATAAGTTGTCGTACAGGTCTTCTGTCAAAGTTAAACTTCCACGGTAGCCTGCATAAGTTCTGTTAAATACAAGACGCTCGTTCATAGGGAAAGTTGCATTCAAATACTGAATTCCTTTTTCAAGCGCAACTTCTTTTTCATTTGTACTTCCGACTAAGAGTGTAATTTCTTCGCTTTCGTTTTTGATTGCCTGATTAATTTCCCACTGGTCGCTTGCAAAAACGATTTTTGGTGGCGTTGCGTATTCAAGGTCAGTGATTGCTTTTGTGATGCGCTCTTTGTCTTCCGGACGCCAGATCTGTTCTGTGATGATTACAAGAACCGGGCTAAAGCTGTAATCGTTTGCAAGATAGCGGGTAAGGGCGATTGCGTTTGAAGCGTCTCCTGCAACTGCAAAGCGTTTCCAGCTGAGCTGTCCGATTGACTGTGCAAGATATGAATAAACGTAATCTTCTTCTTCGCTGATCACTTTTTCTACGAGTGCGTTGTCGAGCTTGAGCGCCTCTGCAACCTGGCGTACAAACTTAGTTGTGTCTGTAGCACCAACAGGTAGATGCGGAAAGCGGATTGACGGAACACCGAATTTCTTTTCAAACTTTTCAGCAGGTCCTTTAAAGAGCCACGGGTTTACGATGATGTTGAGCGCCGCTTCTGAACAATGTTCGATAACATCAAGTCCCTGATGCTTTGTAAAGAATGTATTTACGCGAAGCCCGAGACGCGAAAGAATGCGGTCAAGTTCTTCGAGAGTTCCAGCCCAGAACGGATCGTGATATGGAACAACGCCAAAGAGGTTTACAAGTGGACGACTCGCGTCAGAATCCGCGCCGGGTCCAGATTGCGTGCCTCGTTCGTTTTCAGGTCGCGCCGGCTGAATTACTTTATCGATAAATGTGTTCCACACTGTTTCATAACCTAAAAGACTGTCGCCTGCAAAACCCGGAGTATCAATTGCAAAAACCTTATGACCGTTTTCTGTAAACTCATCTACAACCGACTGAATGTCATCGCCGATAATTCCTGCGGTACAACCTGTAAGAACAAAGTATGCCTGTGCATCGATGATGTCGATTGCACCCTGAATTGTCGTCCTGAGTTTATTCACTCCGCCAAAGACAACTTCTTTTTCGAGCATATTGCTAGAAGGAAGTGAAACACCGCTTACAAAGCATGCGTGTTTGTGACCGCTCTGTCCCTGTTCTGCGGCAGTTGTCTGCATACAGCAGCCTGGGCCTGAGTGAAGAATCGGACACACATGGTCGATTGCCGCTAAAACTGAATTTATTCCCGAGAGAACACAACCGCCTCTTGGATTTTCTGTTACCAAACTCATAATTAAACTCCTGTAAAAATCGCGCTAAAACTGGCCACCACTAGATTACACATCAGTGATATATTTAAATGCATCTTCTTTGTACCAGCTGTCGCGGTAAGGAAGCTTTACATGTTCTGCAAGTTTCTTATTGAAACCAGGATTGCTTAACTGATCTGCAATCTTGTTTCCCAAATACAAAAGTCCATCGTAACCCATTGTCGGTCTCTTTCCGTCAAGGACATGCGTTGTAGGAATTCCAAGCTTTGCTGCCCATTCAGGAACTCCGATAAATGCATCCGGCTTTAATTTTTTTACAAGGTTCACCTGTTCAAACGGCTGCATGTTTGCAATATCGATTACAAAGTCTTTGTGAATTCCATTTAGGTATTCAACATCAACCTGAGCGTCGTCATCGTAAGTTGGAGTTTCAAGACCGACAAGCTTCATTCCAAAGTCATCAATCAATGCAGCGGCCGCAAACGAACGACCAGTTCCTCCACAGATGAACACGCGCTTACCTTCAAGACGTGCGCGTATTTTTGCAACGAGAGGTTCAATGCGTTCATGTTCGCGCGCAATAATTTCTTCAACCTCTTTTTCTTTACCGATTACTTTTGCAATTCCGCGATACCACTTGTCTGTGTTTCGGATTCCAATCGGCATTACAGTATGCGAATACGGAATGTTGTAATCTTCTTCAAGCGTTTTCATAAATTCATCTGCAAAAACTTTACAGATACTTGTCGAAGCAACTGCCTGTGGAATGCGCTTAATTTTTTCAAGCGAACTGTAAAACGGAATGTAATTTACTTCTGCACCGATAAGCTTTAACATGCGCTCCATTTCTTTCTGGTCTGCATAGCTTACAGTTGTCGGCGCAAAAAGATTTACAAGGTTTGGAATAGTCGTCTTTTTTTCTTTTTTCAAAATGTATTTATTGATTGCAAGAAATGCCGCATCAAATCCGCTGGCGCAAACCTTGCTTTTAAAACCTTCGCAGTGTATCGGAATGATTGTCTGATTTGGATATTCTGTACTTAAATCAGAACAAATCGAATCAATGTCGTCACCGATAATTCCCGACGCGCACGAAGCGTAAACAAAGATCAATTTTGGATTATAGCGTGCAACCGCTTTTTGAACCGACTCACGAAGTTTTTGTTCACCACCAAAGACAACGCTTTTCTGGTCAAGGTTAGTTACTATGATGCGCGGATTTTTAATAAGCTTTTCGCCGCGATGTGCCTGACCAACACGGAACATATCAACTGCCATAATCGTACAGCCGACGCAGCCCTGAGGTGAGTGCGAAATAAAAACAGAATCTTCAAGACTCATAAGACATGCCATTGAGTTAATCTGCTGACACTGTAAACCCTGTGCAAAACTTCTGTCTGCACGCTTTAAACATTTGCCCGCAAATTTTTCTTGAGCGCTCTGACTTGAGCCTCCAAAATCATTTACGCGCCCCTCTTTACTTTCGCGCACTCCTGAATACTGAACTGCCATTTTTGTCTCCTGTTTTTTGAGGGGAAAAGCCTTTCCCCTGCGACGCACGTTGTTGCGTCGCACCCCTTTCGCCTAGGGGCGCTGCCCCTAAGACCCCGGTTTATCTTCCAAATCTAATGTGGTTGTCCACACTGTAAAAATACTTTGTTATCTTTTTGAGCGCTTCTTTAACACTGCAGTCAACATCAAAGTTTGCAATCGCTTTTTTTTCAAGCTGCTTGGTTACATTAAAGCCGATCTTTTCTGCAACGACTGCGCGTACATCAGAAATCAGTTCAACCTTTGCAGAAGCTCCACCGTTACCGCAGCCGCCGTTATTTTGACCACAGCCAGTGCGTGAACCATTCCCACAACCTTCTGCATTGCCACAGCCCGCGCCGTTTCCTGATTGAACTCCGTTCCCAAGCCCGCCCGCTTTTACTTCTGCATCCTCCGGCACCTCTCGCTTTTCTAAAAACGAAAAGCTTGCGTCATCCTGCACTTCATATATAGAAAAAAACTTTGCTGCTCCAAAATGAACATCAATATTGACTCCGTCACTTGATGCAACTGCAATTTTGTATGACATAGATGCCTCCGTGTACCAAAGTAAGCGCGGTTTATTTATGTAGACAGCACGCGTGAATTGCCGCGTTTTGTCTATAAACCTACTTGACTTATAGGTAATATATATATATCTAATAACCTACTTTGTCAATAGGTATTTAGAAAATACCGCGATTTCCACAGAACGCGATTTGACTTGCGCACTAAAAAAATTCACTATATTCTATTTAATAAACTGATAAGGGCCTGAGCGCCTGCAAGAGGGGAGCTAAAAAATGAATGTACTTGAAGCAATTAAAAACCGCAGAAGTTACCGTGGAAAATATAAGTCAGAAAAAATTCCACGGGAAGATTTAATTAAAATAATGCAGGCTGGCCTTGATGCT
>JAILNY010000072.1 GCA_024691105.1 Treponema sp. | reverse complement strand
AATTTAAATTTAAAATAAATTTAATAAAATATGTGAATAAATACTGGTTCTTTTTAGAATTCAGAATAAAACAAATAAATTGGGAGATTATTTAAATGAAGTTTACTTTTGATCGCGATGCAATGATTAAAGAAATTGCAGTTACCCAGGAAATTATCAGTAATAAAAGTCCTATTTCGATACTTTCTAATATTCTTTTAATTGCAGAAAATAATACTTTGACAATTAAAGCTTCAGATTCTTCTGTAAACTTTATTACAAAAATTCCTGTTGATATTCAGGAAGAAGGAACAACAACAATTTTCTGTGATAAGTTTATGAGTATCCTTTCTTCTTCACCTTCTGGAGAAATTGAATTTGATCAGAAAGACATCACAGTAACAATTAAGCCTTCTGCTAAAAAAATTAAGTTCCAGCTTAAGAGTATGGCCAGTGATAAGTTCCCTGAAATTGCATCTACAGAAGGAGTTCAGTTCTTTGAAGTTCCTGCAAAAGAATTAAAAGAAATGATCAGTCAGACAATCTTTGCTGTTTCAGAAGACAGCAACAGATATTTTATGACAGGTGTATATCTTGAAAAGAAAGAAGACAAGCTTGTAATGGTTGCAACAGATGGCCGCCGTCTTTCTTATGTAGAAAAAGAAATTGCTCAGAGTATTAATGATTTTGCTCCTGCAATTATTCCTACAAAAGTTTTAAACAGCGTTCTTAAAAATGCTCCTGCAGAAGGAAATGTTTTTGTAGCCGTTATCGATAAAATGATTTTCATTAAGTTTGGAAATTACGAATACTCTTCTCTTCTTCTTGAAGGACAGTTCCCTAATTATCAGAGAGTAATCCCTGAAAGTCAGGCTCACAGCTTCCAGGTTGATAAAAAAGATTTGGAATCTGCTCTTAAGCGTATGACAATCATGATTGATAAAAAAGTTGCACGTGTAATTTTTAAACTTCAGTCTGGTGTATTAACATTGATTTCGCCAGAAAGCGAACTCGGTACTGCTGATGAAGAGATTCCTTGTCAGTATGATGGCGAAGAAATTACAATGGCATTAAACTATATTTATATCGAAGAACCTTTAAAGGTAATTCCTACAGAAAGAATTACTTTTGAATTTACAGAAGCTATGAAAGCAGTTACTTTGAGATCAGAACCTGCAAGTGATTACTTCCATATCATTATGCCGATGAACCTCGACTAATGCCTTTCTTAAATATCAGTTTTTATAATTTTAGAAATCTTGATAATAATAAAATAGACCTTCTTTCAAAGGAGGTCTATTTTGTTGGTGAAAATGGTCAGGGAAAAAGTAATATTCTTGAAGCATTGTATTATTGTGCTTATGGAAATTCTTTCAGGACACATTTTGATTCTGAAATTATAAAACACGGTCAAAAAGATTTTAGTATCAAAGCTCTTTATCAGGACTCAAACGAAAGTACAAAGAGTATAAATGTCTATTACGAAAATTCCAAAAAGAGAATAGAAAAAAACGGAAAAAATATTCAGGACAGAAAAGAATTGATAAACACAATGCCGTGTATTTTGTTTTGTCATGACGACATGGATTTTGTAATTGGTGATCCTGGAAGAAAAAGATTTTTTATTGATCAGTCGCTTTCGCTTTATGATGTTCTTTACATTGATGTCATACGAAAATACAAACAGATTTTAAAATCGCGCAATCTTCTTTTAAAAGAACAGAAATATGACATGCTGGATGTTTATGATATTCAGCTTGCACAGGTTGGTCTTGAAATTGAAAAAAAACGGAAGGCGGCAATTTTTAAATTTAACGAAATTTTTTCTAAATTGTATCAGGATATTTCTGGTATAGAAAACGTAAGAATTTTTTATGAGCCTTCGTGGAAAGAAATTGAAGATGGAATTTCAAAACGGCCGCCAAACGAAAACGAAGTATTAAATATACTTTTGCAAAAAAGAGAAATTGATAAAGTGATGGGAACGACGATGAGTGGTCCTCATCGTGATAAAATAAAATTTGTAAAAGACAATATGCTTTTTGTCCCGGTTGCGTCGACCGGGCAGCGTCGATTGATTGCACTTTTACTGCGTGTGTCGCAGGCTGTTTTTTACAGCCAGATTACCCGCGAAAAACCGATTTTATTAATGGACGATGTTATGCTTGAACTTGATCCGGACAAACGACAAAAGCTTACTTCTATGCTGCCTGAGTATGATCAGTTGTTCTGTACATTTTTGCCGGGTGAACCTTACGAGCGTTACAAGCACACTACGACAAAGGTTATTAATATAAAAGATGGAGCCTGGTATGAATGAAAATGATATTGTAACTGCAAGTCAAATGATGAATAGATTCTTTGAAAATATCGATGTGAATTCTGTTAAAAAAGGAAATTCAATTTCCAGAGCCTGGGACTCAATCATAGAAAAAATTTATGGTTATGGAAAAAAGCTTGCCGGTCACTCAAAGGTAATCGATTATAAAAATGGGATTCTTTTGATTGAAACAGATCATCCTGGCTGGAATCAGATTTTGCAGGCCAACAAGGCATTCATTTTAAAAGGCCTTAAGATGGCGGTAAAGGACACTGATATAAAGACTCTGGCTTTTAGAGTAAAGGGAAATCCGGCCGTACTTTCTGAAGATTACGAGACAGCAAAAAAACGCGAGCAGGAAGAATATCTTGCCCGTGTTGAAAAAGATGAAAAGCTGCTTGAGGAAAAGGGATTTAAAAACGAAAAGTCAGAAGAAGAAGTGCCGGAAGAGGTAAAAAAACTGTTCAAAGGTATACTAAACTGAAAAGTGTATAAAATTTGAAAAATGGTCGTTTTGCAGTTGACCAATAAAGAAAAATAATGTTATATTTTCTTACTAATTTTTAGTGAAAAATTTTTGGGCCTTCGGCCCTTTTTGATAAGGAGTATATGCCATGTTAAGGACATATCAACCAAGCAAAGTAAAGCGTAACAGAAAATTCGGATTCCGCGCCAGAATGGCCACAAAAGGTGGACGTAAAGTTCTTGCTAGAAGACGTGCTAAGGGACGCAGAAAGCTTACTGTAGCTGACGAACATAAGAAGTATTAATTCTAAGTAGATGAAGACATGAAAACAGACTTGGCAACGGTAGGAAAATTTTCCAGAAAGGAAATGATTAAAAATCCTATTGAGTTTCACAATCTGTTTAAAAATGGAAGAAGGGTTAGCATTTCTGGGGCAAAATTATTTTTTCTTGAAAATAATAAAAATTGCAACAGAATAGCCTTTCCTCTTCCGCGCGGCTATGGCAATGCTGTGGAGCGCAACGCTTCAAAGCGTTATAGTCGTGAAGCTTATCGATTAACAAAAACATTCCTGAACACCGGATACGATATTTTATTTTTAGTGTATCCCGGAAATGACTCGTTCAGCACAAGGTGTGTTCAATTTCGTACATTATGTGAAAAGGCAGGATTATTAAAAGAATGAGGAATTTTTTTGTAAAATTTTTCTCTTTATTTATTCGTGCTTATCAAGTCTGTATTTCTCCTCTTAAAAGACCGTGCTGCAGGTTTTATCCGTCATGCTCGGAGTATGCCCTGCAGGCATTAAAAAAACATGGCCCTGTTAAGGGGAGCATGTATTCAATCAAAAGAATTCTTCGATGTAATCCGCTATGTAAAGGCGGCTATGATCCGGTTCCGGAAAAATAAATCCGGGCCGGAATTTATTCAACGGACGCGTATTTAAAAGCGGGTTGCGTTGTTTTATCAATGGAGTTATTCGATGAATAAAAATTCAATTTTAGCTGTAGTACTTTCTGGATTAGTACTTTTTGCTTATGTGTTTGTTTCTTCAAAATTCTTTTCTCCAAAACCGGTAGAAAATACGACTACAGTTGAACAGACTGAATCAGCAGAAAATGTTACAGAAAAACCTGCAGAGCTTTCTGGTAATGAACCGGAAATTAAAGAAGCTTCTGAAGAAAATGAAGTAATTGCTGAGCAGACTTTTGTAATTGAAACAAATAAGATTAAAGTTACATTTACAAATCGCGGTGGCGATGTTACAGGAATTGAACTTCTTGAACACAAAGATGTAAAGACAAAAGAATTTGTTCAGATGGCAGAAAATATTTCTGCAAAGAACAGAGCTTTTGCTGTGAACTTTGGAACAAATGATAAAGATATTATCAATGATTTGTTCATTGTAAAAGAGTTTCCTGTTGACGAAAAGGGTCAGAAAAAAATTGCATTTGCAAAAAAGTATGACGGTTATACACTTGTAAAACAGTATACATTTATGCCGGATGATTATGTTTTCAAAATGAATATCATGATTGACGGTTCAGATGATTTTTCTGGTTTAAGTTTTGATGCAGCAGAAGGAAAAAAAGTTTCTTACACTTTAAGAACTTCGCCACAGATTGGACCTTTCTATGATTCAAAGAAAGACCGTTACGAAAACCGTACATTTATTGCACACAACGGAAGCAAAGCAAAACGTATTCCTTTAAACGAAAAACAGTTTAAAAAATACGGTAAAGATTTTACCTGGGCAGGAATCGGCGGAAAATATTTCTGTGAACTTGTAATTCCTGAAAATCCAGAAATCTTAAACGAAGTATATTATTCAACAGCAAAAGAAAATTTTGATATGGCTAATGCCCAGAATTTCTTTGAGAGAAAAGAAATTACAGAAAAGAGAGTAAACGATTCATACTTTATTTATGTAGGACCAAGAAACGAAAAAGAACTTAAAAAATATAGTTCTGCTGCTACAAATGGTTTTGGCATTGAAGGAAGAAAAATTGTTGATGCTCTTCAGACAAATAGTTTCTTGGGCTGGCTTGAAGTCATCTTAAAATGGATTATGCAGTTGATTTATAGATTTATTCCTAACTGGGGTGTTTCTATTATCATAATGACTGTAATCCTTAAAATTGTATTGTTCCCGCTTACATTAAAGTCTTCTCTTGGAACTTTAAAGATGCAGGAAATGCAGCCAAAGATTCAGGCTATTCAGAATAAGTATAAGGACAATCCACAGAAACTTCAGGAAGAAACTGCAAAGCTTTATCAGTCTTCTGGTTACAATCCGATGTCTGGATGTTTACCGATGATTTTCCAGATGCTTGCACTTTTTGCGATGTATGACTTGTTCAATAATTACTTTGAATTCCGTGGTGCCGGTTTTATTAAGGGCTGGATTGATGACCTTTCTATTGGTGACAGTGTTTGGTCTTGGAATAGAGATATTCCTTTTATCACAGGATTTACTGGAAACTGTTTGAGAGTGTTGCCGATTATTTATCTGTTCTCTCAGTTGTTCTACGGAAAAATTACACAGATGGGTGGAGCAGGTGCTGCAGCTGGACAGAATGCCGGTACAATGAAGTTTATGACTTACGGTCTTCCGATAATCTTTACTTTTATGTTCTACAACGCTCCGTCAGGACTTTTGTTGTTCTGGACAATAAGTAATATTATTCAGATGGGACAGCAGCTTATTATTAATAAAGTAATGGCAAAGAAAAAGGCTGAAAGTTCTGCTAAGTCTGAAAATTCAAACGTAATAAAATTTCCTAAGAAAGGAAAGAAACGATAAAACTGGATCAGCACGGGTTTTATAATCTGTGCTGATAAATTATAGGGGAAGAAAATGGTTTACGAATACGAAGGTAAAACTGAAAAAGAAGCGATTGAAAAAGCTGCTACAGAACTTGGTCTTGAAAGAGATCAGTTTGATGTAGAAATTCTTGAAACTCAGAAAAATTCTTTGTTTAAGAAGGGATTTGTAAAAATCCGTGTTCATACAGAAGATTCTGTAAAAACAACAGGAAATAAAGCAGGTTATTCTTCAAAGAAAATTGCAGATCCTGTTCCACAGGGTGAATTTGAACAGAAGCTTACAACTTTTATTAAAGAAGTTGTAGAGAAAATGGGCTACGAAGCAAAAGTTGATATAATGTTCCGTGAAGAAAGCAAGCTTGGTATTAAGCTTGAATCTGCAAGTTCATCAATTTTGATTGGACGTAAGGGTAAAAACCTTGATGCACTTCAGCTTTTGGCAAACGTTTATGCAGTCCGTCTTGGTCACGAAGAAGTTCGCGTAATTCTTGATACAGAAAATTATCGTATCCGCCGCGAAGAGTCACTTGTTCGCCTTGCATACACAACAGCTGACAAGGTTCGTTCAAGCAGAAACTCGGTTCTTCTTGAGCCAATGAATCCATTTGAGAGAAGAATTATCCACACAACATTAAATGATATTCCAGATATTGAAACTAAAAGCGAAGGAGATGGTTTATATAAGCAGGTACGCGTTATCTTTAAAGGATTATGTTAATGAAACTGCTTAAAAAAACTTCTAAGTTTTTAATTTCTCTTGCAGTGGTATTTACTGCTGCAAGCAACTGTGTATTTGCCCAGTTTTCGCCAGAAAATATGGACAAATACAAGGCTGCGGGAGAAACTTTACACCGTCTTGAAAAAGGCGACGATAAAGTGGAACTTCTTCCGCAGACAGCTTTTTCTGAAGAAATCAAAAATTACATTTTTGGAAACTATTCAGACAAAACCGGTTACGCTTCTGAGGCGTTGTTCTACGTAACAAAAGAAACTCTCATCGAAAAAAGCAAAAATCAGGATAAATCAAAGATCGATACAAGTGTAGAGGCGGTATCAAAAATTGTACGTTCTATCTCAAAGATGAAAGGGATGATGTATTATTCAAATACACGAAAGCGCTACGAAGTTTTGTATAAAGAGGCTTTTAGAATTAATACAAAGGTATCTGTTGCGCATCCGCCATATCCATATGCCGCTGATGACCCTGAAGGAAAAGAAGGCGATACAGTTTATGCTTTGCTTGATGAGCACACTTTTGGAAAAGCTGAATATAAAATTGATTATCTTAAAAACGACAAATGCGTTGCAATGAAAATGGAAAATATGAGTGACTTGTCTTATGGCTTTATAAAAGCTGTAAAACCGCACGATTTTAAAATGGCAGTTGTTGCTGTAGATGTCGGTGACGGATATTTTTTCTATGTTGCGATGAACGTTGATTTTATGCAGATGTCATTTTTAGAAGGCAAAATGAACAGATCTTTTACAGCACGAATCAGAGCAGTAAAAGATTTTATTGTAGAACAATTTTAAAAACAGATAATTTATCGGGGGAAATATGAAAAAAATAATTTGTTCAATGATGATGGCTTGTGTTGTTTTGGCAACAAGCTGTGCACAGAATGTAGGGAGAAAAACTATGAGCGCAATTGAAGGTAAAGAAGGATTATTTGCAGAGATCAGCACATCAAAAGGTGAAATTGTTGTTGAATTATTGTACAAACAGACACCGCTTACAGTAACAAACTTTGTTGGTCTTGCAGAAGGCACTCTTGATGCGGCAAAAGGTAAACATTTTTATGATGGGCTTAAATTTCATCGTGTAATTAAAGACTTTATGATTCAGGGTGGAGATCCGGAAGGAACAGGTCGTGGTGGTCCTGGATACAAATTTCCTGATGAACCAGTAAAAGAATTGGTATTTGATAAACCGGGAAAACTTGCAATGGCAAATGCCGGTTCTGATACAAACGGAAGCCAGTTCTTTATTACACATGTTCCTACAGAATGGTTGAACTACAAGCATACAATTTTTGGAATCGTTATCAACGGACAGGAAGTTGTAGATGCAGTTAAGCAGGATGATGTAATTAAATCTGTAAAAATTATCCGTAAGGGTGCTGAAGCAGAAAAATTTACTGCAACACAGGCAGACTTTGACAGACTTGTTCCAGTTGCAAAAAAAGCAAAAGAAGATTTTGCTCAGGCAAAAATTGCCGCAGTAGTTGAAGGCTGTACAAAAACAGAAAACGGAATTTACTATCAGATTATTAAAGAAGGTTCTGGTAACAAAATTGGAAACGGAAAAAATGTAACAGTTGAATATCAGGGTTACAGCGTTGATGGTGCTATCTTTGATGCTTCAAAGAAATTCCATCCACAGGGACATGAACCACTTCAGTTTGTAACAGGTGCAGGTCAGATGATTAAGGGCTTTGATCAGATGGTTGCAGATATGAAAGTTGGTGAAACAAGAAAGATTGTTATTCCACCAGAACTTGGTTATGGTGCACGCGGAATTCCAGAAGTAGGAATTGCCGGTGGTGAATATATCTGTTTTGATGTTACACTTGTAAAATAAACTGTGATGAATAAAACTGATAACGGTAAAGAACAGTTTTTTGAAGAATTTAAGGCTCGGTTTGGGGAAACTGTTACCAGTATAGAAATGGTTAATATTCTTGCTGGCAGCAGAGTTTTTTCTGAGCTGGGATTAAAGCCAGAAGGCGGAGATATAATCTGGGGCCTTCTGGTTTTTTGCGAAAGTAAAAAAGTATATTTCTACGTTCATCCGTCAGAGTCAATGATGGGTGCAATGATGAGAGTTGCATCGCAGGGCGAGGGACCAAAGGAACAGTTTGTCTGTCTTACTGATGTTAAGGGTTTTGAACTGGTTGCGCACAAAAGACACTGGTTTGACTTTTTGCTTCCGAATGCAAAGTTTAAGATTATGGCACAGCTTGATTGTGGTAATGAAAAGCTCGTGTTTGAAATAAATACACAAAATAAAGCTGAACAGGTGAGAGCAAAATTTTAACATTCAGGAAATAATTATGGTAAAACGTTTAGTTATGGCAGTTACATTATTTGTAGCTGCTTCTTTTTTGATGTCTGCAGGTGAGATCTGGGATTTTGAAGAAAGAATTGTAAAGCTTGATAATTCAGTAATAAAAGATATCAGGCTGGATTCGGTTTCGTATGATTCCTGGACTGATGAAGAATATGAAGATATCAGATCTTATTTTAATGATACAAAAGATGGAATTACTTTTCTTGAAAAATATATCAGATTAAAAAATGATGCGGTTGTCAGCTTTTTGTTTAAAAACTTTGGTGAAGACATTCTTTATTACAGATCAGGTTTAGATGTTCTTTTAGTTTGCGCAGAAGCGGGAACTCCAAAGATGTTTAATTTGATTTCTGCCTTAAAGATAAAGGCAAACAGCTGGAATTCTAATGAATTTGATTTGTATAAAGCCGCAAAAGAAAATTCTGATCCTGGAATGATAAAGGCTGTTGCTCCGTACATTAAAAAATTACTGGAAAGAAGAGACGATACGCGGCCTGTAATAGATAAACTTGTTGCGGATAAAAAACTTGCAGATGAGTTCTGGGCTTTAAAATTAATTGACAGTAATTATCTTCATTTGATAATTGATTATTATCACGGTAACAAAGATAAAGAACAGGAAATTCTTGTTTTTGCAGAAAATCTTTTAAAAAAGGGTGCAAAGGTTGACGTATTAAATAAACGTGGTGAAACATCTTTGAATGTTGTGGCACAAGAGGATTTTATTTCTTATGAAAAACTTCTTCTGAACTACAAAGCAAATCCAAACAAATTCCCAAAAGAAAGTAAATCACCACTTATGTTTGCTGCAGGTAAAAAAAATCTTGAGCTTGTTGAACTTCTTGTAGAAAAAGGTGCAAAAGTAAATGCTCTAAGTAATTATTCAAAAGAGACAGCGCTTTTTACTGCAGCTGATAAAAGTAGTTATGAAATTGTTAAATATCTTCTTGAACATGGTGCAAATCCAAATATTAAAAACAAATATGAAGAAACTGTTTTACATACCTTAGAGGAAGAAGATATAAGTGTTTATAAAATTCTTCTTGAATATGGTGCAGATATTAACATTAAAGATAATTATGGCTATACACCATTTTCGGTAGCAGCCAGCCAGTCTAGACTTGATGTTGTAAAACTGTATCTTGATTATAAACCAGATTTTTCTGCCTGCACTAAAGATGGCAATAATATTTTTCATTTGATGATGTACTGGAGTCTTCCTCATGAGGTTCATGGAATTAGTGATAGTGGATGCTGGATTGAAGGTGAAGGTCTTAACAATGAGCTTGTACAATTGATGGTTGAAAAAGGCGTAGATATTAATGCCAGAAATAACGAAGGTTCTACGCCTATTCAGCTTGCATGTACAAGCAAATTTGATTTGCCAGATGATGTTGAAATACTGATTAAAAATGGAGCAGATCTCTCGGTTCTTTGGGGTGAAAAAAAAGATTCTCTTTTGATGATTTCTGTGCGTAATTCAAAAGTAGTTCAGCTTTTACTGGATAATGGCGCTGATAAAAGTTATGTAAATACAGAAGGCAAGAATGCCTATGATTATGCTATGGAGATTGCAATTTATTATCATGGTCAGAAGTGTTCGGAAACTTTAAGAATTTTGTATGATGAAAAAATTGATGGCAAGAAAAATTATTCACTCCAGGATGCACTTGAAGCAGGAAATGTAATTGTAGCAAAAAAACTTCTTGCAGAGTGTAAAGATATTAATGAAAAGGATGAAAAAGGCAGATGGCCTTTGAAGAGCGCTGTTCTTTCTCAAAACAAAGAGCTTATAAAACTTGTTCTTGATAAAAAGCCAGATTTAACTCAAAAGTCTAAATCTGGTAAAACAGATACAGTTCTGATGACAGCCGTAAAAAAGCATGATGTGGAAACCGTAAAATTGCTGCTTGAAGCAGGTACAAATCCAAATGAGCGTGTTATTGATTATGATAATTGTTCAGAAAGTCCATTGTATCTTGCAGTTTGTAATGCCTATTATTCAAATCATAGAGAACAGGATTTTGAAATTATTAAGCTTTTAATAAAATATGGCGCTGATCCAAATTCCTGCGGCGGTTATTATGGTGGTACAGATTTTATGGAAGCCTGCAGCAGCTCTTCTGTTGAAGTTGTTGAATTTCTATTGCAAAATGGTGCGGACGTATTTGTAAAGGATGAAAAAAATCGAACTCCTTATTCAATTGCAAGTAACAGTGAAAAACAAAAGTTAATTAAATCTTATACATTAAATCAAATTCGTATGAAGAAGATAATTGCAAGAAAAGACATAGTTCCAAAGCAAAGTGATTCTGTTTATTCCAGAGAAATGTCTGTAATTACAAAAGGAACAGCTATAGATGTTTTAGAAGTTAAACCCGATATAGAAAAAAATAATGGAGTTGAAGGCTTTTGGATCCGAGTTAAACTTGCAAAGCCAGTAGAAGATTACAATGGTGATTATATACATGAAGGCTGGATTTTTTCAGGAGATGTTGAGATCAAATAAGATTATTTGATAGAAAAAAAAGCCCGCGATTTTCAATGAATGAAGTCGCGGGTTCTTTTTAATTAGAATGAGAGATTCGTTCTTCGAATCTCGAACAATTTCGAACAAGTGGCAAAACACAAAGTTGCGAAGCAACTTGTGGCGCGCGGAACAATCAGTTAAGAAACTGAATTGTAATTTACGCGCGCTCTAGTATTGGTAAGTAAAGTCTGACATTCCTACAAGTTCGTTTACGGTTGTGCCGAATTTTTTGGCAATACTGTAAGTTGTAATTTTTGTTACATTTCCTTTTGCATCATATTTATAGAACTGACGAAGATAAAGAACATTGTCAGGGCTGTAAGTCGCAATTTCTGTAAGTGCACCTTTTGCATCATAGCGATACAATTCTTTTTTGTTTACAACTTCTGAATCGTCAAAGTAAACAATTTCCTGAACCTTATTCTGTTCGTTGTATTTATAAGTTTTTTTAGATTCAAGTTCACCAGATGCATAGTATGAATTCATTAAAATGCAGTTACCTTTGTCATCGTATGCGTAAGTGTTCTTCCAGATTAAAGCACCGTTTCCGTTATAGAAAATTTCTTCTGTACAATTTGTGCCTGTGTATTTGTAAATTGATTTACTGTAAAGATTGCCTTTTGCATCATATTCAGATTCGTCAACTTTAAGACCATTTTTATCATATGTATTTACGATTTTCCAGAGGATGTTTTCTGAATCATCAAAGCCTGATTGCGAGGTAATTCTTCCGTTTGAATCGTATTCATAAGTAATTTTATCTACGAGCTTTCCGTCAACGGTAAGTTCAGAGTTTTCTACTTCCTGCCCATAGTTATTAAATTTGTGCAGATATTTTGCATTTGGTGTTCTGAAATATTCACCAAATTTAGAAGCGACTGTGTAGTCTGTTTTTGTATAACTTTTTACGCCAGTTGCCGGTGCAAGGAATGCAGTTGCATCGTAAGCAAAAAGTGAAAAACCAAAACACATAGATAATGCGGTACAAAGAAGCTTTTTCATAAGACCTCCGAAAAATTCAATTAAACTAAAACATTTAATACTATAGTATCGGCCAGAATTTGCCATTGCTTTAGTTTTTGGTGTTGTTAGAAAATAATATAAAGTGCTATATTACATTTTAGGTGAAAAAATTATGGACGGCAAGAATTTAATTACAATACAAAAATGTAGGATAGAAGACAGTAAATCTGTAAAACTTGATAACGTAAGCTGGAATTTTAAGTCAGGTGAAGCATGGCTTGTAATAGGACCAAATGGCGGTGGAAAGGCTGATTTTTTGAAAGCTTTGTGCGGACAAAGATCAATTGTTCCATGCGGCGAAAGTGATGCGCATTTTTCTAATATTTTTGGTGACTCAATTGAAATTGTGTCTTTGGAACGAGCGGCCGCATTAATTGAAGAGGAACGAATAAATGACGAAAGTGAATATGTGGAAGGCGGTGTGGATATTGGAAGGACCGGCCGCGTGTATTTAGCGGAGGCAATACTCGGGACAAAGGTAAAGAAAAATGCTGCCTTGCCGGAAGAAGCAATGCGTCTTGAAACGTATCCGCAGGTAAAACTGTGCGGAATTGAAAAAATACTTGACCGCGGACTTAAGTATATGTCCACAGGAGAAATCCGCCGTACATTGCTTGCGCGTGCTCTTTTAAGCGGAAAAAAGCTTTTGATTTTAAGTGATCCTTTTGCAGGTCTTGATGCCGAAAGCCGGAAAATTTTGCTGGACTTTTTTGATTCAATTGCAGGAAAACAGCTTAAGGCAGATGATTCGCTTGAGTTTCCGCGCATTATTTTAGGAATGGAGAGATGGCACGAAATTCCTGATGCGATAAACCGTGTTTTAGAGTTTACTGATGGAAAAATCTCCTTTAACGGAGACCGCTCTGATTATGAGAAAATGCGCGATGACAGAAATTCAGCTAATGCAGAAGAAAGAGAAAAAGGCCGCGCTGATTTTAAAAACGATTTAGAAAAAATTCACCAGGAAACAAGCGTTTTGCATGCTGAAAAAGAAGAGAACGCAGAAACTTTAATTGAGATGAATAACGTAAATGTCGGCTGGGGCGATAACCGTGTTCTTGTTGATTTGAACTGGAAGCTTAATAAGGGCGAGCACTGGCTTATCCGCGGACCTAACGGTTCTGGAAAGACGACATTTTTGGAATTGATTACCGGCGACAATATGCAGGTATTCAGTAATGATGTGCGTCTTTTTGGTGCGCGTCGTGGCAGTGGTGAGACGATCTGGGATATTAAGCGCAGGCTTGGAATTGTATCGTACAGGCTGCATGTTGAATATCGCATGGTCGGTTCTACGACTCTGGAAAACGTTATAATTTCGGGCTTTAGGGATTCAATCGGGCTGTACGAGGCTGCAACGGATGTTGAAAAAGCTGCGGCAAAAAAGTGGCTGTCTCTTGGCGGGTTTGAAGGACGCGAAGACGAAAGCTTTAGTTCTATAAGTTATGGTGAGCAGCGTGCGATTTTGATTTTGCGCGCGGCTGTAAAATGTCCGCCGGTTTTGATTCTGGATGAACCGTGTCACGGCCTTGATGAAAATTACAGGCAGAAGATTCTTGATTTGCTTGAAACGGTTGCAGAAAGCGGAACTACGACATTGCTGCATGTAACGCACGATCCGACAGAGGTTTTGGATTGTGAAAAAAATATTTTAGAATTTCATCCAAAAGATACTCCAATGTATAAGATTTTATGCCGATAAATTTATTATCGGGTCGGGATTATTGTCTTTTTTGCGGAATTGCAATTAAAGATGATAGTCAAAAAAGGTAAAACTTTCCGCGCGAAAAAAATTTTACAACTGGGGTCAAAATGAATTATTCACTCGCAAAAAAAATTACCGGAGTTTGTGCTGTAGCTGTAATCTGTTCATTTACATTATTTTCAGATACAAAAAATCCAAAAAAATATCCAAAGGTAACAGAAAAAACTGTAACCGAAGACGGAGTTATGTATCCGGAATATAGTCATCCTTACAAGTGGAATGCTGATATAAAAGGTGATCCTGTTTTATTTGATGAAGTCTGGGGATATGTAATGATTTCGCGCCTTACGGATTACGATGATACAACTCCGTTAACGGATATTGGACTTTTTGCTGCGGAAGTTAACTGTTATGGTGAGCTTACAAATGTTCCAAAGCGCTCTTGCGTTGGTCCAAATTTTAAGGGAAGAGTTCATCTTGTAACAATTTGTGAAAGTACTTCGTTGTCGCATTTTTGTCTTGATCCGGACTACAAAGCACGTGACAAGATTATTAAGGGTTTGCTTGAAGCATCTGAGGAATTTGACGGACTTCAGGTAGACTGGGAGCTTGTTCCAAAAAAAGATGCCGAAAACTTTTTGTCTTTCTTAAAGGAATTAAAAAAAGGTCTTGGAAAAAAGCCACTTACTGTATGTGTTCCTGCCAGAGTTAAAACATTGAAAAACGATGTTTATAATTATGAAAAAATCGGAAAGATTGCAGACCGCATTATGATTATGGCTTATGATGAGCACTGGACAAAGGGACCTGCAGGCTCGATTGCATCTTATGACTGGTGTGAAAAGATTGCAGAATATGCAAAGACTGTCTGGAATACAAAAAAATATATTATAGGTCTACCGTTTTATGGAAGAACCTGGGCAAGCGAACCTGTTCAGCAGGCATGGGCATTTAACGGAATGAACCGTCTTGCGCACGAGCATGATGTTGTTAAGATTGAACGCGAAAAGGGTGTTCCGCATTATACATATACGACAGAGGTTACCGTAACGGGCTGGTACGAGGATGCCTATTCTAATGTTGAGCGAAGTCGAATGTATAAGTCAAAGGGTTACAATTGCATCGCTTTCTGGAGAATGGGTCAGGAAGACTGCGCTGTCTGGGAATGGATTGGAAACAATAAGTCCGGAACTAAAGCGCTCGGTTCAGAAAAATCTGAATAAAATTTAATATCCTAATTTTTTATCTACAGCATAGTGCAGGGGTTTTCCCTGCACAAAATTTTTTAAATCTTCCAGAAACATTTCTACGTTTTTATCTTTTGTATAAGGAACTGTCATATTACCCGCAACATGAGGAGTAATCAAAAGATTTTTTGTATGCCAGAGCTTATTGTCTTTAGGAAGCGGCTCTTTCTGAAATACATCAAGGGCAGCGCCGGCAAAATGTCCGGATTCAAGATTTTGGGCAAGGGCGTCTTCGTCAATGGCAGAGCCGCGGCCGACATTGATGATGTATGAACCGCGCGGTAAAAGCGCCTGTCGTTCGCGCGAGAGAATACCTGCAGTCTCTGGCGTTGAAGGAAGGCTCATTGCAAGTAAATCTGTTTGCGGTAAAACTGAATCAAGTTCAGTTACGGGAAGTACTTTGTCGTAAATTGAGGAAGTGCTTTTACCGCTTCGGCAGACACCGATGATGGTTTTTGGTTCAAAGGCGCGGGCGCGGATGGCGAAGGTTGTGCCGATGTCGCCGGTTCCGAGGACTGTGATTCTGCTGTCTTTAAGGGATTTTTGCGGTCGTGGAGAGAGCCATTTGCCCTCCTGCGTTTCTCTAAAAAATTCGTTGAGACGGCGCATCATAATAAGGGCGGTGGCAATCATGTGTTCTGCGATTGAAACGCCATACGCGCCCGCGGCATTGGTAAGGAAGCAGTCTTCGTTTGCAAAGTAGCCGGGTTTTAAAATTGAGTCGACTCCGGCCCAGGGTATGCAGAGCCATTTGAGGGTCTTACTTGAATTCACTATGGAAGGCGCAAAACCGTAGATAATATCTGCATCGTAGTCGGTTTTTGGAATTTCGGAGTCGGCTGTATAAAAATTCACCTGAGCACCAAGTGAGAGAGCAGTTTGTTTGATAAGTTCAATATGTTTTTGATCTAAAAGATTGTTAATTACTAAGATTTTCATGTTCCGATTATATGACATATTTAGAGGAAAATGAATTGTAAAAAAAGGTTTTTTTTTGTAAACTTCAATTTAATAAAAATAAGAGGTTTTTTATGATTTTTTCACCGGTTGAAATTCAAGAAACAGTAAATATGTTTATGCGTCAAAAGCTCGACATCCGTTGTATTACGATGGGTATTTCGCTTTTGGATTGTGCGGACTCGGACAGTAAAAGAGCCTGCGACAAGATTTATGACAAGGTAATGAAAAAGGCTGGGAACCTTGTAAAGACCGGACAGGACATTGAAAAAGAATTTGGTGTTCCTATTATTAATAAGCGAATTTCTGTAACTCCGATTGCACTGGTTGCCGGTGCGAGCGAGGCAAAGAATTATGTTCCTTACATTAAAACTCTTGACCGCTGTGCTCAGGAGCTTGGTGTGAATTTTATCGGTGGTTTTTCTGCGCTCGTACAAAAGGGAATTACACCGGCTGACCGCATTTTGATTGATTCAATTCCTGAAGCACTTGCTTCGACAAACTTTGTATGTTCTTCTGTAAATGTAGGTTCGACAAAATCTGGTATCAATATGGATGCCGTAAAAATGATGGGTGAAACAATTATAAAGACTGCCGAAGTTTCTAAGAACTGCGATGTGAACGGTTGTGCAAAGCTTGTTGTATTCTGTAATGCTCCGGAAGATAATCCGTTTATGGCTGGTGCGTTCCATGGACCAGGAGAAGCTGACTGTGTAATCAATGTTGGTGTATCTGGTCCTGGCGTTATTCTTGCGGCTGCCCGCGAATACAAGGGTCAGCCGATTAATGTTCTGGCTGACGGTATTAAAAAGATGGCGTTTAAGATTACACGTATGGGGCAGCTTGTAGGTTCGGAAGCTGCGCGCCGTCTTGGTGTTGATTTTGGTATTCTTGATTTGTCTTTAGCGCCGACTCCGGCTGTCGGGGATTCTGTTGCGCGCATTCTTGAAGAAATTGGTCTTGAAGGTTGTGGAGCGCCGGGAACTACTGCGGCTCTTGCAATGCTTACGGATATGGTAAAGAAAGGCGGTGTAATGGCCAGCACAAACGTTGGTGGTTTGAGCGGCGCGTTTATTCCGGTTAGTGAAGACGAAGGAATGATTGAAGCTGCAAAGAACGGTTCTATCTGTCTTGAAAAACTTGAGGCGATGACAACTGTATGTTCTGTTGGTCTTGATATGATTGCAATTCCTGGGGACACACCGGCTACGACAATTTCTGGTATTCTTGCAGATGAGTTTGCGATTGGAATGGTAAACAATAAGACTACGGCCTGTCGTTTGATTCCGGCTCCTGGAAAGAAAGCTGGCGAGTGGGTTGAATTTGGCGGCTTGCTTGGCGGTTGTCCTGTAATGCCTGTAAGTAAATTTGGCTGCGCTGATTTCATCAACCGCGGCGGTCGTATCCCGGCACCAATACATAGTTTTAGAAATTAGACTGGTTGAGAATTGGTCACGGTTGTAAAAATGCCGCGGTTGGCTCTGCAAGGAAATTATTAACACGCCGCTCGCGCGGCTTGCGGGTAACACCGCGGTGGAAGAATTCCTGCGCCGATTCATAGTTTTAGAAATTAGACTGGTTGCGTGGACTCGTGTCCAAAAAAGTTATAAAAAAGTAAGCGCGGTTTGATCGCGGAAAATATAAAAGTGGAGTTGTATATGACAATTCAATTTGTTGCAAAAATCATTGCCTTTGTTTTGTATCTTGGGTTTATGATTTACATCGGATTAAGAAGCGCAAGCAAGAACAACAGTTCTGCAGACTTCTTTTTGGGCGGACGTAAGGTTGGTCCTTGGGTAACAGCACTTAGTGCCGAAGCTTCTGACTCGTCAGCATGGCTTTTGATGGGACTTCCTGGTCTTTGTTATCTTGGTGGTGTTCAGGAGACTTTCTGGACTGCACTTGGTCTTATTGCCGGAACTTATTTGAGCTGGCTTTTTGTTGCAAAACCTTTGCGCAAATGTTCTATTGTTTATGGTGATTCAATTACAATTCCAGAATTCCTTTCAAACCGCTTTAACGACAAGTCACATCTTCTTTCTGTAATTTCTGTAATCTTTATTGTATTGTTCTTTACAATTTATACAGCTTCTGGATTTGTTGCATGTGCAAAGCTTTTTAATTCTGTATTTGGACTTCCATATCATGCAGGTCTTGCAATTGGTCTTGTTGTAATTCTTTGTTACACAATTACTGGTGGTTACACAGCCGTTTGTAAAACAGACTTTGTTCAGGGAACTTTGATTTTTATTGCATTTGTTGTATCAAGTATTATTGCAGTATTTGCACTTGGCGGAATTAATAATTCAATTGAACAGGTAAAGAACTTTAACGCATCTGCAGTTGCCGGACAGTTTGGTGAAGCATTAAAGAATTCATTCATAGGAAACTCTTCTTATAAAGGAATGGGAATTGTTTCTGCTCTTGCATGGGGTCTTGGATATTTTGGTATGCCGCACATCATTGTACGCTTTATGGGAATCCGTTCTAATGCTGAAATTACAAAGGCAAGAAGAATCGGAATTATCTGGATGATTGTTGCTTACATTGGTGCATTTATCATTGGTACACTTGGAACTGCATATCTTTTTAACCATGGAATAATTCTTGGAACAGGTGAAGTTCTTTCTGGCTTTACAGGTGGAGATGCTGAAACTGTATTCTCTGCGACAATGCAGAATATGTATCCGGCATTTATTGCAGGAATTTTCCTTGTGCAATTCTTGCAGCTTCTATGTCGACAGCAGACTCTCAGCTTTTGGCAGCTTCTTCTGCAGTAAGCCAGGATATTTTTAAGGGACTTATTAAAAAAGATGCTGATGAAAAAGAAGTATTAACTGTAAGCCGCTTTACAGTATTCCTTATTGCTTTGATTGCATTGCTTCTTTCGTTGAATCCTAATTCTTCTATATTTGGTCTTGTATCATTTGCATGGTCAGGATTTGGTGGAACATTTGGTCCGATAATTCTTCTTGCACTTTACTGGAAAGGTACAACAGCAGCAGGTGCGGTTGCAGGTTTATTCTGTGGCGGTGTAGTTGATGTTGTATGGCACTATATCCCTGCAAAGGTACATCCGATTTTTGGATTGTATGAAATTGTTCCTGCATTTGTTGTTTGTCTGATTGTTACAGTTGTTGTAAGTCTTTTGACAAAGAAAGATCAGCAGGTTGTTGAACAGTTTGCAAAATATAAAGCACTTGAAGACTAACTTTAAGATTCTGCCTCTTTCTGAAAATGAGAGAGGCAAGGCAGTACAGTTTGCTCAAAAGAGTGAAATTGAATGTACTGCCTTAATGGAACAACTTTTAAAAAGCGCTGAAGACATTTATGTTTTAAAAGAAACACAAACTGATGTCTTATGCGCTTTATTTTATTTAAGAAACAAATCTACACTTTTTCATTTTATTCCGTTTTTAAAAGATAAAGAAAATTTTTTGTTTGATGAAATTCAACTGAAAGAATTGCGTGATGTTGTAAAAGAATTTTTAAGCGTGCAAAAATTATTTTGCATTTATGGTGAATACGACGGCGGAAAATATATAAATTCAATTTTAGAAGAATGCGGAAAAATAAAGATTGCAGAAAATGAATATAAGCTTTTGAAAAATGATTTGCGTGGAGAATTATTTTCTAAACCGATAGAAGAACGCAATGATGTGATTGTAAGAAAATGTTCCAGTGAAGATGCAGAAAATTTGATTGAGCTTGAGCGAGGTTACAGAACAGAAGAAGTTGCGATAACTGAAAATGTTGAAAACGACAGAATAATCAGGTTTATATTGAGTAAAACTCTTAATACTCATACTGTTTTTGTAGCTTATAAAATGCAGGAAGGAATACTTAAGGCAGTAGCAAAAGCGGCGACTAATGCATGTGGAAATGTATATTGCCAGATTGGCGGAGTTTATACCTGCAAAGAAGAGCGTAACAAGGGAATTATGTTTTATGTGATGCTTCATCTTTTAAGGTATATTAAGGCACAAAATAAAGAATCAAATTTATTTGTGAAAATTCACAACGAAAGTGCTAAAAAAGTTTATGCGAAACTTGGATACAAAGAAATTGGAAAATATATGATTTCGTATTTTCAAAAGTAAATAATATCTATATAATTTAGCAGCGTTCGAAAGTGGCGCAGGAAAAGTTTTTATCGCGGCAATTTTTATAAGGAGTATTTTTATGGTAGACAGCAAAACAGAAGCATTAATTAAAGAAGCATTAGATATGTATCGTCCTCAGTTACAGGCAGATGGCGGAGATATGGAACTTGTTGAAATTGATGATCAGAAAAGAGTTCATCTTAGATTGACAGGAGCATGCGGCGCTTGTCCAATGGCAACGATGACTCTTAAGATGGGAATTGAAGCATATCTTAAAGATGCTTGTCCTGAAGTTACAGAAGTAGTTCAGGTTCAGTAAAAAAAATTTACGTAAAAAAGCGCAGATAAAATCGCACGACAAAAAATGGTCGCGCGTTTTTTTTAGAAAGGAAAGAAGATGAAAATAGAAAAAGACAAGGTTGTAAAAATTCATTATGTTCTGACAGATAATGAAGGCAAACAGATAGATTCATCAAAGGAAACAGAACCTTTGATGTATGTTCATGGAAACGGATATCTTATTAAGGGCCTTGAAGCTGAGCTTGAAGGTAAAGAAGCTGGTGCAAAATTTAAAACTACGATTGCGGCAAAAGATGCTTACGGCGAATATGATGAAAAGCTTTTGGTAGAAGTTCCAAAGACTCAGTTTGACAGCTCAGTTGAAATTGAAGTTGGAATGCAGTTCCAGGCAGATGGTCCAATGGGCCCGACAATTGTGACTGTAAAAAAGATTACGGATGATAAGATTACAGTAGACGCAAATCATGAACTTGCTGGAAAAGATTTGACTTTTGATGTTGAAGTTGTAGAGGTTCGTGATTTAACTGATCAGGAAAAAGAGCAGATGACATCTGGCTGCGGCGGATGTGGTGGCGGTTGCGGAGGCTGCGGTGGTGACTGTGGCAGCGATTGCGGCGACGGAGGTTGTGGTGATGGCTGTGGATGCGGAGGCTGTAACGGCTAAAGATAAAGGGCGCAATCAGCGATCGCGCCCTTTATTACACAGCTAGTCTTTAGGAAGTGCGGCTTTTATTTTTTTTGTAATTTCAGCTGCAGAAAGTGAGCCCTGCTCAATTGTAATATCTGCAAGCATTGAATACTTTTGGGTCCGTTCTTCGTAAAAGGTATGGAAAATGTTCCGTGCATCAGAAATGGTGCACGGATTTTTTTTGGCTATGTAAGACGGCAGAGAGTTCTGGTCTGTGATTTTGTCGCCGTCAGTTTTTGCCTCGCGGATAATTCTGTCGGCGGCAGTTTTTTCTGAAACAGATAAATATACAAAAATTGAGTTTGTATTAAGGAATCGGATTGCTTCGTCGTTTTCGCAGATTCCCCCGCCTGTCGCAACTACAATCTGTTCTTTTTCGAGAATTGTTTTAAGATGCTGGCACGCAAGTTTTTCGGCGCCTAAAAAGGATTCTTTGCCTTCTTCGTTATAAATTGCGCGCGGAGATTTTCCGGTAAGCTCCTGAATAACATCGTCTGTGTCATAGAAGCTGCAATTTAAAAGAGATGCAAGGGCCTTGCCCTGAGTAGATTTGCCTGAGTGTTTTATTCCCACCAAAATAATTGATTTAGAAAAATTCATACTCTAATTATATCTTGCTTGATTGCAAAAGTCCAACCATTATTGTATTCTGATTTTATGAACGTTTACTCAGCCATAATATTATGTTTTATTCCGTTTTTGACTGCGTTTGCTTTATTTAAAATTTTAGTCGACGATATTTCTGTCATTAAAGAACTTATTGCCTGTCTTGTCGGGCTTATCGCATTAATTCCGATTACGATTATTCAGCAGCTATGTGGTGAACTTTTTATTTTTAAGGATCAGGCTTTTTTTTCGCTTTTGATTCGTGCATTGATTTTATATGGATTGATTGAAGAGGGAATAAAATGCGCAACGCTGTTTATATTCCCTAAGAAAAATATCAATGCAAAACAGATGTTCTTTTATGCAATGCTTGCCGGCCTCTTTTTAGGCTGTTTTGAATCTGTCGTTTATCTAGTGAATTCAATCCAGAAAGCAAGCTTGCGCGGTGGCGAAGTTTTACTTTATATGATTTATATCAGGACGTTTACTTCGATAGTAATTCACACTTTTTGCGCAGGACTTTCAGGTCTTTTTGTATATTCAGTTTTCAAAAAGAAACCGCGCTGGAGTGCTTTTGTGTACACTGTTGTAATTCACGGGCTTTACGATTTTTTCTGGATCATGCCAAAACCAATGAACCTTTTTTCTTTTGTAGCGATTCTGCTTTTAATTGTTGAGTGCAGAATTTGTTATGTACGGGTAAAGGAAAGTTTAAGGTAAGAATGAAAGAAAAAGGAAAAAGCTTTTTTATATTTATTTTATTAGCAATCTCATTTGTAATAAATGCTGGCTGTAAAGAACAAGTTCGTTCTGAATATGAATTTAGAGAATCTGAAATTTATGAAGATTTTAAAATGGATTTTGAAAAGGCTCAAACGAAATATCAAAATTCAATAATTTATTATTCAGGAATTATTGTGGATATTGAATATCCGATAGAATCTTACAAAGACGACAAGTGTACAATTCATTTTGGACTGACAATAGATGATATTTGTAAAAGTACTTATACGCAAAATTTTTTACAGATAGCAATGAAAGATCATATAGATGAGTCATATATCGGAAAGCAGGTTTTAGTAAAATGCGAATACAAAACGGCTTATCAGGAAGATGATGGAATTATTGTTATTCTATTAAAGAAAGGTGAGTTGATAGAGTAAAGGAAAATAAAGATTGTTTGCAGACTAATATTTTGTTGCAGAAAATTATATATGCTAAACTGATTGTAGAGGGTTTTATGAGAAAAAGAATTTTATTTTTACTTTTTGTTTTAGTTCAATATTTTGTATTTTTGCGCAAGAGAAAACTATAAAACTTATAGATGAAGAAAATCAGTTAAATTATATTCTTTTTAAATTTTCATAAACAACATTTATATGGAAATTTCTTATGAAAATGAAGTATCTTTAACTATTACAGATATTCCAAAAGAAGCTAAAGATGAAATGGTAAAACTATTTATTTTTCAGGAAGAATATACAGAAGAAGAAAATCTAGTACCACATGAAGATTTTACTAAAGTATATAAAAACTCTAAAACTCGACTCTTCAAAGGAAAAAATCCAGGATATCTAAAACTAATTGAAAAATAATTTGTAAAGATTTTAATTCCCTGCGTAACACATTAGTGCAAGTGTGAAGCCGCCTGTAAGTCAAGGAGAATAAAATGAAAGATATAGCTGATGAATATTTTA
>JAILNY010000070.1 GCA_024691105.1 Treponema sp. | reverse complement strand
GTGATTCTGTCCGTGGATAATTGTTATTTTCATTTTATTCTAATGTCTCTTATGCAAATTTCTTCTGTAAGCGGTTTATCGCTAAATTCAAATGTTAATGCTTCGACCTTTTGCCAGCTGAAAAGTTTTTTTGTATCGTTGTACCATTTGTAGACACCAGGTTTTTCTTCGACATTTGTTCCATAAGTCCACATGCTCTTTAATGGAATGCTTATCTTGTGCCATTGTCCGTCTGCAGGAACCTGTGAGTTTGTTACATCAGTTGCACATCTCCAAGGGTATCCGTTTTCGCCAGCAACAAGAACCTGTTCGTCATTAAAATAAACTCTAAGGTTTAGGCCCTTTTGTTTTGTTTTAACTTCAAATTCAAGAGTTGCATTTTGAGAAACAAGCTGTGACATATCACATGTTCCACCAAAGTTTATTTTAATTCCATTCCATGCATCAGCAGAAGGAATATAAATATAAGAATTTTCTTTTTCTGAATCCTTTTTTACAAGTTTAATGTTTTTATGGATTGGATCAGAATCGTTCATCCAGCCTTCAAGAAAAATCTTATCTGCAAAACCGTTTTTATAAATTGTAAAATCGCCTTTTTGTTTTGCAACATCAAGCCAGGTTTTTCTTGCACGAGTTTTTTGTGCAGGAACTTTAAATCCCATGCCTTCAATAAGTTCAGTATTTAAATCTTCTGGGAAACGCGCTTTAAGCGGTGACATACTTGAATTGTTAAAAATACCAAAGCTGTTTCTGTAGTCCCAGCTTACGCGGATAATATTGCGTTCTTCCATCCATTTTGCTTTAAGGCGGTACCAGTTTGTACGCTCAGTATTGTCGGCAAAATCCATTAATACGCCGTATTCGTTGCACATAAGAGCGACGTTGCGGCTGTTTGCAAATTCAACTGCCTTATTAAGTGGAGCTACAAGGGTGTCTTCGGATGCGGCCTTTGGATAGTTATCAAGTTCTGCCTTTTCCTGGCTTGTTAAATTTGTAGGACGTGGGGGCATTTTTTCTTTTACATAAGGGAAAGGAATTTTCATAAGGCGCTTTGTAAATGTCCATGATGCACCCTGATGTGTAAAAAGGAAAGGTGTGTAGTCGTGGAAGTTGTAAATCAAATTGTCATCTTTGTAGTCAGGAAGCTTTAACATTGTATCAAGTGAATCCCAGTCAGCACCGCCGACAATTACAGTGTGCTTTGTATCAATTGCACGGATTGCCTTTAAAACGTTTCCCTGGATTTTATTCCATTTGGCAATGTCAGAGCTCAAGTTGCCGCTTGAAAAATGAGGTTCATTCATAATTTCGTAAATTACGTATTCGTCGGAATTTTTATAGCGTTCTGCAATCTGTGGCCAGATTTTTAAAAGGATTTTTTCGATATCAGGATTTGTTTTTGATGAACCGTTACAGTCGTTGTGAAAGTCGATAATGATGTACATCTTAAGTTCTGTACACCAAGTAACGGCGTTATCTAGTTTTTCCCAGAGCCAGTCTTCTACAACGTAATCTGGTTTTCCTTTGTTCCATGCTTCAAAGTGAATCGGTATACGAATTACTTCAACTCCGAGACTTTTGATGTCTTCAAAATCCTGTTTTCCAAAATAGTAAGAAGCGGAGTTTCCGTAACCAAATGGTTCAAGCCAGTTTGATAAATTGAGTCCCTTTGTAAACGGCAATTTGACATTTACTTTTGGGACTGAATCGCTGGCTGAAGAATTTTTTGTATTGGTACCGGCAGCAGCAAAATATGCAGTGCAAACTGCAAAAATTATCAGAACAAGAAATTTTGTTTTCATAAATTTCCTCCCATAAAAATTATTGAACAAAATTTTAATAAAATTAAATATATATTTTTTATCTTGTCATTTTGCGATAAACAGTTCGTTTTGGAACGCCTGCTTCTTCGCCAAACTGTTCTTTCTTCCATTCTGCGTATTCTGACCAGTTGCCTTCAAAGAAGCGGACTTCAGAATTGTTTTCGAATGCAAGAATATGTGTACAGATGCGGTCGAGAAACCAGCGGTCGTGACTTACAACCATTGCACAGCCGGCAAAGTCTTCGAGGGCTTCTTCGAGCGCGCGCACTGTCTGAACATCAAGGTCGTTTGTCGGTTCGTCGAACAAAAGAACGTTGCCGCTTTCTTTTAACATCATTCCAAGATTAAGACGGTTCTTTTCACCGCCGGAAAGTACGCTTACCTTTTTGTTCTGGTCAGGACCGGCAAAGTTAAACCAGCCGCAGTATGCGTGCGCGTTTACTTCGCGTACACCGCCTTCTAATGCATGACCCTTTTCGTCAACGGCGCCAAGCTTTACAAGATCCCCGCCGCCGCCAAGTGTCTCGTATACGGTCTTATTCGGGTCAAGGCCGGTGCGCATCTGGTCAACGTAAACGAGTTTGACAGTCTGACCGATTTTAATTTCGCCGCTGTCAGGCTTTTCGCCGCCTTCCATTCCTGCAGCATCAACAATCATTTTAAAGAGTGTAGTCTTACCAGCGCCGTTAGGGCCGACGATTCCTACAATCGCACCGGCCGGAATATGCACGTTAAGGTTTTCAAACAAAAGCTTGTCGCCAAATGACTTTGAAAGACCTTTAAAATCGATAACCTGGTTTCCAAGTCGTGGACCTGCCGGAATAGAAATCTGTGTATCTTTAAGCTGTTTTTTGCTTTCTTGAGCCATAAGTTCGTTGTAGCGTGTAATGTGTTCCTTGTGTTTTGCCTGGCGACCTTTTGCGCCCATGTGAATCCATTCAAGCTCGCGTGCAATTTCTTTCTGGCGTTCAGATTCGTGCTTATTTTCAAGAGCAAGGCGGGCATTCTTTTGTTCAAGCCATGAAGAATAATTTCCTTTGAATGGATAGCCTTCGCCGCGGTCAAGTTCAAGAATCCAGCCTGCAACGTCATCGAGGAAGTAGCGGTCGTGTGTAATTGCAATTACTGTACCCGGATAATCGTGAAGATGTTTTTCAAGCCATGCAACTGTTTCGGCATCAAGATGGTTTGTAGGTTCGTCGAGCAAAAGGATGTCAGGCTTTTGTAAAAGTAGACGGCACAAAGCAACACGACGGCGTTCACCACCGGAGAGGACATCAACAACCTGATCGGCCGGAGGACAACGGAGCGCGTCCATAGCAAGTTCAAGATTATTATCAAGATTCCATGC
>JAILNY010000056.1 GCA_024691105.1 Treponema sp. | reverse complement strand
AGGGGGTCTTAAAAATGGTTATGGAAAATAAAAGCACGACAGCGTTTTCAGACAAAGTTTCGGGCCTCGTAGAAGATGCAAAGCACAATGCTCGCTGGCGTCACCAGTTTATTGAATATGAAATCCAGCAGCGTTATCAGTTCAATGCCGGTAAGAAAGAAGGTGCTGAACAAAAAGCTATTGAAGCAGCAAAAAACGCACTTTCGCTAAAACTACCGCCTGACCAGATAGCCAAAATAACAGGCCTTACTTTAGAACAGATTCAGGAACTAGAATAATTACAAACGACGGAACTGCTTGCTTGTAGCATCGCGCTTTTGCTCTTGCTGCAAAGTTCGTAAACAAATTTACAGATTTAATAGGCTTGACCGGGTATTGGTCATGAACGATAGATGAGAAAAACCGTCTTGTCCATAAAATTGAAGACGGGATAATAAAAATTATTCAATGCAAAAACCACTATGAGAAATAAAAGTAAGATTCAGATATACTTTAGATTGGAGGATACAAATGAACTATGTGATTATGGCGCTTCCTGTTTTAGCATTAATTTGGCTGGTGATTTCGATAATTATGTTTTGCATAACAAATAAAGAAGACATTGAAAAAGGAAAGTCCTGGAAAAAACAAATCATAATTTCTGCAGCAATTATAGGTGCCTGGTTTTTAATTATTGGTGGATTTATTCTGTTAATTCTTTCTTCAATTATTGTTGTCGGTATGTAGTATGAAGAAAAATTTTGTTGTTCTTTTTATTATTATATCTATATTGGGTATGATAACAGTCTTATATTCTGGAATAAAATTTAATGTATTACACAAAAACTCCGGCATGATATCCGTTGTTGCAGGAAGTAACAAAATATCAAATCTTTCGATTGATTTAAAGGAATACCTTCCATTCAACAAGAATTCTAAAATAAATTACAAAAAATCAGGTTTTCAAATAGAAGAAAATATTCCTGTTCTTGATGGAGCAAGTGCATTATATCCTGTGTTTTCTGCAATTGCATCTTCTATTTATCCAGAAGAGTCAGTTTGCTTTGATGGTGAATTTTTCACTAAAGAAAGTAAAGTTCAGATGAGGAATACAAGAGGTGCTTACAAAGCTCTTGTTGATGGCTCTTCTGATATAATCTTTTGTGCTTCGCCTTCAAAAGAGCAGCTCTTGTATGCTAAAGAAAATAATATTGAACTTGAATTTGTTCCTGTTGGTTTTGAAGCATTTGTATTTATTGAAAATATAAATAATCCGGTAAACGATTTATCAATTAAACAAATTAAAGAAATATATTCAGGCAGTATTAAAAACTGGAAAGAAGTTGGTGGTCAAGATGCTCTAATTGCTGCATGGCAAAGAAAAGAAGGAAGCGGCAGCCAGACTGCCTTTTTAAATTTTATGGGTGGAGAAAAAACACAAAAAAATCCAATAGGCATTTTTTTTGGAAGTCCTATTGGTTACTCTTTCCGTTATTATGTAGAAGGAATTACACGCAACGAAAATGTAAAAATGATTTCGCTAAATGGAATTGCACCCACAAAAGAAAATATACAAAATGGGATATACCCGTTGGCATCTAATTTTTATGCTGTTTACAGAAAAGATAATAGCAATCCTAATGTTAAAAAAGTAATAAACTGGATTCTTTCTTCAGAGGGACAAAAAATTATCAGTGACAATGGTTATGTACCATTAAAAAGTGAATTATAATGAAAAAAGTTTTATTTTGTTTTTTATTAAATATAAGTTCTGTGTTTTTTATTTTTGCTTCTAATTCTCGAAAATCAGAAATTGATATTATTTTGTATTGGGCAAATTGGGTTAATAATAATGAATATTCAACTTATGAGGATTATGAAAATGAATTAAATTTTGATACTATTGATGCTCCTGTTGATGACAAATATGAATTTGCACAAACGGAAATAGATTATACAAAAAAGAACAATCTTTATTGTACCGAGATTTATCTTAAAGGCATCAAAGATCGAATGCTCGCTATGCTGCAGGTAGAAGGAAGTGGCAGATTTCCATATCTTAAGATTTTCAAGTTTGATAATAATAAACATAAATGGACAATTTATTATTCTGGTAAAGGACCATTAGGCGAATGTGGTTTGGTATATCCAATAAGAGATCCAATTAGAGGTTATACTTTCTTCTTTGAAGAAGTAAGGAATTTTGACAATAAGCGGTTGGTATCATATGATTTGCTTTCATTTAGCAATAAAAAATGGGACGTATTTTTAAGTGCCAAAGCTTCTTATGATTACAATCTTTCGATTGAAGAACAAAAATGGATTTCATCTGACATAATTGAAAAGATGGCAGCATTTGATTATTCATTCATGGGTATACAAGAAGACCATCCCGAAATAATTGAACACGAAGTTTCTGATAAAAAAATCGTTGCCAAACTTTATTATACTTCGGTTGGATATATGCCTTCTAATTTTGAAATCAGCATTTATAAAAGAGAAAGAGAAGTATTTAAAACTGATGGAAAAATCTTTGAAGAAGAAAAAGAACTTTTCAAACTTAACGAAGGGCAATGGGGATTCAACATAGTTGAAAAAGATAATAAGTACTATTTGATTTATATTGGAATGGGAGATTCCGGAGAACCGCGGACTTCTACAATTGAATCTTTTATGCTCAATGTTTTAGATTTGTCAACTTTAGAAATTGTGTATAGAAGTTATATAAACTGTAATATTGAATTTAATTAAGAAATAGGGGTTAATCTTGACAATCTTGCTGTGTTAAATGGATTCGCTCCACTTGTATAAGGAGGTCAAAATGAAATGGGCTGTAATTAGTGTAGAACCTACAAAAGATTACAAATTGTTTCTCACTTTTGAGGGTGGAAAGAAACGTGTGTTTGATTTTACTCCATTATTAGAAGATAAAATAAATGAACCTCTTCGGGACATAAATTATTTTATGTCCGCAAAAGATCATCATACAGTAATGTGGAATGAAAAAATTGATATGTGTCCTGAATATTTGTATGAGAAAAGTATTAAAGAAAAATAATCAAAATGCTATTTCTTTGTATTTATTTAGCAATATTTGTATTAATTCTCTTCAGCATAGTATTCAATTATCATGAGATAAAATTTGAACAGGATTTGCTGTCAGATAAATCGTTAGAAAAATTTAGAAAAATAAAAGTATCGCGATTGGAATTAAAAAGATATGTGAAAAATACATACCTGGGCAGTAATATAAATATGTCTCCAACCAATTCAAAAAGGCGAGAAATAAATTTGGAATCACCAAAAGTATTGTAAAACAATATAATGATTATTCTTGTGAATCTAAATGATTACTGATAAATTAGTAACGGATAATTTGGAAGAGGGCACAATTGTAAAAAAAGGAAGTTAAAAATGCCTATTTATTATGGAATAAGAAATGATGGAGATATCGGTGTAATTCCGTCTTCGACCAACAGGTTTAAAGATGAACCTTTTCTTAGCTGCCAGGTTCTCGCATTAATTCTTTTATTCTAAAGGCTTCTGCAATAACGGAATCCAAAATAAAAATGAGGAATATATGGATGAATGTTGTTAAATCGTCTTGTTACAAGGCAGTCGTACGCCGGATCAAACCATGAGCCTCCTCTAAGAACCCGGGAAGAGCCTGTTTTTGCGCCTGTTGGATTGTCAACTTTTCCATCTTCAATATCATAGTCGTACCAGTCGTAGAGCCATTCCCATACGTTGCCTGACATGTCATAGAGACCGATTGCGTTGGGCAACTTTGTTCCCGCCTCGTGAGTCATGCCGTTTGAGTTTCCACGGTACCATCCATATTTGTCTAAGTTTTTGTCCGTAAACAAAGTGTTTTTTATATTACGAACATCAGACAAGCCGTCTGTGTTTGTTCCCGAAAAAGAGTAGAACCATTGCGCGTTCTGATAAACTGCTCCTCGTGCAGCAAATTCCCATTCAGTTTCTGTAGGCAGCCGGTATCCTTTTTTTGACTGGGCAACAATTGGAATGATGCGGGCTTTTGAGTCTTCGAGGGTGTAAATGTTTTTGCATTCTGAATCTGAATAATAAACGCAGTCTGATTTTTTCATTAGGTACTCAGTAAGACGGTTGCAAAATACAATTCCTTCAAACCAGGTGACAGTTTCTACCGGGCGGAGGATGGGATTCTCATCGTGGCAGGAAGAAAAATATTTGTCTCCAAGATTTTCATTTTTAAAATGCGAAGGATTGTAGCCCATGATTTTTTCAAAAAGTTCCTGTGTCACTGGGTACTGCGCCATAGCAAAAGGGCTTAGCGAAACTTTTCTCTTGCCAGTAAAAAGTCCGCGAAAGTTTTTGTTCATTTTTTCTGGAACAATAGAATCCCAGTTTGCATCATCACTTGTAACTATGGTAACTTTTTTTCGTGGTGGAATAACAACAACCTCGCTTGTCTTGGAAAATTCCTTTGAATCAAGAATAATATTGCCTCTTGCAGATGTACCTGGTGCGGAAGTATTTCTAAAATTAATAATAGAAATAAAACCTGCAGCAAGAACAAAGATGAGTGCTGCTAAGACTTTTGTTTTACGTTTTTCCATATAAACTCTTTTGATATAAAAGCTGTCGCTAATGTTATGACTAAAACCTGAACTTTTAATAGTATATAACATAAAATTAAAAAGTTAAAATTTTTATAAAAGAGCGTGTAAAAATGCAGGTATTGTAAACCAATATCTTGACCAAAGGTTTACAATACGATATTATCCCAACCATGAAAAATAAATCTCTTTTAATAATTTCGTTTACAGCCCTTTTTGCGGCTATAATTTGTGTATCATCGTTTTTTAAGATTCCTATTGGAGTTATCCCTATTGTGTTGCAGAATATGCTTTGTGTTTTAACAGCTGTTCTGCTTGGCAGCTGGATTGGTGGTGCGCCGACTCTGCTTTTTCTTTTGGCAGGCTTGATTGGACTTCCGGTATATTCGGGAGGAACAAGCGGAATCGGTGTCTGGATTGGACCGACCGGAGGTTTTTTGGCGGGTTATGCAATCGGTGCGATTGTGGCGGGAATTATCGCTGGCCGCCCTTCTGTGGCAGAAAAAAAAATTACCTGGCAGAGCGCAATCCGTGTAAGTCTTGCAGTAATCTGCGGAATGGTAATTTTATATATTCCGGGAGTTATTCATTTTGCGCGTTGGGCTACGCTGAATGGAAAAATTCCTTCCGATAAAACGGCACTTGCCTTTACAATGGGTGCGTGCGTTTTGCCTTACATTCCGGGTGACATCTTAAAGATTGTAATTGCAATCCCGGTTGCGCTTAAAGTGCGTCCAGTTCTTGCGCAGTATCTTGGAAACAGCTCAAAATGATTAAAGTTGAACACATTTCTAAAACCTTTGAAACTCCCTATGGCGCGCACGTAGCGCTCAAAGATGTCTCGTTTGAAATACCTGACGGCAAGTGCGTTTTAATCGGCGGCGAAAACGGTTCGGGGAAAAGTGTTCTTATGTCAATTATCGCAGGCCTTGAGGACCCCGATAGCGGCAATATCTCGACGCGCGCGGAGAATAGGGACACTGCTCCGCGCCGTGGGAATGAAAAATCAGACCATGATGACGAAAAACCAGACCGCGCGGGAAATGGAAGTAACCGCGGTACAGGAAGCGAGTCAGACCGTGTCGGCCTCGTATTCCAGGAAGCGGAGACCCAGATTTTGGGCGAGACGCCGCGCGAAGATATTGCCTTTGGCCCCAAAAATCTTGACTGGAAAACTGCAGACATCAACGCTGCCGTTGAGTCCGCATTAGAAAAAGTCGGTCTTACAGAAAAGGCAGATTTTCCAGCAAGATTTTTGTCCGGTGGCGAAAAACGCCGCCTGGCGGTTGCATGTATGCTTGCAATGAATCTTGATACAATTATTCTGGACGAGCCTTATGCAAATCTCGACTTAGGCGGCGTGCGGCAAGTGAATAAGGTCATCGCCTCGCTGAAGGCTGAAAAGAAAACAGTGATAGTCCTTACACACGAGCTGGAAAAGTGTCTGGGTCTTGCAGATAAGATGATAGTTTTGTTCCGCGGGCAAAAGGTGTTTGATGGATCTGCTGATGAGGCGCTTAAAATGGATCTGGAGCAGTGGAATATCCGCAATCCGATAACCTCGTATAAAACCGTAAAGGATTTAGTCTGGTAAGACTGTCGCGAGGTTATAGTTCAGTTTGCAGGACTTTCTAAAATGTGTGGTCACGCGAAGAATTGATGGAGCGTCGGAAAATTAAAATGAAAAATTCAGCATTTGCATATCAAAGTGGAAATTCAATTTTACACAAATGTCCTTCGTGGATAAAAATTCTATTCATACCTTTAATCAATATTTTGATTTTCAGTTTGCCGTTTTATTTTGCACTTGCATTTTCATTTCTTCAATTCGTTCTTGCCTGCGTTGCAAAAATTTCTTTTAAGGCGCAGCTTTCAGATTTAAAGCCTGTAATTTTTTATGCATTCATGCTTTTGTGGATGCAGTTAATTTTGGGCTTAACTCAAAGCGGGGTTGAAAATTTATTCATTCACTTTACATGGCAAAATCAAAAAGAAAATGTTTTTATGCTTGTAAAACTTTTTTGCATAATGCAGACGGCTTCTCTTTTGTTCAGAACAACGACGGCTCTTAAAATCCGTGATGGAATTGCTGTAATTGAAAACCACACTAGAAAAATTCTACACGTAAAAAAAGGATATGCATTTACAAATACTATCTCGTTATTTTTAAATTTCATTCCGCTTGTATCGCAAATCTGGCAGCAATCCGTAAAAGCATGGCGTGCACGTGGCGGAAAAAAATCTATAAAAATGTATTGTGTACTCCTTCCTGTTTTATTTTCTGTTGGAATGAAAAAAGCCTATAATTCTGCGCGTGCTCTTTATATTCGACAAAGTTGAATTTGTGTGCGATAATTATTCTATGTCGGAGAAAGGTAAAGTAATTAACGTCAAAAGAAAGTACAGAAAAAATCTTTGGATAATCTTGTCAAATATGACATTGCTTGCGGTTGTGCTTGCACTGTTTGTTGTTGATTTTATTCGGGGACATCTTTCTATTCCTCTATTAGCTGTTCTTATTTTCGCATTTATCGGATGCATATATCATATATTTAGAATTTATTATTTATTTCTCTATAAAGAACCTACAACTTTATATTCAAATGCAAATTATATTTTAAAGCAGGCAGAAAAACTTGCTGGAGTTAAGCGTTTAAATTTATATGCCGGTCTTTTTATTAATATCGCAGATTTTAGATATATAAATCAGCGTTATGGTCTTGATAAGGCAAAGAGTATAATCACTTTGTGTATCCAGGATTTTGATTCGTATACAAAACTGCATAATGGATATGCTTCAATTCTTGGTGGTGATAATTTTTTTGTTCTTATCAAAAAAGATAAGCTTAATGATTTTCTTGATCACTTAAAAAAAGTTTATGTGCCGATTGAAGTTGACGGTTCGGTGTCAAACATTCACGTAAAATTCCGCTGTGGTATTAATCAGATTCAGGACAACGAAAATTTATCTACGGTGATTTTCTTTGCGTCTATTGCGATGGATCTTGCAAAGAGTTCTTTTCAGGATGCTGTTTATTTTGAAAATGCAATGCTTGAAAATTTTATGAAGATAAAAAAGCTTATTGCAGATTCAAAGCAGGGCTTGCGTAATCATGAATTTTTTCCTATGTATCAGCCTAAGGTTGATGCACAGCAGAATATGTTGTGCGGTTGCGAAGCTCTTGTAAGATGGAAGCATAATGACATTCTTGTTCAGCCTGGAGATTTTATTCCGGCACTTGAAAAAAGCGGAAGGATTGTTGACGTTGACTATCATGTTTTTGAGCTTGTATGTAATGATATTACAAACTGGATTAAGGCAGGAATTGAACCTGTTCGTGTATCGGTAAACTTTTCAAAACTTCATCTTAAGACTCCAGACTTTTTAGAGCGTATTCTTGAAATAAAAAAGCGTTACAATGTTGACGGTAAATATCTTGAAATTGAATTTACTGAATCTGCCGGTGTAACGGATTTTGATGTTGTTAAAGAATTTACAAATGAAATCAAAAAAGAAGGAATCAGTATTTCTATTGATGACTTTGGTACAGGATATTCTTCACTTTCAATGCTTCAGCTTTTAAATGCTGATGTCGTAAAGATGGACAAGTCATTCCTGGATAATTCGTTCCATGCCGGTAATGAACAGTTTATTGTTGATCTCATCAATATTATTAAACATCAGAATGAAAAGGTATTGTTTGAGGGTGTAGAAACTCAGGAGCAGCTTGACTTTTTGCGCCAGAGTGGCTGTGATATTATTCAAGGGTATTTTTTTGATAAGCCACTTGTGCGCACTGAATTTGAAAACAGGCTTAGAAATAAGTATTATAAGATTTAGTAAAAAAAAGGAATTTAAAATGAAAAAAAGTAAAAGGGTCTTTTGCATTATTGCAGTTTTTTTACTTTCTTGTGTGGGTTTGACTGCGCAGGAAAATAATGAGACGGCTTTATTATCTGAAGGTAAAAATTCTCCAGTTCCTTTTATCTGGCCAATAATCTGCATTTATGGCGGTTATCCTGAATATTTGTCTGGCGACCTTGGAATATCGGTTATGTATAAAAATACGAACACGAGTGAACTTGTAGGGGCAAACGGCTGGTATGTTAATTTTAATGTCGGAACAAATTTTACTGATGTCTTTTTTCGAGCATCAACCGGATTCAACCAGGAAGCGCTTGGCTTACTTGGATGGCGTTTTGGTTTAGGTTACGGAATTATGCCTAAAAACGACAAACTGTTATCTACACTTTTTATTGAAGCAACAGGCCAACTTTTTTTATTTAATCTTAAAGCGATTGTAGAGTTTCCGTTAGGACCGGATAATTTATGCACTTATTATAAAGAAAAATATATCTCGGTTAAGATTTGTGCGGGGATTGGTTTTTAGAGTGAAGTCTGTCTTACGCTGACTTCTCCAGAGTTTAATGTGCGTTCTGTTCCGTCGGAAAGTTTTATAACAAGGCCTGCGTTGTCATCAATGTCAATCGCAGTTGCCTGATAAGTTTTTGTTACATCTCCGATTACAGGATGAACTGTAATTTCTTTTCCGAGTAAAAAAGATAAAGCTTTGTATTCTGCAATTACGTCTTTCGGATTTTCTTCGAGGACAGAAAAAATTTCTCCTGCAATGCGGGCTGCAAGTTCTGCGCGGCCTGCTGTGTGTGAGGGTCTATCAAGAATAGATCCTGCGACTTTTTTCACTTCATCCGGGAATGCATCTTGATTTTCTGTTATGTTAACTCCGATTCCGATTACCGCGGATTCAATCTGAGCTGTTTCAAAATTGGTAAAGCCTTCGGTTAAAATTCCTGCAACTTTTTTCTGGTTTATATAAATGTCGTTAATCCATTTTATTTTTGAATCAATGTTGTAAAGTTTTTTTATTGCACGGCATGCGGCAACGGCTGTAAAAGCTGTAAGTCGGGCCGGGTTTGTTATACCGCCTTTTGGTGCGTAAATTACAGAAAGGTAGATTCCAGTTTTTGCTGGTGAACAAAATGAGCGGCCAAGACGACCGCGGCCGGCGCTTTGACTTTCTGCGACAAAGATTGCCTGGTGGTATTTTTTTCCATTATCGGTAAGAGAGCCGTCTGTATTTCTTAAAGCGCCGCATAAAGAGAGCTCGCGCTTTGCGTAGGTGTTTGTTGAATCGATTTCTTTAAAGCACTCGATGTGGCTTTGTGCAAATTGAGGAAAAGCCTTTGATAATTCATTTACGATTATCTCTTTTGAAAATGCATCACCCTGATTTTTTAAAACATAACCGCCGTTAGTTGTTCCTTCAATATCAAAACCTTCGGCCCGTAATGCTGTAATTGCCTTCCAGATTGCGGCACGGCTGACATTGCAACAAGCGGCGAGTGATTCACCGGATATAGTTTTATCTTTGGAATCTAAAAGCTCATTTATTATTTTTTCTTTTGTAGTCATTTTATAATGTCGGTAAATTTATTTTGCAGACTGCTTGATAAGGTCTGTCAAAGTTAAACTGTCAAGATAACCTTCGATAAGCTGGTCAAGCTTTGTCCACATTGGAAGTGTCTTACATTCATTTTTTCGGTCGCATGGTGGAGCGCCTTTTTCAAGACATGCAACTGGTGCAAGTGTGCCTTCTGTCAGGCGGAGAATGTCTCCGACTTTATACTGGTCCGGAGCTTTATTCAATTTATAGCCGCCGCCTTTTCCGTGGACTGCGTCAACAAATCCATTTTTTGATAAGAGAGTCATGATGGCTTCGATATACTTTTGAGAAATATTCTGTCGTTCAGCTACTTCTTTTAGAGGAATTCTGTCTTTGTCGTGATTTTCTGCAAGGTCAATCATTACTCTAAGTGCATAGCGTCCGCGTGTTGAAACAATCATTTAACTACCTTCCTTATAGATAAGTAGATTATAGCACCTTTTTTGCACGATTGCTAGGTGTAATTTTATGATTGTCATTGCGGCCGCTTTAGTATTTTGTTATTATACCGTTATGAATATTCTTACTTTTAATGATGTGCGTTATTCGTATCCGCCGGTTGAAGGCGATGTTGATGAAAACGGCAAACAGATTATGCCGCCTGTTGTGTTTGATCATTTTTCTGCAGAATTGCCTGCGGGTTTTGTAAGCCTTGTCGGTCCTAACGGCAGCGGTAAGTCAACTTTTATGCTTTTGGCAAGCGGCCGTATTTTGCCAGAGACTGGAAAAATCTGGCTTTTTGGTAAAGAGACATCGACTCTTGATGAACAGGAAAAAAACGAGCTTGCTTCATTCCTTTATCAGAATATGGAATTTGAAACTGATGAAAAAGTTAGTGAGCTTTTGGAATATGTCTATAAAAACGGTTTGTTAAAAGGAAGCGCAAACGGAATTCAAAATTCAAACATTGATTTGCTTGAAGAAATAAAAGAGCGCTTTGAATTAAATTCACTCTGCAATAAAAAACTTAACGCTTTAAGTAAGGGCGAAATGCAGCGAGTACTTACATCGTTTGCATTGTTGTATGGCTCAAAATCTGTATTTATGGACGAGCCTTTTTTTGCGTGCGAAGAATATCAAAAAGAATATTCGCTTGAGTATCTGCGAGACTTTGTAAAGGCGACAGGAACTTCGATTTACATTTCGATGCACGAACTTGATTTGACAAAAAAATATGCAGAGCTTGTTATGCTTTTTTACCCGAATCACGACATTGATTTAGGAACTCCGGACGAAGTAATGACTGATGCAGATTTAGAAAAGGCGTACGGAATTCCTGTAAGTATGTTAAAGCATTCTGAGATTATGACCCGCCAGCAGATAAAAGATGAAAGCGAGATGATCCGAAAGTTGTAAGCAACTGCGCGGGATTTTTGGCCCGCGCGTGACTTGCGTAACCGGGCAGGCTATTGCAGTCCGCGCGGTTTTCACAATTTAAACCTTTAAAACGCCTTCTTCGAGCGCTGTAAAAGAAGTGCCGTCTTTGTAATTAATTACGATAGTCGGATTTCTTACAACGCCATCAAGGTGAATCAAACTTGGTGCATCGCCGTCGTAATTCTGGCCGATTGCAAAGTGGCAGGTTCTAAAGGCTTTTTCATCTTCGAGCATGTTGCCGCTGATTGTTGCAGACGGATTTAAGCCGATTCCAAGCTCGCCGATGTTACGTGCGTTGCGTTTATAAACTTCACCCTGTCCTTTAGGGAGCCTTCCGTCGTGTTCCATTTTTACGGCTTTAATTTCTGCTTCAAGAATTGTCGCTAAAAGACGGCGTGCTTCTGCTCCGCCTTTGATATCAGAAACAAATCCATTCTTTACAGTTACATTTATCGGTGTATTAATAATCGAGTCGCCGTCTCCAAAGGTCATCGAGCCGTCAAATACGATTGTGCCGTTACAGCCAGAGCCTTCTGTCTTGTGGTCTCCGACAACCGGGCTTATAAAAACTTCGCCGGCAGGGATATTGCCGCCAGAGCCCGGTTTAGAAAAATCACCGTTGTCATGGAAAGGTTTACGGCCTTCAAGTGGAACTGTGATGTCGGTTCCGCCAGGGGCTGTAATGTGCGCGCTTATAACGTTGTCAAATTTTTTTGCAAGGTTTGTACAGCGCTCTGCAAGGAGGGCATAGTCAATGTTTACAGTTCTGTCAAACATATCCTGGGTAAGGCCCGGTGTCCAGACAGCGCGCATTGTTTTTTTGCCTTCAAGAAGATAGTCAAAAATATGGTCAAAGGTTTTACCGTCTTCGGTTTTGTAAGGATTTGCAGCGGCGGCAGGATCTTTTCCGAGCTTCATGTATGAGATTGATAAAAATACAGAAGGCTCAGATTTGAGAGCACCGATTACAGCCGGCTCTGCTGCGTCCATCGCTTTTTTTGCAGTCTGAAAAATAAGTGTCGGTTCAGCTCCGCATTCAATACAAGCAGTATATAAATCCTGAGCCATAAGATTTGTCTCTGGATTTGCAACAATCAAAACTTTTTCATTTTTTTTAACTTTAAGTACAGAATTGATAACTGTCTGCGCAGGTGAAGATTCTTTCTTTAAGATATTGAGATTCATAATAAAACATTATATCACAAGCGCCAAAAAAAATGTATAATGTAGTTATGAATATTTGTCTTTTTACAAGTGAAGAAATTTCAAAGCCGCTTTTACCAGAAGATGAACGCGCGATTCATCTTAACAAGGTTTTACATAAAAAAGAGGGCGACACTTTTTCTGCAGGAATTATTGATGGTCCGTCAGGAATTGCGACGATTACAAAAACTATTGAACATAAAAATAAAAAGACGGGAAAGCCGGAATTAGAATATGAATTTACGTTTGAACCTCAAGGCGATGGAAAGCCATTAAATCCGCTTATTATGATTATCGGATTTCCGCGTCCGATTCAGCTAAAGCGACTGCTACGCGATATCGCGGGACTTGGTGCGTGCGAGGTTCATCTTACGGGAACAGAACTTGGCGAAAAATCTTATATGCAGTCGACGCTTGTAGAACGCGGCGCGGCTTATCAGATGCTTTTGGACGGAACGATTCAGGCAGCGTCGACTCATGTTCCAAAGCTTTTTTTGCATTCAACATTGCGCGAATGCCTTGAGTCGCTTGAGAAGCGCGGCGCGGAGAAAGCCGCGCAAAAACTCTGGAAGATTGCGCTTGATAATGTTCACCCGGAGTGCAGCCTTCAGACTTGTATCTCAAGTGGCGACGCTGAAAAAACAAGCCGTGTCGTTGCCGCAATCGGAAGTGAGCGCGGCTGGACAGATAAAGAGCGCACTTTATTAAGCGAAAACGGTTTTACACTTTGTTCAATGGGAAGCCGCGTTTTAAGAACCGAGAGTGCTGCAACAGTTAGTGCCAGCATTATTTTATCTTCACTCGGATATTTAGACTAAAAGATATTTAAATTAATGTAGACTTTTATTTTTTGTGATATAATATATGTACATAAATTCTAAGCACAAAGATATGAGGAGAGACATATGGGCTTGGATCATGGAAGAATTATAGAAACAAATGCATTTTGTGTTGTCATAATGGGAATAATTCTCTACAGCCTTTTTAAGAATTATGACCGTCAGACAAAACAGCGATATTACATCAAGGCAGTTATTGCGGGACTTATTTCTTTTATTTGCGAAATTAACTGGGCACTTATCGAAAGCGGTGTGTTAAACGAGCCGCGGATTTTAAATTTTTTGACAAACGGATGCTATGACATCGTAACAGTATTTACCGGCTACTTCTGGTTCTGTTTTGTTGAAGTTTCACTCGATTGTCCTAACATCAGAAAAAAAACCTTCAGATGGTTTGCAAAAATTCCGGTTTTTATAATCATAGCTATGGTCATCGGTTCTTATTTTAAGGGCTGGCTTTTTTACATCGACAAAAATAATTATTACAATCGAGGAAGTCTTGTAATAGTTCACGTCATAATGTGCCATCTTTATACGCTTGCTACAACAATTCACGCGCTTGTAAAATCGTTCCAGTCAAAGGTTTATATCAAGACTGCCGAATACAGAATCCTTGCAATGTTTTTACTCTTTCCTCTGGTGTTAGGAATTCTACAGATTCTTGAACCGAATATTCCAAGCATCAGCATTGGAATTACGCTTGCGTTTTTGTATGAATATGTTGATTTGCAGAATCTTCTTATTTCTGTTGATACGCTTTCCGGTTTAAATAACAGGAATCAGCTTTTGCGTTATCTTGGTTCAAGAATGAAAAGTGAATCAGAAAAAGATAAGCTTTATGTTTTTATGCTTGATGTAAATAAATTTAAAAAGATCAATGATACCTTTGGTCATGTAGAAGGTGACATGGCGTTGATTCGCTGTGCAAATGCACTCAAGGTTGCAAACAAAGATACAAATAATTTTATCGGTCGTTATGGTGGTGATGAATTTATCATTATCGCTGAGCTTGATAACGAAGAAGAAGCAAAAGAAATTTGTAAGCGGGTAAATTTTGCACTTGCTGATATCTGCGGAAAAGACAATGTTTCTTACGATTTATCGTTCAGTATCGGTTATATGCCTTATGATACAAGAATGCTTTCTATTCAAAGTTTTATTGCAGCTGCAGATAAAAAATTGTACGAAGCAAAAAAGGCGCGTGAGATAACAGCCAGAGAAAATTCATCGCTTGCGACATGATAGCGTAATATGCTAAAATAGTGGTGGGTATGGATAACGAAAAAATTAAAGAAATGCTTCTGGATATTGCGCCTACTAACCTTGATTTTACGGTTACTCAGAGCGGAAAAGAAAGCAAGCGCGTAAACGGTTTGTATAAGCCTGATACGCATGAAATAATTCTTCACAATAAAAATTTTAAGACAGAATATGAACTTGTTTATACAGCAGTTCATGAATATACACATCACTTGATTGCCGAGGAACAGATTGCATTAAACGGAAGTGCTTATATGCCTAATGCAAAGGTTCATACAGATGCTTTCTGGGCAAAGTTCCATTCACTTTTAAAGATTGCAGAAGAAAAAAAATATTATTCGATTGATTTAGAGTCCTCTCCGGAGTTAAAGGCTTTGACAGAAGATATTCAGAAAAATTATCTCGAAGCCAATGGAAAGCTTATGCAGGAATTTGGAAAGCTTTTGGCAAAAGCGCACGAGCTTTGTGAACAGGCAAACATCCGCTACGAGGATTATCTTGACCGAGTTTTGTGTCTTCCACGAAACAGTGCCCGTGATATTACAAGAGTCGGCAGGGTGAACGATGTAAATCCTGCAATCGGCTTTGACAATATGAAAATGATTTCTGCCATTAAAAAATCTGATGAACGTGCTCACGCGCAGGAACAGATTCTTTCTGGAGAAAGTCCTGTTACAGTCCGTTCTCTTATGAAGCAGAAAGCACAGCAGACAGACGATCCTCGTTCAAAACTGGAAAAAGAAAAAAATCGACTTGCAAAAACTATTGCACAACTTCAGCAGCGTCTTGATTTTGTGGAGGAAACTCTTGCGTCGATGTAGTCTTAAAATTTTTGCTTTTGCAATGACCTTTGCATTTGCAACAGATATGGTTGCACAGAATAATTCTGGAAATTCAAAAACTGTGGCACAGGGAGCGCCAGTAGCTCCTGTTGCACCGGTTGCTCCTGTAGCGCCGGTAAATACAACAACCACATCGCCTCAGATTAAGTTTCCTTCTATGCAGCCGCTTCCGCAGATGTCGTCGCCTCCATCAGGACAAAACTATTACACACCGGGACAAAAATCTAGCGGAACAAAATCACAGTCAGTACAGCAGACACCAAAACAGACACAGACTCAGGAAAAGACAACACAGACAGCAACCGCACAAACTGCCCTTACTCAAGTTGCAGGACTTTCTGCAACAGATCTTGCTTCTCTTTCTAAACAGGGACTGCTTACAAACATGTCTTCGCTTTTAGGCGGAAGCAATGCAGTATTAAATGTAGATTCACAAAGTCAGACAGAGTTGTTAAGTAAAATTCTTGCAGAATTAAATGAATTAAAAACAAATCAGACAAAGCTTGATTCTGTTGATTATGCAAAATTAAAACCATCTTCAGCTCCTCCGACCATTTTAAGATTTGTTATAAACAGCATGGATGTTTTAAAATCCTGTAACGCAGTTTTTTTCAGTCAACCGGAAATAGACGGTTCGTTTTTGCTGACAGGTGATACACGCACAATTTACGGCAACATCGTAATTGCCGAAACTTTTTACATGCTGTTTAAATCCTGCGGAACAGAAAATGGTCAGAATGTATATAAGGTTGAACTTTCGTTGTCACAGAATTCTTCAAACAACAATACAGTACTTTATAAATTCTGTACGCTCAAAAATATCACTGCGGTAAAAACCGGCAACCTGATTATTCTTCGCAATAACACAACAGAAGTTAGAAGCGATATTCTTATCGATATAGGAATGTAAGATGGCAGATATTTTAAAAGATGGAATGAACCAGCTCGGTTTTTCTGTTTTAGAAATTGAACGTTTAAGCCCGATGATGGAACAGTACATAAAAGAGCTTGTTCTTTTTAATTCTGCATATAATCTTGTAAATACAGATGATCACGACGAAATTGTTGTCCGCCATATTTTAGACAGTTTTTCTGCAGTTTCACAAATAAAAAAACTGGCGCAGGATTTAGAACATATCGCACAAAAGGCCTCAGTCCAGGATGCAAATACCGCGCGCCTTGACGCCGGCGCTTTAAACGACAGCGGCACGACAGAAAGCGGACGCGGACTTATCATCGGCGACATCGGTTCTGGTGGCGGCTTACCGGGAATTCCTTTGGCCAGCGCGATGCCGGAATATAATTTTGTTCTGGTTGAACGAATGAGTAAGCGATGTGCCTTTTTAGAAAACGTTGCGGCAATTCTTGGACTGAAAAATGTAACAGTAAAAAATGTCGAAGCAGAACGCGTCCCGGCAGAGTCGATTGACATTGCCGTATTCAGAGCGTTCCGTCCGCTTGATAAAAAAATGATAAAGACATTGCTGAATATGCTGCCATCCGGCGGAAAACTTGCGGCGTACAAGGCGCGCGAGGATAAAATAAGAGAAGAAATGTCTGCGATTAATTATCAGGATGGTTCGTACAAAGTAATTCCTCTGACGGTTCCGTTTTTGACAGACACAAATGACAAAGAGTCCCGCGAGCGCAATCTTGTCGTTGTAACAAAATAGGCTACGAGATAAGTTTTAAAAGCTTCATCAACGATGCTTTTTCGATTAGGTCGATCGGGCGGCCGTCAATGTATTTATGCGCCTCTTCTGAGAAAGAACCAGAGGTAATGCAAAAGCCTTTATCGCATTTAGTATCACGGATTTTAGAGTGAAAGTCGCGGACAAAAAGTTCACCGATAGAACCAGAGTTGCGGTAGAATCTGAAAAGCTCTTTGTCTTCCCATTTTGAGTTTTCAACTTCGCACAAAATTTCAATACTGTCTGTAATAACTGCAACATCAATAATTTTTACAAAAGATTTTGCATGGAATGCTTTTACAAGATTGCGGCAGAGCGCTGCAAAATCGCTTGTGCCCGATGTAAGATAAATCTGAAGATTTGAGTTTTGATTTAATTCTTTGTAGCGTGCGATAAGCTGATTTACGTCTTTATAAACAGGAACAATTGCCTGAATGCGGTTAAGACATTCAAGACCAGCAGGAATTTTATTTGCCCTAAAGTAGCAGGCCGCAAGACGGTAATTTAATTCAAGTAAAATTTCCTGAGGAATATCAGAAATACGAAGTCCAATTTCAAAGTCTTGAGCGGCTTTATCCAGTTGCTGCATCTTTGTGTGAATGATTCCGGCATAAAGCGAAGCCCGTGCTCCAAACTGTGGATCCGGTCTAAGATGAGAGAATATTTTAAGCGCCTTGTCCGGGAATCCGCATTCCTGCATTGATTCTGCAAGGGCAAAAAGTGCTTCTTTGTCTTCTGGATTTTCGTTTAAGGCAAGGCGCAAATATTGAGCCGCTTCTTTAAATTTATGTGCTTTGTAGCAGGCAATTCCAAGCGGCTGATAAACGCCCTGAGTTTCCGGGTTCATCTGAAGAGATTTTTTTAAAAGAGGAATTCCCTTTTCAAAATCATTTGTCTTAAGAAGAGCCTGGCCAAGATAAAAGTTTGCTTCGTAGCTGTCAGGGAGTGCCTTTAAGGCTGTTAAAAGCATCTGAACGGCTTCTGGTGCTTTGCCAAGTTTTACAAGACAGACACCCTGTCTTAAGTTTACTTCTGCAATATCAATTTCTGTATGGTGAGCGGCAAGTCCTGCGAGAGTTTCATACAAAGGAAGAGCTTTGTCCCAAATATGTTCGCTGTAGTAAAGCTCCGCAAGCGGAGTCAAAGCTTGAATGTTTTGAGGATTGTGTGCAAGCTTTTTTGTTGCATCGCGGATTATCGAAGCACGGTTTTTTTGTTTTCCACCTTTTTCCGATTTCGTAGAACTTCCTTTTCTGCCTGAGATAAGGAGGATTACGCTTGAAAACAGAAGAACCGCAATTACTGCAATGACAATTGGTAATAAGCTATCCATAAAACTAAACTCACCTTTTAAAACATATAATGGAATCTTCGGATAAAAATATCCGAATTTTCCATTATATATTTTCGGCAGAATCTGCCTACTTCTTTAATTCCTTAACCATCTGAGCAATGCGTTCCATTGCCGTTTTTATCTTGTTAATATCAGTTGCATAACAGCAGCGGATAAATCCTTCGCCACCGGCTCCAAAACAAGTTCCAGGAACGACTGCGACATTGTGCTTTTTAATAAGCTCCGTTGCAAAATCCTCGCTTGTAAGACCTGTAGGCCTGATATCAGCAAACATATAGAAAGCGCCTTCTGGTTCTGTACAAGGAAGTCCCATATCGCAGAATGCCTTATACATTAAGTTACGGCGCTGCTGGTAACTGATGCGCATTTTTTCTACTTCGTCCCATGCGTTACGAAGTCCTTCTGCGGCCGCATACTGGCTGAAGATCGGTGGACAAATCGAGTTATATGCATGAAGCTTACAGCACTGAACAAGAAGATCATGAGGAGCTGCAATGTATCCGATACGCCATCCTGTCATTGCAAATGATTTTGAAAAGCCGTTAAAGATGATGGCGTAATCTTTCATTCCTTCAAACTGACCGATAGAAACGTGCTTTCTTCCATCGTACAAAAGCTCGCAGTAGATTTCGTCGCTTAAACACCAGATCTGATGCTTTTTAACGACCTCTGCAATTTTTTTAAGTTCATCTTCCGGAATAACGCGGCCTGTAGGGTTGCTTGGTGAACAGAACATAACGGCCTTTGTCTTTGGAGTGATAACTTTTTCGATGGATTCTGCAGTCGGATAGAGTCCTGTTTTTGCAGTATCAAGGTGAATGATTTTTGCGCTGCACAAATCTGCAAGCGGATGATAAGAAACGTAGCAAGGCTCGCAGATGATAATTTCATCTCCAGGATTTAAAATAGAACGGAGAACAAGGTCCAAACCTTCTGACGCACCAATAGTCGGAAGAATTTCTGTCTTTGGATCGTAATACAATTTGTAGCGTTCCAGATATTTGCAGATTTCTTCGCGCAGTTCAATTAAACCCCAGTTAGAAGTGTAAGAAGTATGACCTTTTTCTAAATGATAAAATGCTTCTTCGCGCACAACCCATGGAGTTGGAAAGTCTGGTTCACCGACACCAAGAGAAATAATATCATCATGTCCTATACATAGTTCAAAAAATTTACGAATTCCAGATGGTGGAATTTCGACCATCTTGGAACAAAATCTGTCTTCGCGTGTATTCATTTATGCCTGTACCCCTTCGCGTCTGTCACGTTCGTCTTCTACGTAAACGATGTCGTTCTCTTTGTAAGTTTTGAGAACAAAATTTGTTTTTGTTGAACGTACACCTTCAAGTGTTGAAAGTTTTTCTGAAACAAACAATGCAACTTCTTTTAACGATTTTCCTTCGATGATGATTTTAAAATCATAACCGCCGCTCATAAGGTAGAGCGATTTTACCTGAGGAAAACGATAGATTCTGTCAGCAATGGCATCAAATCCGTGTTCGCGCTGCGGCTGAACCTGAATCTGGATTTCGGCCATTACATTTTCCTGGGCATTTTTGTCTTTTTCAGGGTTTACAATGGCGGCGTACTTAAGAATAATTCCATCCGCTTCTAATTTTGCAATGATCGCTTTTACATCTTCTACAGACTTTTTTGTCATTGCCGCAATGTCTTCTACAGAAAGACGTGCGTTTTCGCGTAATAAATTGAGAACTTCTTCCATAAGTAACCTTCCTTTTGTGCAATACAACGGAATGCGCTTTGTACCAGCATTCGCGATGCATACAAATTTTCTACTATATATAATAGTTATTTTTTGGATATTGTGCAATTATACTTGCCGAATCGAAAAAACTTTATTATTTTAATTTACTGAGGTTAAAAATGGCTAAACACGAGTTTCAGACAGAAGTAAATCAGCTTCTAAAATTAATCATTCATTCAATGTATTCAAACAAAGACATCTTTTTGCGCGAAATAGTATCAAATGCGTCAGATGCTTTGGACAAATTAAAATATCTTACAGTTTCGGATGACGCTTATAAGTCAATCAAGTTTGAACCGAGAATCGACATTACTTTTGATGACAAGGCAAACGTGCTTTGCGTTCAGGATTCGGGAATCGGTATGAACGAAGACGATTTGAACAACAATCTTGGTACAATCGCCCGTTCAGGTACAAAAGCCTTTATGGAAAAATTGACCGAAGAAGCAAGCAAAGACAGCGCACTTATCGGACAGTTCGGTGTCGGATTCTATTCTGCATTCATGGCTGCAAAAAAAATCGATGTTTATACACGCAAGGCTGCCGGTGACGGAAAAGTAATGCACTGGTCTTCGGACGGAACAAACTCTTACGAAGTAGACGAAGTTGCATCTGACAGCGAAGTTGCAAAAAAATACGGTTTTGACAATGCAGAAAAAACTGGTTCTGCAATCGTAATGCAGTTGAACGACGATTCAAAAGATTATGCATCACGCTGGAAGATTGAAGAATTAATCAAAAAATATTCTGACCATATTGCGTTCCCTATTTATCTTCACTACGATCAGAACAAATACGACGACAAAGGAAACATCACTTCTACAGAAAACAAAGTTGATCAGGTAAACTCTGCATCTGCTTTGTGGAAGAGAAGTAAGAGTGAACTAAAGGAAGCCGATTACAACGAGTTTTATAAAACATTCGGACATGACGGACAAGATCCTCTTCACTATGTTCATACACATGCAGAAGGAACTCAGGAATATACAACACTGTTCTATATTCCACAGACTGCGCCGTATGATATGTATCAGGCAGATTACCAGAGCGGTGTAAAACTTTATGTAAAGCGCGTTTTCATTACAGATGATGACCGTGAACTTTTGCCAACTTACTTAAGATTTGTGCGCGGAATTATTGACTCAGAAGATTTGCCTCTTAACGTAAGCCGTGAGATTTTGCAGCAGAACAGAATTCTTGATAACATTCGTTCAAGTTCAGTTAAAAAGCTGTTGAGTGAATTTAAAAAGATGGGCGACGATGCTGACAAGGCCCTCAAGATTGAAGAAGCAAAACGCACTGACGACGATAAAAAGAAAATTGAAAAATGGAATAAGTTTGTAAAGAACTTTAACCGTCCGATGAAAGAAGGACTTATTCAGGACTACGCAAACCAGAACGAAATTGCAGAAATCGTTCGATTCAAATCAACAGATGCAAGCGGCACTGGTGAGGACAAATGGACAAGTTTTGCAGATTACGTTCAGCGCATGAAGCCTGATCAGAAATCGATTTTCTATATTACAGGAACTGACGAAAAGAACCTCCGCGAAAATCCGCTTTTAAAAGCATATACTGCAAAAGGATTTGAAGTTCTTGTTATGTGTGATGAAATTGATGACATCATCATTCCAAACTATGGCAAATACAAGGACTTTGAACTTAAGGCTGTAAACCGTGCAGGCAGCGACGAAGATCTTGGCGGTGACAAAGAAGAAGCAAAGAAAAAGGAAGAAGCATTTAAGCCGGTAGTTGAAAAAATCAAAAAGGCTCTCGGTGACAAGGTTAAGGAAGTTAAGCTTTCTAAGACTTTAACTGCAGAAAATCCAAGCTGTATCGTTGTTGACGAAAAAGATCCGACTTACCAGATGGAACGCATGATGAAGGCAATGGGACAGAATGTTCCGGAATCAAAACCTATTCTTGAAGTAAACGGCGACCATCCGATTATCGCAAAGATTAAAGAATCAAGCGACGAAACTTTGATTGCAAATATTTCAGAAGTATTGCTTGACCAGGCTCTTTTGATTGCAGGCGTTGAACTTAAAAACCCTGCCGAGTTTATCAAGAGCTTAAATACACTTTTGAGCTAAGTTGCGCGGTTAAAATCATAGAGGCGTACACTAGTTGTCGCGCGGTTTGATTTTGTTAAAGATAGAGGCGGTGCCAGATCGGTGCCGCTTTTTTTATATGGCGTGAAATTTTATAACTTTGTATTCTCAAATTTTGTATGGACTACATCTGTTAATGACTGAATTAAATCTTTTTCAAGGATGTGAAGGGCAAGATTTGTATCTGAATTATCAGGTGATTCTGTTTTAAATAACCGTTCATAAGAAACACCGAGGGCAAGAGCTATTTTTTCTATAACTTCAAGAGAGGCTGATTTTCTAGCAAGTTCAATCTGCGTCATAAACGGAACAGAAATCCCGGCCTTTTCGGCAAGTTTTTCCTGAGTCCAGCCTGATTTTATCCTGAGTTCTCTTATATTGTTTCCAAGAATAGTCTTTATTTCGTTCATTCCATCAATAATATTGCTCGTGGCAATTATTGACGATTGTCTGACAGCAATGTTATAATTGCTAGTAGCAATATTGAAATTGCTGTAAGCATTGGAGGTGTTGTATGAAAAATGCACTAAAATATATGGCTTTATTTGTCGCCCTTTTAACTATTAATTTTTTTATATCGTGTTCGAATGCAGCAGGAGGTGGGGGAAGTAGCCATGGTTTTGAAGGGTTTACAATAACTGCTGAAAGTGGTTTTGTTTCTGCGGATAAAACAACAGCCATTGCTGGAGAACAGGTTATATTGACTATAACTGATCCGCAGGGTATCGTAAATTCTTTTCCACTGGTTGTAATTGGAGAAGATGGTTCTGAGGTGGAGTTGTCTGGAACTGGAGATATTCGGACTTTTATAATGCCGGGTCAAAAAGTTTGTTATAAACTTATGTTTGAAGGGACAACATCTTATAATAAAATTGGTACCAAAACAGCTAAAGATGTTGAGTATGATATTGTCGAATTTGGTGATTGGCCACAGACTATTATGCCAAATGATGGTTCTATTTCAGTTGACGAGACAAAATTTGTTATATGTGGTGAGTTTAGGTATTACTTGGGAAGTGATTGCAATTTTTATGTAAAGGCCGAATGGGGTAATAATGATTACAGATGGTACAAGGTTGAACCGATAAAGTGGCGTGTTCTTACAACAAACTATAACGGAACTAATAAAAAATTGCTACTTGCTGAAGATATTTTAGAAAGGGGTAAATATGATAGTGAAAGTACAAACTATGAGACGTCAGAGATTAGAAAATGGCTCAATAGTAATACTACTTGTGATGTTGAGAGCGACCACAGTGATTCTGTAGGATTTTTAAATACAGCTTTTGACAAAAATCAAAGAGAGCTCATAGCATCTACAAGTGTTGATAATAGTGCTCGTTCAACTCAGTTAGATAATCCAACTTTAATGTTTGGAAGCGGTGAAAGTTTGTCTCCTTTGTCTGACGAAGTGGCTAAACGATATTATAATCCAGATCTTAGGACATACATAAATACAAGTGACACTCCTACAATCGATAAGATTTTTCTTTTGAGTCGTCAAGAAGCAACTAAAAGAGAATATGGTTTTTATGAAGGCTTACAACCCGGAACTTACAGTTTTGCAGATCCAGATCGTTTTAAAAAAACAACTAACTATGAAGGGCGTATGGGGGGAGAGCATAGCTGGTGGTTGCGTTCTCCAGATGATTTGGCTAACCCCACAACTGGATTCACGAGTCATAACGTGGTATGTGTTGATTGTGGAGGTGCTAATTTTTATCAATTTTCGACTGACTCAGGTACGATTACCACAAACCACAAGCCTGATATGTATCTTGGTGTTGTACCAGCTTTATGTGTAGAAAACTAAGACTAACCAGTCTTTTGTGATAAAAACCGCTAATTTTGGAGAAAAGTATGGCAAAGTCAAAATGTCAACATGTATGTTACTTCTTAATACATTCGATGTTATATGTAATTTTAATGATTCTAGTTTTTGTCAATAAAATTACAAGCATAAATAGTATGGATATTATTATTCTTTTTTCAGTTTTTTACACTATCAGTTCTATTTGTCTTACATTTATTCTTGTAAAAAGCGATGACAAAGTTCGTTTTGAAAAGTTAAAGGCTTTAATGGAAATTGAGAAAAAAATTAGTGACAAAGAGAAAAGGCCTGAGATTGAAGAAGAGTATTCATCTGCAGGTAAAATTAAGAGTAAAAAAATAGATTGTTTTGGTGACTTAACAAAAGTTTTAATGAATTCCATTACGGAGATATAATATTGTGTGCGAATGGAAAGACTTTTTTTGTTTTAAGCTGATAGATATAATTATAATCGTAATTTCATTTGTAACTCTCATAGTCACTTTCTGTATTCCAATTCAAATAATGAAGTTTCAGCGTTATACAGGTTTAATGTCTACGTACATGAGTCTTGAATTTGCTCATGCTTATCAAAGTGTAATTAATTTCTTTTATGATGAATGTGGTTGTAATGTTGAAAAAATTCCAGAAAAATACAAAGAACGATTTTATGAGGATTTTAAAAAACTTAGTAATAAAAAAGAAAAGTCCGATTTAACAGACGTTCTTCATTATCAACGAAGGTTTTTAAATGATTATTTTTTAGAACTAGAAATGTGCCGAGAGTCCAGTATATTTTTGCGACATCGGATTCACAGGGAATGGACTAAAAATGAAGCCTGGGTAACAAAAATTTTGATATACATGAATAAAGTTGTTTATGATGACCCTGAAATGTTTAAGGACATTTCATGTATAAAGCGAGATAGGATGCCAAAAACAAAGGGCTTAAGTAAGTATCTGGAAAATTTTTATGATGCCCTCAAATCCCAAAAGCGCGATATGCAGGTGTAGAGTTTTTTTATTACCCCATTACCGCATTGCGCAAGCCGATGGGCCCTTACAAAAACATTGCCATAAAATGTGGAAGGGAGATTTTCTTTTCGTTGACTCCGATGTTCCCGTCGATAAGTTTTAAGGCGTATTCAGATTTAAAACGGTCTATAAAGTTGTTAAGAGATGGTGTTGATGTGTTTCCTGCCTTTACTTCTACAGGAATTACGTCTGCATCTTTTTCTATAATGAATTCAATTTCCATTTGAGAATTCTCGGTTTTATAATAGTGTAGAGAATGTCCATTTTTGATGAGAATTTCGGAAATTAAATTTTCATAAATTCCGCCTTTAGCGTTGCCCAAAATTTTATTTGTCATTACCGCAAGTTTTGTTTCTGCGCCGTATCTTGCCATTAAAAGCCCTGTATCGTTGTAGTAAATTTTAAACTCGTTTTCTTTTTCGTTTGCTTTTAAAGGAAGCCTGGGCTCGTAAACATTCCTGCATATATTTACCATATTTGAATCTTCAAGCCACATTACGCTGTCAGAATATTTACGGGCGGTAGATTTTTTTTCAACTTCTGAATATTTAAACTTTTTATTTTCTTTTGCAAGCTGCCGTGGAACGCTGTCATAACATTTACGTACTTTTACTTTTTCTACACCAGTTGCATGGTTTGAGATATCATCGTCGTAAGAAGAAAGTATTTTTTCCTGAATTAGTTGTACTCGTCCAAAATCTTTGTTTTCTGAAAAGTCTGCAACAACTTCTGGCATACCGCCGACTACGATATATTCCCTTAAAATATTTTTGAATTTTTCATTTATGTCATTAGGTATTTTTTCTTTTTTGTCGTAAAAAGATTTTAAATATTCAATGTCACTGTCTTTGTATCCGTATGCCCAAAGAAATTCCTTAAAATCAAGAGAGTACATAATAAGCTGTCGTTCATATCCAACAGGGATAGATTCAACTTCTTCAACTTCATTGTCTGCATCCTGTCCGTAATGAAGTCCAAGTAAAGATCCAGAAGCGATTATATCATAGCGGTTGTCTTCTGCCAGAAATTTTAATGCTGTTCGTGCTTTTGCGCATTTTTGTATTTCATCAAGAAAAATCAGGGAGTTTCCTTTTATAAGGCTCACTTTTGGAAAATGAATGGAAATTCGTTTATAGATTTCTTCAGCAGAAAGCACTCCCTCAAAAATAGATTTGAGACTAGGGTTTTGCATAAAGTTTATTTCTATGAAAGTTTTATATTCATTTTTGCCAAATTCGCGGATGATGTAGGTTTTTCCAATCTGGCGCGCGCCTTTGATTAAGAGGCATTCCTTATTCTTTGTTCGCTTCCAATTGAGAAGATCTTCATAAGTTTTTCTTCGTAACATAATTATACTTTATAGTCAAATTTGCTTTATTTCAAGATAAAATGCATATTTTTGGACTATCAAAAGCATAAAAAATGCATATTTTTGGACTGTCAGACGGGTTAAAAATGCATATTTTTGGACATTCATAAAAAACGTCCGACAAATTTGGACATTAGTGCGAGTTTGGCTAATTTTTTTCGCACTTTCCTACAAATAATTAAACAAATTTAATATCACCATATTGATTTTTTCTCTTATCATCTTTCTTAGACTTCGGGCAGTTTAAAGTTTGATGCGCACAAACTTAGCGCGTCCGGAGTGCCGCGTCTGCGGTTTTTTCATATCAGGAGGAAGGAATATGAAAAAATGTATTTTGCCGGTGGTGGCTGTGCTGCTGGCGTTTGGGGTGATGTCGTGTTCAAATCAGTTTGACACTGTGGATCTGGCACAAGATGCACAGGCACGATATGTGGTAAATTGGGAAACATGGAATCCGCTGGATTACTTTGATTCGGGGAACTGGAACAAGGCCGACTGGACAAACGGGGGAATGTTCAACTGCGGCTGGAAGCCTGACCATGTTACTTTTGCAAACGGACAGATGACTATCAAGCTTGATAATACTTACAGTCATGGAAAGCCGTACACCAGTGGCGAGTTCCGTTCTAACAATAAATTCCACTATGGAACCTTTGAGACCAACATGATTGCTGCTAAAGGTGATGGTCTTGTTACTTCGTTCTTTACTTACACCGACAATCCATGGGATGAGATTGATGTTGAAATCCTGGGAAAAGACACGACCAAAGTTCAGTTCAACTATTATGTAAACGGACAGGGCGGTCACGAGGCTTTAATTGATCTTGGTTTTGATGCATCGCAGGGATATCACCGCTATGCGATCGAGTGGGGACCGGGCTGGATTAACTGGTATGTTGACGGCAAGTGGAAGTATGGTGTGAACAACACTGGAATGAATGCTCCATACGGGCAGCAGCTTCCAAGTCACGACATGCAGATTATGGTTAACCTTTGGCCGGGTACAGGTGTAGACAGCTGGTTAAAGCATTTTTATTATTCTGGAACAAAATACGCTCACTACGATTATATTCTTTATAAGCCGATGTAAAATCAGGCGATAAGTTCTTGTATCTTTTTTTCAAACTTTTTTAAGCGGACAAGATTTATTATGTATTCAATTAAGATAAATAAAAGTGCGAATAAAATGAGTGGAAGAAAATCTGTAAAAGCTAGCTTTTCAAACTCCAAATCTGCAAAATGAGGGAAAAAAAAGATTAAAGAAAAAATTAAAAGAAGTTCGTAGCCCAAAACACCTTTGACGGTGACAGACCGATTTTCTCTGTCTATGGAGATTGTTCCGTTTGCATCGTCAAAGTCATTTCGTACAAAAGTAATCATTTTTTTACGAAAAAAGAAAGTCTGATCATCAATAATCTTTCCTGTAAAACTTTTAAAGCCCTTTGTTTCTTCCATCTGATTAATAAAGTACATTATATTCTGCGATGTGCTGTTAAAATTTGAAAACTCAAATTTTTTAATAAAAATTGGAATACCGTATTTAAAATATAATTTGCTGAATCGCGCTTTTAAAACAGCTGTAATTATTGTAATAAGTATAAAAACAGGAATAATTATTTTTTTCCATCAGCGGCTCCAGTTTAGTTTTGTGTGGGTTACGATTTTTTTAATTTTTCTACGGCGTCAAATAATTCCTGTTTTGTAATTTTACGGCCACACGATTTTGCTTCGTCGCAGTAACCGACTGCTTCGCATTTTGGAACTAAAAGGTTGTCGCAGATCCATTCCCATTCCGGAGAAAGGGCGCGGAGTTTTTCTTTTAATTCAAGACTTAATGCGCGGATTTCTTTGTAGGCTCTTGTGCAAAGTCTGAGATTCATAAAATGCATGAGGGCACGGAGATTAATCTTCCAGACGATTTTTGTATCCATTCCGAGCGGCAGGATGTTTGCAGCATCTTCCTTTGGATAACCGAGTTCTTCGAGTTTTGAATAAGTCTGCATTATATCGCTGAGTCCTTCGCGGTAAACGTCGGCCGCTTCATCTTTAAAAGGGCAGTAAAACTCGTTTTCTACATTCATCGATTTTGCATCAACGTAGCGTGTTGAACTCTGTAGGCGTGTTGTACCGATGATGTGGGTGTAAAGCTCGCGGATGCAGCGTGCAGAATATTTTTCGATTACGCAGAAAACGTCAGGGTATTCTGCGGTGCGGGTGTGTCCGCTCTGGATGCACGATTTTGCGCGCTTGATGTTTTTTTCTTTATCGTCAACGGGGCTGTTCCAGCAAACGCCGGCGCAGTATCCGATTGTGTTTAATGGTTCTTTGTCTGTCTGTGGTAAAATTGTAATC
>JAILNY010000040.1 GCA_024691105.1 Treponema sp. | reverse complement strand
AGGAGAATTACCTCCAGAATATTAATAAAAACGGTGGTTGAGCCTGTCGAAACCACCTGTTTATAGGAGCATAAAATGGCTGAAAAAGAAATGGCTACAATTTACATTTTTGGAAAAAAATATGAAGTTCCGGCTGAACTTACCATTATGAATGCAATGGAATATGCCGGATATCAGCTTAAGAGGGGTTGCGGATGCCGAAACGGTTTCTGTGGTGCATGTGCTACAATTTACCGCATCAAGGGTCAGAACCAGCTTCAGACATGTCTTGCTTGTTCTAAGAAAGTAGAAAACGATATGTATATCGCTACCCTTCCTTTCTTCCCTCTTGTAAAACAGATTTATGATATCAACAAGATTAAACCAGAGCAGCAGATTATGATGCAGCTCTACCCTGAAATTTATTCATGTGTAGGCTGTAACGCTTGTACCAGAGCATGTCCTCAGAGTCTTCAGACAATGCAGTACATCGCTTACGCTCAGCGAGGCGACTTTGCAAAATGTGCAGATCTTTCTTTTGACTGCGTAATGTGCGGCTGCTGTTCTTCACGCTGTCCTGCAGGAATCAGTCACCCACAGGTTGCTGAACTTGCCCGCCGTATCAACGGAAAATATCTGCAGCCACAGACTCAGCACCTTCTTGACCGCGTTGCTGAAATCGACGCAGGAAAATGCGAAGAAGCAATCAAGAAGTTTGTAGAGATGTCTACTGGCGACAAAGAACAGATTAAGAATTTGTATAACAACAGAGATATCGAAAAATAAAACCTAAAACTTCCTGCTTTTCTCCACAGGTTCTTAGGGCAGAGCCCTAAGTCGTGCTGGGAAAGATTGGGGTTTTAGGGGAAAGCAAACCCCGCTTCGAAGTAGAGGGTTGTCTTTCCCCTAATAACAAGGGGGTCTTAGGGGGACTCCCCTAAAGGAGAATATACTATGTACGGAAATTACCTTGACGATGCTGCGAAAATCGTAGCTGAAAAACGAGAAGAAAATCTTAAATTTGAACATGCTCGTCTTACTGCAGAAGAAAAAGACGATTTACTCCTGAAGTTCCATCCGGACCGCATCAAAGAACAGTTCACAGAACTTAAAATTGGACCAAACAAAGGACAGAAAGCTCCAATCGAGCTTGCAGAAATGCTTCAGGCAAAACCTCGCCTTGAACCAGAGAAAATTGATCTTGATCATATCGATTACGAAACTGACGTTCTTGTAATCGGAGGTGGAGGAGCTGGTACTTCTGCTGCAATCATGGCAAGCGAAGCAGGAGCAAAAGTTCTTCTGGTAACAAAGCTTCGTGTTGGTGACGCTAACACAATGATGGCTGAAGGTGGAATTCAGGCAGCTGATAAACCAAATGATTCACCTGCACAGCACTATCTTGACGCTTTCGGAGGCGGACACTTTGACGGAAAACCAGAACTTGTATACACACTGGTAAACAAGGCTCCATCTGTAATTAAATGGCTTAACGATCTTGGTGTTGAATTTGACAAAATGCCAGACGGAACTATGGTAACAACTCATGGTGGTGGAACAAGCCGCAAACGTATGCACGCATGTAAAGACTATTCTGGTGCTGAAATCATGCGTACACTTCGTGATGAAACTTTCAACAGAGCTGATTCAATCACTGTTGTTGACTTTACTGCAGCAATTGAAATTATCAAAAACGACAAGGGCGAAGCTTGTGGTGCAGTATTGCTGAACATTGAAACCGGAGAAATCCGCATTGCTAAAGCTAAGGTTGTAATCATTGCAACTGGTGGAGCCGGACGCATGCACTATCAGGGCTTCCCAACATCTAACCACTACGGTGCTACAGCAGATGGTCTTGTAATGGCTTACCGCGCTGGTGCAAAACTCCTTTATCAGGATTCTTTGCAGTACCACCCAACAGGAGCTGCTTACCCAACACAGATTCTTGGTAAACTGGTAACTGAAAAAGTTCGCTCTCTTGGAGCTAAACTCATCAATAAAGATGGTGAAGTTTACATTCATCCTCTTGAAACACGCGACGTAAACGCTTCTGGTATTATCCGTGAAGTTCGTGAAGGCCGTGGCGTTAAAAACGACGTTCAGGATGCAGTATGGCTTGATACTCCAATGATCGATATGATTCACGGAGAAGGAACAATCCTTAAATCAATTCCTGCTATGTACAATATGTTCATTAAGTATGGAATCGAT
>JAILNY010000145.1 GCA_024691105.1 Treponema sp. | reverse complement strand
TTGGTTCTTCTGTAAGCATCGCGACCTTTCCTAATGTACCGTCTTTTGTTATCAAAATATCATCTTTATGTACTTGAATATTTGTATCCATGTCGTAACGTTCTTTTGTTACAAAATGGCATGTATCAAAATTTATAATACCATTTTGAAAATCTGTTCCTGTAATAAGATAATATTCTCCAGAATCTAAATACTCAGCAGTTGTTAATCTTTGCCAACCAACTCTAGCTTTTACCAAAGCAATATCCGTAATATGTTTAGTTTCATATTTTCCATTGTCTTCAAAAAACAATGATTTATAGTATTCATACTGTTTGCGACGAGCTTCTAGCTCCGCTTCTAGCTCCGCTTCTAGCGACGTAAATTTGTCAAGTATGCGGACAATTTCATTCTGCACTTCGAGAGGTGGTACAGGGATAGTTATTTTATTTAAAATTGATTGGGTTAAACTTGGTACTCCGCCAGCCTTGTTTAAATCTTCCAAATGAGATTTTGCCAAGAAATAATATAGAAATTTTGGAACTACAACTTCTGTATTTATTTCGGTATAAAAAATTGTATCAACATTCCAGAATGGAACATCAACATAAAAAAGATTATTTAATGATCCCTTTCTTGGTATTAAAACTGTCGGTTCAAAATAAACAGCAGTATCAACGTAAGTCATTATTCCGCCAGAACCATAAACAGGAACATTTCCTTCTTTTAGATGTTTATAATCCTTTCCATTTTTTATTTTTGCTAAATCTCCAAGAGTTTTATATTCCACCCCATCATGACAAAGTTCATTAATTAAATCATCAAGTTTACTCATTATCCTTCAATCTCCCTGATGATTTTATCTATCTCTGTGCGGAGTGTATTTTCTTTTGCAACAATTTCATCAATTTGTTTATTCAAAACTTTGATGTCGATTACTTCTCTTGTGTCTTCTGCTTCTACATAACTTGAAACACTCAGATTATATTCGTTCTGTGCAATTTCAGAATTTTCGACGAGGCGGCTTACATAATCAATTTTATCTTTTCGTTCAGTAAATACTTTAAGGATATTATCAATATTCTGTTCGGTGAGTTTATTTGAATTGGTTACTTTTACACATTCTTTTGACGCATCAATAAAGAGTGTTTTGTTTTCTGACTTTCCTTTTTTAAGAACCATAATACAGGTTGCAATGCTTGTTCCAAAAAAAAGGTTGTCCGGGAGCTGAATGATACAGTCTATGTAGTTGTTATCAATAAGATATTTTCTGATTTTCTGTTCTGCGCCACCACGGTACATAATACCTGGGAAACAAACAATAGCTGCAGTTCCGTTTGTTGCAAGCCAACTTAAAGAATGCATAATAAATGCAAGATCAGCTTTTCCTTTTGGAGCAAGAACTCCGGCAGGACTAAAGCGCTGGTCATTTATGAGAATCGGGTTATCATCACCTTCCCACTTAATTGAGTAAGGCGGGTTAGAAACAATCGCTTCGAAAGGTTCATCATCCCAATGTTTTGGATCTGTTAATGTGTCTCCAAGTTTGATGTTAAACTTATCGTAACTTACATCGTGCAAAAACATATTGATTCGGCAAAGGTTGTAAGTTGTAATGTTTATTTCCTGTCCGTAAAAGCCAAGACGAACATTATCTGCTCCAAGGATTTTAGCAAACTTCAAAAGGAGAGAACCAGAACCACAGGCAGGGTCGTAAACTTTGTTTACAGTCTTTTTTCCAACAATTGTGATTTTTGTAAGAAGCTCAGAAACTTCCTGAGGAGTGTAATATTCACCACCAGACTTTCCGGCATTAGAAGCATACATACCCATAAGATATTCGTAGGCATCACCAAAGGCATCAATGGAATTATCTGAATAATCGCTGTTGCCAAGATTCATGCTTGCAATACCATTCATAAGTTTTACAAGCATTTCGTTTCGTTTGGTTACAGTTGAACCAAGTTTATTTGAGTTTACATCTATGTCATCAAACAAACCTTTAAAGTCGTCTTCGCTTTCTGTTCCGGTAGAAGATGCTTCTATCTTCTTAAAAATCTTTTCAAGTTTTTCATTAAGATCTGTGTTATCTTTATTTGCTTTTTCAAGAACGTTTCCAAAAAGCTGTGAAGGAAGAATAAAAAATCCTTTTTCTTTTACAATATCATCTTTTGCGGCAGACGCTTCTTTATCAGAAAGTTTTGCATAACTAAAGTCTTTGTCGCCCGCTTCGCGTTCACCTTTAGAAATATAATTATCAAGATTTTCAGAAATATATCTGTAAAAGAGCATTCCAAGTACATACTGCTTAAAATCCCAGCCATCTACGCTGCCACGAAGGTCATTTGCAATTCCCCATATTGTACGGTGAAGTTCTGCTCTTTCTGTTTCTTTTTTGTTATCTGCCATTTTATGGAACTCCATTTATTATTAGATAATTATACATCAAAATTGCTCCAAATAATAGCAATTTTGACAGGATAGCTCTGTCACTGTTTTATGTATTTCCAAAGCAGCGAAATGCTTTGGTCGTCAGGGTGAAAAAAGATAAGCAAAATTGCACACGGGATTTTAGTCGTGTGCAACATTGCGCAATCTTTTGAGGGGCAGTGAAATGCCCCTTGCGGTTTCCAAAGGTTGCAAACCTTTGCTTTTTCCTAAGAAAAAGTCGAGCGGAAAAGCGAAGAGTAGAGGTTCGAAGGAGACAACGTTTCCTCGCAAGATTAGTAAAATGACGGACAAAGTGCCGTCACTTTTACGAATCTTGCCACATTAATTACTGCGAAGTTCGCAAAAAACAGGCACTTTTTACCCTGTTTTTAGCGGACAAAGCGGTCATTAATGTGTGGCATTTGAATGCTTTTTTCCCCTTTTTTTGCCTGATTTCTTCATTGCGCAACGTTGCGCATAACTCAAAAAAAACACATAAACTACTGCAATTATTTATTGACAATTTGTAAACTACAAGATTATACTGACTTTAGTGGTTTGGAACGAATTGGAGTAAAGCCTTGCTTTATAAAGTTTCAAACATTGAGTCGGATGAATGCATAAGAGGCCTTTTATATTTTATTGTAGAACATCCAGTAGAAGACCTGTACCAATACAGAAGTTGTTTGTAATAAATATAATTTGGCAACCTATTTAATTTTGCAACTGTTCGAGACAGTCTGTCGGTAACTAGTTGACTATGAAGGGCTTAAGATTACAAGCAGCTTCGGTCAAGCTGAGATAAAAATTATAGTTATTATAATAATTTATTCAGCACTCTGAGCATTCTAACAAGCTTTGCTTTTACTCGCTATGAGTCCAAAAGCAAATACAAGTAGTCGCTTTAATCAATCTTTTTTAATTATTTTACGGTCTAAATTTATTTAAATGAATTTATCGTGGAAATCAGGATAAATTTATCTGTAAATTTGGATTGTCATGGAGACTTTTATGAAAAAAGTACTTCCGTTACTGGTGTCTTTATTTATGACATCTGCTGTTTTTTGCGCGCCTAAGGTGTCTGCAAATCAAAAAGTTGTGTTAGAAGCTCCTTCTTTTAACGAGCCAAATTCTTTTGTATTTGATTTACAGAATGCAAAGATTCGCGACAAGATTATTGTTTCTGATTTTAGCAATGATCCTAATGTTATGCTTACAGTGTATCTCTGGGATGGAACAGAATGGGTTCTTGCAACACGTTACAAGCCGACAACGATAACTCAGAATTCTACAAAGATTTATTTTTCAACATTCAGTGCACTTGCAGCAACAGTTGAAAACGAAGAAATGAAAAAGAACAATGCAACAGAAGTTCATTCATATTTTTCAGGCAATCTTGGAAAATATGCTTTTGCGGCTGTTACAATTTCTAATCCTTCTGTAAATGTAGAATATGGTGCATATAAAAATGATTTGTATTTTGTTCTTTCAAAAACAGTAAATCCAAAGACCTCTGTTGCAGGAGCAACTTTGGTTAATACAGAATCTGTCGAAGGCTACAAAACCTACAC
>JAILNY010000141.1 GCA_024691105.1 Treponema sp. | reverse complement strand
GTTTATTTTTTCTAAAGCCGGAGCAGAAGTTAAAGGCTTTGCAAGATATTTTATTACAATGATATGGACTGTGTGTCTATATCCGCTTGTTTTCAGTTCAATAGTAAAAAAAATTAAAAAATAGGAATTCTTGGCTGATGAAATTAAGTAAAGCTTTTTTTGTAATTATTGCATCTTTTTCTTTATTTTATTCCTGCGCTTCTAAAGATGCAGATAAGATTTCTGATCTTGAATGTTATATCAGTAATATCGATGGTGCCAATGTTTATAAAGATTCTAAGTGTATAAAATATATTGGACGCGTTAATTATGGAACAGAGCTTTTGCTTAGTCAGAGTGAAGATGATTATGTTAAAATTACTTACACCTATGGTGACAAAAAGATTTCCGGCTGGTGCAATGTAAAATACATTGCGACTAAGCCTGAAAATCTTGTTAACATTACAAAAGATGCTCTCTATGAAAAAAAATATGTAGAGGAACTTATAAAAAATACTGTTATGGATGACAATCAGAGAGAGCATTATAATAAGTTTCTTTCTGCGGTTGTAAAACGCGCATACAATTCAAATATGTACGCAAAAAATATCCAGAGAGTTTTTGATTTAGTTCATTATCGAACCTGGATTTTTGATTACGAGGAATATAATAAAGACTGTCCTCTTGCTGCATTAGTTGAATGTGATCATATAGAATTATTCAATAAATATTATCCTGAGATTGTTGATAATATTCATCAGAAAAATGTTCCTATGACTTCTATTTTTGAGGCTGCCGTAAAAGCAAATAATAAAGATGTTGTAAAGATAATGCTCAAAAATCGAATCGCTTCTGAAACTGGATCTCTTACTTCGTTCATTCAGGAAAATACAGATAAAGACATAGTTGATATGCTTAACTCTTCTATAAATCCCGAGGACTTTTCTGAACAGATAAAAAAGATTTTAGATTCTCCACTGGAAGAAAAAAATGTACAGCACGAATATGAATGGACTTATGACCGCTATACTGAATATCTTGAGCGAGAGGGAGATTTGTCTGTATATGGTTCAAGCTTTAGTCAGGAAGGTTATATAAAAGACGAAAAATCTTCAGAAATTCCGGTATATATTTTTGCATACGAGGACGAACAGGAAATCGCAGGTTATGTAAAAAACGGTGATATTGTTACAGTCACTCATAAAACAGATAAAGATTCTCAAGAGATAAACGGCGAAACTGTAAGCTGGTTTAAGATTAAGTTTGGTCAGGATAAAGAAGGCTGGATATTTGGGGATGTTCTTTATATAAAAATGGATGAGCCGTATAGTATTCCACAAAATGATTACGATGAGCGCACTTATACTTTTGATTTTCACGATTATTTTTTATGTGCGCGTTGTGACTGTACTGCGTATGGAAGCGATGGTAAAGAATATAAAATTTCAGTTGGTGAAGATATTGTAATTGAAAATGAAACTTCTTATTCGGAAACAATTGATAATAAGATATTTCCGATTTATGTTGTCAGATTGAATAATGGAAAAACTGCCGTATTAAGTTCACGACATATTGCAAACTGTTTTAAAAAATATGAGGACTGCGCTGTTTATTCAACAATTTGTGGAGAAGACAGCAGCCAGATATTTTATAAAATAAGCGTTTATTCAGATGAAACAGGTTTTAAAGAAGGCCAGTTTATCAAAGAAAAAGTTTTTTATTCTCCACGTGTAAGATTATCTCAAAGATATAATGATGATAGAACGGCAACAATTAATTATGTTCATATATGGCAGCCAGTTCCAGAGGAAAGAGATAAATATAATGTTGAGTATTATATTTTAGAAAATGGAGAACTTTATTTTTATGAATCTGAAACAGTCTATGATGAAAGATAAATATTTTTTTGTAATTCTTGTGTCTCTTACTTTATTTTGTTCCTGTGCTCCTGAAAAAACAGATCAGATAATTGGATTTGAATGTTATATCTGCAATAAAGGGGGCGCTAACATTTACAATGATTCTAAGTGTACAAAATATCGCGGTCACGTTGATTACTGCCAGGATCTTACTGTTCTTGAAATTGAAGATGATTTTGTAAAAGTTTCTTATAAGAATAACGGCTTTAAAAAATCCGGCTGGTGTATGGTAAAATACATTGCAACTAATCCTGAAAATCTTGTGCACTTTGCAAAAGATGCTCTTGATGATAAAAAATATGTTGAAGAACTTATCAATAATATGTGCCAGATTGACTGGGATAGAGAGCATTATAATAAGTTCCTCTGTGAGGTTGTAAAATACGCATATGAATCAAATATGGGTGCAGAAAATATCCAGAGAGTTTTTGATTATGTTCATGACCATACTTCTATCAGAGATATTAAAGAATATGAAAAAGACTGTCCGCTTGTAACTTTAGTTGAATGCGGGCATATGGATTTATTCAATACATATTATTCTCAGATTGATTCTGATATGTATGACGGAATTATTTTTTGTATGGTTCCGATTTTTGAGGCCGCAGTTAAAACAAATAATAAAGAACTTGTAAAACTGATACTGATAAATCGAATTACTTCAAAGGTTAAATCTCTTGCTTCTTATGTAAAAGAAGATACGGATAAAGACATCGTTGATTTGCTCAATTCTTCGCTAAATCCTGAAGACTTTAAGGAACAGATCGAAAAGATTATAAAATCTGACAAACAGGAAAAAGAAGCCCAGATAGATGAATTGCATGAGAACTCGCAAATAGAGGACGATGGACACACTTATACATTTGATCTTCCGCGCTGGTTTTTGTATGCACGCTGTGAATGCACTGCGTATGGCGTTGATGGAAAAGAATACAGCATATCACTTGGCGAAAATGTTACAATTGAAAAGGAGACTTTTTATTATGAAACAGTCGGTAATAAAGAGTTTCCGATTTATCTTATCCGAATGTATAATGGAAAAACCGCTGTGATAAGTTCACGCCATCTTGCAAACTGCTTTGAAAAAGAAAATGACTATGCTTTATACATGACGACATGTGCAGATGGCAGTAATTTTATATTTTATAAAACAGTTGTTTATACAAAAGTGCATGGTGCTAAAGAAGTTCACTTTGTACAGGATAAATTATATTATTATCCTTCTGTAGGAATGCGGGTAAGAAATGATGATTATCCAGCAAGTGCAATTTATCTTGATATATTAAATGGAAATTCAGAGAATAATCTTGAGCACTATACTGTAGAAAATGATGAGCTCATTTTTACTTATGCCGAAACAGTTGATAAATGGTAAAATTCCTTTATCACAAATTATGGAATATAAATCTGATTTTGTGATATAATAATACAAATATGCAAATAATGAGAGGTTTGATATGAAGGTTTTAGTAATTGGTGGCGCAGGTTATATTGGAAGCCACGTTGTAAAAGAACTTATGGCAAAGGGACACAAGGTTACAGTTTTTGATAATCTTTCAAGCGGCCTTAAACAGAATCTTTTTGCAGAAAATGATTTTATCCAGGGGGATATTTTAAATACAACAGATCTTGATGCAGCATTTGGGCGCGGGTTTGACGCATTCATTCACCTTGCCGCATTTAAAGCCGCAGGTGAATCTATGATTAAGCCGGAAAAATATTCTGTAAACAACATCACAGGTACGCTCAACATTTTGAACAGCGCAACTGCTCACGACTGCAAGTACATGGTATTCTCTTCTAGTGCGGCAGTTTTTGGTGAACCGCAGTATCTTCCTATCGATGAAAATCATCCGAAAAATCCCGAAAACTATTACGGATATACAAAGCTTTCGATTGAACAGTTTATGGCATGGTACGACAAGCTTAAAGGTCTTAAGTATGCGGCATTGCGTTATTTTAATGCGGCAGGTTATGATCCAGAAGGTGTACTTTACGGACTTGAACAGAATCCTGCAAACCTTCTTCCTATCATCATGGAAGTTGCATGCGGAATGCGCGAAAAGATGAAAATCTTTGGAAACGATTATGATACACGCGATGGAACCTGTATCCGCGACTATGTTCACGTAACAGACCTTGCAATTGCACACGTAAAGGCTCTTGAATACATTTCTTCTAAAAACGAAAGTCTTACAGTTAACCTCGGAAGTGAAACTGGAACAACCGTTACAGAAATGGTAGAAGCTGCAAGAAGAATTACAGGACACGCAATTCCTGCTGATTATGTTGAACGCCGTGCGGGAGATCCTGCATGTCTGGTTGCGTCTGCAAAATATGCGGCAGAAAAATTGAACTGGAAGGCTCAGTATTCTGATATTGATACATTAATCAGCACAACATACAACGCTTACAAAAAATTTAATTCAGAGAAAAAATAATTCTTAAGGCGCGCGGACTTCGCAACCGCGTGGGTTTAACTGACGGCGCGGACTTTTGCCTGCGCGCTAAGAACTTGAGCGCGGGCCTTTTCCCGCGCCTCATTAAGGAAAATAAAATGAATATTGATTGCAATGCATTAAAAAAGTTTATCGCAGAAAACAAAGATACTTACATTGAACTTGAAAAACTTTTGACTTCTCACAAAGCTCTCGCTCCGGAAAACGGTGGCGACGGTGAGCTTGAAAAATGCATTGCTCTCGAAAATTTTTTGCGCTCTCACGGTACTACAAACCTTGAGCGATATGACGTGCCAGATTCACGCGTTTCTAGCGGAATCCGCCCGAACCTTGTTGCAACGATTGACGGTGAGAGCAACGACTACTCGATCTGGATTATTGCACACATGGATGTTGTTCCTACTGGTGATTTGTCGCTCTGGAACAGTGACCCTTGGACTGTTGTCGAAAAAGATGGAAAACTTTTTGGCCGCGGTGTAGAAGATAACCAGCAGGGCTTGGTTTCTGCATTTGCTGCTGCATGGGCTTATGCGAATGCGGATGTAAAACCTGCACATACGGTAAAGCTTTTGTTTGCCGCAGATGAAGAAGTTGGAAGTCACTACGGTGTTATCTGGCTTTTGGAAAATACAGACCTTTTTAAAAAAGGGGACTTGGTAATAATTCCTGATGGCGGGGATTCTAAAGGCGAAACGATTGAAGTTGCAGAAAAAAATATTGTCTGGTTTGAATTTACGACAACAGGAAAACAGTGCCACGGTTCTCGTCCTGATGAAGGAAAAAACGCATGTCTTGCCGCAAGTGATCTTGCATTGCGCCTTAGAAAAAATCTTACCGCGGTATTTAATAAACGCGATTCTCTTTTTACGCCGGACTATTCAACTTTTGAGCCGACTATGCGAAAGGCAAATGTTGAAGGCGTAAATATAATTCCTGGAAGTGATGTTCTTTGTTTTGACTGTCGTATTCTTCCGTGTTATAGTTGCGATGAAGTTATTGCAAAAGCAGATAGTATTTGCCGCGAGGTAGAAAAAGATTACGGAGTTAAAATCAGTTATAAGATTTTGCAAAAGGCACAGTCGGTTGCAACTTCTAAGGATGCATTGGTTGTAAAACTTTTATCGGATGTTTTGCACGAGACTCACGGAATTGATGCTAAGGTAATTGGAATTGGCGGTGGTACTGTCGGTGCGGAACTTCGAAACAAGGGCTTTGACTGCGTTGTCTGGTCAACGCTTGATGAGACTGCTCATATGCCAAACGAATATTGTATTATAGATAATCTTGTTAAGGATGCACAGACTCTTGCAGTTTTAATGAGTAAATAAAAGTCTGGTTAAGAAGGAGAGAGTACGTTTGACTTTTAGAATACAAAGAATTCTTTTTAAACTGACATCTCTTTTTTTTATCTCTTCTCTTTTTTCATCGTGCATGACGATGGCGGATTATGATTATACTTCAATAGATAATTCAATTTCGGTCTGCGATTATTCAACTGCTGCAGAAATCCTTGAAAATCAAAAATACTATTATTACTCAAGTCATGAAAAGGTTTTGCAGTATCTTGATCAGGGACTGCTTTTGCATTTTGCGCATGAGTTTGATGCAAGTACAGAAAATCTTGATCTTGCAGAAAAGGAAATTGATTTTAATTATACAAAAAGTATTTCGCAGCAGGTTGGAAAGGTTTTGGTAAACGACAATGTTGCAGATTACGAGGGTGAAGTTTACGAAGACATTTATTCAAATATTTTTATGTGCCTTAATTATATTCATCTAAAAAAAAATGATGATGCAATGGTAGAAATCCGCCGGTTTGACAATAAGATGAAGGTTGCAGGTTCTAAATTTCAGGCAGAAATAAATCAGGCTAAACTTAAGATGAAAAGTGAATATCATTCTGACGAAGCTTTGCTTAAGGATACCGACATCACTTTTTATAACAGTGCATTTGCGCGCTATTTGAGTATGCTCTTGTACAGAACGCAGAATGATTATTATTCTGCAAAAATCGATTATGATAAAATTACTGAAGCGTTCTGGGCGCAAAAAAATATATATAATTTTTCTATGCCGGAAAATTTGCAGGATGAACTTGAGCTGCCAGAAAAATTTGCGCGTGTAAATCTGGTTTCTTTTACAGGCTTAGGTCCATTAAAGTACGAAGAGGTTTTACGTATTCCATTTTCAGGTGCTTATTATAAGCTTGCTCTTCCTGTAATGAGAAGGCGCGGATCATTTGTTTATAGAGCAGAAATCGTTTTAAAAAATTGCGAAAGCGCTCAGGAATATTCGACTGATGCATATACGATTGAAAGTATACAAAATATTGCTGCAGATACTTATAAGCAGCATTATGGTGCAATCTATGCAAGGACATTAATGCGTTCAATTTCTAAGTCGGTGGGCTCCGGCGTGATGGAGGCGGTTGCAAAGAATGCTGAGGATCAGAATATACGGGTTGCATTTGGATTTTTAAATTTTGTTTCGCAGATTTCGACAGAAGTGACAGAGCGCGCGGATGTTCGTATCTGCAGATATTTTCCTGCAACGGTAAAGGTCGCAGGAATAAATGTACCGCAGGGTATCTACGATGTTGAAGTCAGATATTATAATGCCAAAGGAAACTGTATCTACACGGACATACAGAAAAATGTCGAAGCAAAAATCGGTGAGCTTAATCTGATTGAGTCAGCGTATTTGCGATAGCGCGATATACGCGCGCGGTCGGTTCAAAGCTGCGCGATTTTATACGGACAGCGCGGTTTGCAGTGCCGCGCAGGCGTGCGTCGTGCGATTCACACCCCGGCAAATTCCGTGCCGAGACTCTTGTTCATAATGTCAAAAAATCCCGGAAAAGAAACGTCGCAGCACTCTGCATCTTTTATAATCACAGGATCGGATTCCGGCAAAAATAGTCCATAACATGCAAGACTCATCGCAACTCTGTGATCAAGGTATGAGTCAACTTTACCGCCATGCATAACGAACGCGGGATTTTTTGACAGAGCACGCGCGACACTTCCGCTGTTATTTACGCCGCAGCATTCTGAACAGGTGCCGGCGCCAGTTGAATTAGCGCCTTCTCGCATAAACGGCGAGTGTCCGTTTATTACAAGGGTGTCACCATTATCTTTAATCTCGGCTCCTAGTGACGAGAGAATCTCTGTCATTACTTTAATGCGGTCTGTTTCTTTTTTGCGACAGATGTCGATGTCAGTAAAGACTGTTGTTCCTTCTGCAAAGCAGGCGATTACGCAGAGTGCACAGATTGCATCAGGGTACGCTGCCATACTGATTGTCATTTGCTTATTTGGCGCGCGGAGAATTTTATAGTCGCGGTCGCCGTCTGATTTTGCGTCGCAAGAGGTGTCGGTTGCGCCGGTCTTTGAGTCTGATGCGGCGTAAGAGTCGCTGGCTTTTAGATGTGCGTTTACTTCGAGTGTTTTTGCGGCTTTGTCCCAGATGATATCGGCGCCGTAAGCTTGTAAGAGTTCTACGATTTTTTCATCGCCTTGAGTACCTGAGTCATCGATATCAGTAATTACGATATGTTCGTTTGCGATTAAGGCTGCGATTAAAGGAAACGCCACGGCTTCCCAATCTGATGGGATAGTTACATCGTGTGCTTTTAAGTCAACAGACCCATCTACTGTGATTTTTTTGTAGTCTTCAGAAATTGTGCTTTTAACGCCGTATTTATCAAGCCAGTATTTTGTCATAGAAAGGTATGGCGTTTCCTGGGGCGTCGTAAGATTAAGGCGCGTCGTGCCTTTAAGACGGGTTGCGGCCATCATAAAGCCTGAGATATATTGAGAAAGCTTGCCTTCTGTTACAAGTTCATTCTGGTTTGAGATTGGACCTGTAAACTCAAAGGGTGGGGTTACAGAATCTTTGTTCTGGCAAAAGGCCGACGCGCCGAGTTGAGAAAGGGCATCGGTAAGGTGAGCGACCGGACGCTTTTGAATTGATTCATCGCCTGTGATTACACAACGGCCGTTAAGGGTTGCAAGTACTGGAGAGATAAAGTACATAAGGGAACCGGAGTTTCCGACATCGATTGGACAATCCGGAAGATGAAAATTTTTTCCGGCACCGTTTACGTTCCAGATATTCTGTTCATCGCAAAATTCAACACTTGCGCCAAGCTTTGCAATTGCCTTTGCGGTAGAAAGTGCATCGGCACTTTTTAAGGGATTTGTGATTTGAGTTTTTCCTTCACTCATACATGCAAGAATTAATGCACGAATTGTATGGCTTTTAGAACCTGGAACGCGGATTGATTTTCCTTTTCCAAAACTTTTTGAATTGCAAGATTTAATGTTCATCTTAATTTCCTAAAATTCAATTTATAAAAATATCTGGTTACGGCGTGGAGGCCGTAAAAAGTTTTATGCAAAGTTAAATGGAGTTTCCTGATAAACGTAATAGTTAAGCCAGTTAGAGAAGAACAGATGTGCTGTGCTTCGCCATGTTGAATGCGGAGTTTGCGAAGGATCGTTTAGAGGAAAATAATTTTTAGGAATTGAAATTTCAAGTCCTTTTTCTACATCGCGGAAGTATTCTTTTTTAAGAGTCTCTGAATCGTATTCAAGATGACCTGTCATAAAAATTGCACGGTTATCTTTTGACTTTATGATTGAAACGCCGATATCGTCACTTTCGGCAAGAATTGTAAGTTCATCGTGCTTGAGAATATCTTCTTTTTTTATTGTTGTGTGACGTGACTGTGGAATCAGAAATACGTCATCAAAGCCACGCATTAGAGGGTCTGGTCCTGAAGAACGTTTGTTTCCAAAAATTCCAAACATCTTTGATTTAAGACTATATTTTGGAATTCCAAAATGATGATAAAGGCCTGCCTGTGCACCCCAGCAAATGTAAAGAGTTGAATAAACGTTTGTCTTAGCGTAATCCATTATTGCACAAAGTTCATTCCAGTAATCGACATCTTCAAATGCAAGCTGTTCAACCGGAGCGCCTGTAATAATCATTCCGTCATATTTATGCTTAAAAACATCACTTGAGTTAATGTAAAATTTTTCAAGATGTTCAGCACCGACATTTTTTGAAACATGATTTTCCATGTGTACAAGAGAAACTTCGATCTGGAGAGGAGTGTTTCCCAAAAGACGCAGAATTTGAGTTTCTGTTGTTTCTTTTGTCGGCATCAGATTTACGATTGCAATTTTAAGAGGACGAATATCCTGTGTTACCGCACGTTCGTCAGTCATTACAAAGATATTTTCACTTTCGAGAATTTTTCTTGCTGGTAAATCTGAATTAATCTTAATTGGCATAGCGAAAATATAGCATAAATAGAAGATTTTTGCTATACTTTTATTTATGAACAATTCGCAAGACAGAAAAGCCGCAATTAAAAAATTAAAGACACTTGTATATTCAACCAAACAAGACCTTGACGTTTTTAGAAGGAATATTGATAAAACTTTTTATACTCCAGAGATTCCGTGTAAGGTTGAATGCAATGAGCACAAATATGCAGAAATAAAATGCGATGTGCTTATGCCGGAGCTTTATTCAACTGAACGCATAATGATTTATATTCACGGCGGTTCGTTTGTCGGCGGTTCAAGAAAAACTTATCGTTCGTTTTGTGCAAGTCTTGCGTCGGCTACTTCGTGCAGAATTGTTGTTCCGGAATTTCGTCTTGCGCCGGCGTATACTTTTCCAAATGGAATAGAAGATTTACAGCTTGTGTTCCGTTCTGTTTTTACAGAGGAACAGATTGCGCGCTCTCTTGATTCAGCTAATCCTAAAAAGCCAGAGCAGCCGGAGATTTTAATTGCCGCAGACGGTTCTGGCGCTTCGCTTGCGATGGCGCTTTTGCTGAACCTTCGTGAACGATATCGCGAATGCATAAGCCATGTAATTTTATTTTCACCATGGCTTAACGTAACGTCAGATTCACCGCTTATAAAAGAAAAGAAAGTGCGCGATGAAGTTATGTCAGGCGATTGTCTGCGTCGTAGTGCAGATGTTTATACTTACGAGACAAATCTTTCTAATCCGCTTGTTTCGCCTGTTCTTGCAACTAAAGAAGCTTTAAAAGGTTTTCCGCCTGTTTATATTCAGATGGGAGAAAAAGAAATTCTTCTTGATGATGCAAAACAGTTCCAGAGAAATTTGAACGATGCGGATTGTGAATGTATTCTTGATATCTGGCCTGGAATGATGTTTATGTTCCAGATGGCAGATGAATATCTTGAAGAGTCTCATCTTGCGATTGAGAAAATCGGAAAGTTTATTACGTATCAGGAAGAAAAGGCTGATGAACTTACTTTGACACGTGCGCCGATTCTTGAAAACAGTCTCGAGTCAGAGGCTTAGAAATTTACGGGACACAAACAGGATATGGGTATTGAACTTTTATCGCCTGCGGGTAATGTTGAAAAATTATATTATGCTTATGCATACGGAGCTGATGCGGCATACATCGGCTTAAAAAGATTTTCGCTTCGTGTTAAGGCAGACAATTTTTATGAAGATGAATATAAAAAAGTAATCGAGCTTAAAAATAAATTCCCTGGAAAAAAACTTCACTGCGCACTTAACATTGCGTTCCACAATAATGACATTGATAATTTTTTGCGCGACTTAGATTATTTTAAGCAGTATCCGATTGATGCGTTTATTGTTCAGGATCTGGGAATTGTTCCTATTATTCAAAAGAATTTTCCGAATGCTGCGTTGCATTTGAGTACGCAGGCAAGCTGTATAAATCGCGAAGCTGTTAAGATGTACAAGTCGCTTGGTTTTAGTCGCGTTGTTCTTGGCCGTGAAGCGTCGTTAAAAGAAATCCGTCAGATTAAGGATGCGGTTCCTGATATGGAGCTTGAGGCATTTGTTCATGGAGCGATGTGTATTGCGTACAGCGGTCGCTGTCTTATGAGCGCGCTTTTGACAGGAAGAAGTGCTCAGAGCGGATTTTGCTCTCATACATGCCGATGGGAATTTGATTTGAAAGGAACTCCAAAGGTTGACGGTGCAGGCGAGGCAGTCCTTTCATCGCATGACGCAAAACAGATCGCGGAAAGCGGACAACTCGTCTTAGAAGAGCGTTCGCGACGCGGTGAATACTTTCCGGTTTATGAAGGTGATGACTTTACTGAGATTTTGTCGAGCAAAGATATCCGCATGATTGAGCATCTTAAGGATATGAAGGATGCAGGTCTTGATTCTCTAAAGATTGAAGGCCGAATGAAGAGCACTTATTACGTTGCACTGGTTACGCGCGCTTACCGTAAGGCGCTTGATGCAATGGAAGGAAAAATCTCTGACAGCGACGCATCTCCATTTATTGCCGAGCTTGAAAACGTAAGCCATAGAGAATCGACAACGGGCTTTTACTATTCGCGCGCGGATGCTGATAAAACGACACAGGGCGCGTCGGACAGCGCTTATGACCTTGCGGCAACAATTGGAAACGAATTATCTTGTGAATCGGCCCGTGCAGTTTTAGATCGCGCCGCTAAGACGCAAAAGTCAATCGACGATGAACTTAATTCAATGCATCCAAAGGCGCGCGAAGCAAGAGAGCGCGATTTAGAAAAAAATCCAGAGCGCAGAATTGTTCCTGTCTCGGAGCGCTCCGGCTGGCACATGTATGAATATGAGCCATTGAATCTTGTTGATTATAACAGCGAGCTTGAGTTTGTTTCGCCGGATGTCGTTTCTGTAAAGGCCGAGAAAGGAAAGTGGCTTTTAGTTAATCCGGAAGACGGCACGGTCCGTAACTGGGTGTGCAACGGTCATCCGTGCGTGCTTTACACAGAATACGAATTGCAAAGTGGTACTCTGCTTCGTGTAAAAGATAATGGTTACGTTGCAGGTCAGGTAAGGGCAACGGGAAGATAAATTCCGGAACCATGTAAGACAAGTCTATTCTGGCGTGAATTTCTACTCACAATTTTTTTTATTTAATCTCTATTCTTTTTATCAGAAATTTTGTATCTTTATTTTATGGAGCAAAAAGTTCTTTCAGAAAATCCAGAGGAACTTATCAGGGATTTTTTTACAACATTCACAGATTACTCAGAGGATGACAAGGCGCGCATTACACGTGCGTGGAATTTTTTAGTTGAAAAAGTTCACACTTTAAAACGTGATAATGGCGAAGCTTTTTATATTCATCCTTACAGAGTTGCAGTTATTGTTGCTGAATACAAACTTGATGCTGACTGTGTGATTGCGGCGCTTTTGCATAATGCGATTTTTGACGGAATTGCAGAAGACGAGATTAAAAATGTTGCGGGTGAAAAAGTTTTTGCGCTTGTAAAAATGATTCATAAAATTTCTATGATTCATGCAAATACAAAGACGTTGAATCAGGCTGATGCTGTTCGCAAAATGCTTTTTGCAATTTCTGATGATATAAGAATTATTATTGTAAGTCTTGTTGAACGAATTGACTGTATGCGCAACTTAAAAATTTTTGATGCTATAAATCAAAAAAACATTGCGCAGGAAGTTTTGGATATCTGGGCACCTCTTGCTGATCGTCTTGGTATTAAGCAGGGAAAAAATGAACTTGAAGATTTAAGTTTAAAATATTTAAATCCTGATGCGTTTCAGCAGATAAAATCGATTGTCGCTGCAAAAAAAGATGAGCGAAGTGAATATTTAAAAAAGGCAACTGATACTCTTTTATTAAAGGCTGATAAAGCGGGAATTAAAATTGAAGTTTCAAGCCGCGCAAAACATTTTTATTCGATATATCAGAAAATGCGAAAACGCAATAAAGAAGCGGGCGAACTTTTTGATCTTCTTGCTATGCGCATTTTGTGTAATTCAAATGCAGACTGTTACACTATGCTTGGAATTGTTCACAGTCTCTGGCAGCCGCTTGAAGGCCGATTTAAGGATTACATTGCAATGCCAAAGGCAAATGGTTATCAGTCGCTTCACACAACGGTAATGGCTTATGGTAAGCCGCTTGAAATTCAGATCCGAACAAAAGAAATGCACAACATTGCAGAGCACGGTGTTGCAAGTCACTGGCTTTATAAAAAGGGAATGACGAATGATGTTGTTGACATAAAATCGCTTCCGCTTTTTAACCAGATGCAGCAGCTTGTTGATGAACATATTGCAGATGATGCTCTGTTCAGTGAATTTAAGAATAATCTCTTAAAAGATAAGATTGTTGTTTTTACTCCGAATGGTGATGTTAAACAGCTTCCGGTTGGAGCGACTGCAGTTGATTTTGCGTATGCGGTTCATTCGCAGGTTGGTGAAAAAATCAGTGGTGCAAAAGCCGATGGAAAAATAATTCCGATTTCGGCTCCTCTTAAAAATACACAGATTATAGAAATTATTACAAGTCCGCAGGCTCACCCGACAGAAAGTCAGCTTCAGTATGTAACAACTTACAAGGCAAAACAAAAGATAAAGGCATGGCTTGCTGCAAATCAGGCGGAAGTGCCTTCAAAGACGCCGGTTAAAGGCGCCGAAGACGAGTCTAAAGAGACTCATGTTCATAAACCCGGAAAAAAGCGCGGCGAAAAATCAGCTCCTCAGCATTCCGGAAAAATCCGTGTCGGAAACACAACAAACTTTATCATCACTCTTGCCAAGTGCTGCTGCCCGCAATATCCTGATGAGATTATCGGTTACGTTTCCCGTGCCCGGGGAATTACGATTCACAAAAAAGACTGCTACGTTTATAACCGCATCCGTGAAAAAGAAAACCGCAGTATTGAAGTAAGCTGGGACGAGACGGAAGAGTAGACGCTGCGGCTTTTACCTTTGAGTATTGAGTTCTCTTTTATTCTTCGTAAACAGGACGCTCGATTTTTTGAGGCGATGCAGTGCAGATAATCATTCCATCTTCATCAAGAAGATAAAACTGGTCGATTGCAGTCTGAAATACTTTTAGCGGAACAAATGATATTGAGTCGTTTTTTGAATAAAGTTCCGCACTGTAATCTGATTTAACAACCATCAAACCATATGAAGTTTCAAACTTGGATTTCTCTGGAAGGGTTGAATTATGACGGTAAGAATATGTATTTATTTTTTGTGATCGCGTGCATTCATAACCATTAAACAGGATTTTTGCTCCGTCAAAGATAAAGTCCAGAGATTGATTGTCTTGACTTTTGATTTTTCCTTTGCCGTTTTTTAGTTCATATGTAAACCATACAGGACCGTCGTCAAGCTGTTTTACCAGGGCGCCACGTTTTTTTGTATAATCAAGCCAGATAAAATTTTCATATTCATCTTTATCAGTAAAAGTCCAGAAACCATTTTCGTTTGAACATGCTTTCCATTTTGCATACAGGGTTGTATCGCCTGCTATTTTATCATTGCTAAAATTCCAGAGTTCTTTGCATTCTTTGTCTTTGTACCAGCCGACAAATTTATACCCTTTTGCAACAGGAGACTGCGGTACAGAAATTGTCTGTTGCAAATGAAAGCCTGTGAGCTGTTCCGGAGTGAATACTGTAACTATGTTATTTGAATCAAATGTTACGTTGTAAATTCTTCGTGTAAATTTTACTATTGTTTTGTTGTTTTTAATTGAAATGATATGAGCGCTGCAATCATCTCGTGAGATTATATCACCTGCTTTTAAGTCTTTGTCAGTTCCATCGATTACTGCCGTAAAGTCTGGTTCATATAAACAGTTTCCATTATCAAGATATTTTTCAATTACAACATTTTTTCCGATAATGGAAGTTGGCCATTGTTCACCAAATACTTTTCCTGATCCATAAAAATTAATTGAATAATCTTCGTTTATTTTTACACCTGTATAATTAAACTTAATTCCTGCGGTATAAGACTCGCATGGTTCCAATGGCGTGATATTTGAAAAATCATATTCACCTGCGAGGATTTTGTATTTAAGTCCTTGTATGTTATAGTCCGGCAAGTTTGCATAATTGAATAATTTGTATTCGCCGTTTGATTTATTTATCTGATATCTGTATTGAATTTTATCGAAGGTTACTATAAAGTCGTCATTTTTAAAATTAATTTGAGCTTGCTGAGGCGAATATAGTGCATCATGCATTTTATTCAGTGGCCACTGCTTTTTAGAAAGTGAATAAGATTCGCTTAATACATTTGCGTCATAGTCCATATTTAAATCATTGATTTTAAACCATACGTAATCTTCTGAAAAATGATTTATGTTAATGTGCATGTTACAGGAAAAATGAAAATCGTTTTGATTAAAGTTCATCGTTACTTCCGTAAGTGAATGCTCATTGAATTTTTGAAGCGTAGGCTTTCGAGGTTTTGCTTTACATGAGCCGTCTTCGTAAACTGTAAAATCAATATCAGATAAATACAGCCCGATACCTATCGGGAGTTTTATATCTCCGAAAAAAGTAAAGATTTTCTTTCCATTTGAGTCAGTTTTTATGCTTGATAAATGTTTAAAAATAAATTCAACTTTTCCGATTTTTATTTTAGGACATAAATAATTATATTTTGGTTCAAATGGTTTTACTTCTTCGCCTTTGTCTGATAATTTTATGATTTTTGCAGGTGTTGAATCTAAAGTTGTATTTAAGAATTTTTTATTTTTCTCTGAAATTACTAAAGTGATTGCTTTTTTAGAGCTGTATGAATTGCTGTCTAAAGATTCAAGTTTTGCTTCAAGAATTTTGTAATCCGGTATTTGATTGTTCTGGACTTCTAAAAAAGTTTTGTCTGCGCTTACTTCTTTGTATGCAGAAGACGCACTTTGTGTATTTACATGTCTGTTAGAAATAATCCTCATGTCTTTAAAAAGAATTTTTCCATAGCTTGAAGTAAAATAAACGGTATGAAGTGTATAAAGATTTGGGGAGCTTTTGTCGATAGTTAACCCTTTTGCATGCGCTTTTATATTCTCAATTGTAATATCAAATTCTATGTCAGGATTATCGATATAAATTTTATTAAATTTATCAAGTAAGAAAGGAGAGTCAATTTTTACTGGACTAGAAAAGCCAGGAGCACTAACTGAGCCTTTGATCAGATAGCCTTCTTTTGTCTTTTGGGCTTTTGCTATATAAACTGTAAAATTATTTTCAGAGATTAATTCCTTTGGAAGAGCACAAAAAATATTTTGTGCAAAGAGCATAATGATAAAAAAAATAAAAGCATTTCTTTTCATATACTCATAATAGCATAATAAGATTTATCGTGCTATTATGATATGGAAAATTTATTCGAATTTTTCTTCTGGAGATTTTATGAAACTTAGATTGTCGTTAATTTTTTTAATTCTTTTTTCTCTGCCAATATTTGCAGATGGACGTTCGCAGATTTTAGCTGATGATGAAAAAGCTAAAAATCCAGATATTTCTAAAATGCAGTTTTTGATTAATCAGGAAAGATTTAAAGAAGTATATGACGTTATTACTGTTGGAGAAAATACTATAAAAATTTCAAATGCGGGTTTTTCCAGGTTCAGAAAAAGAAAAGTTGAATTTACATGGGGTAACAATAAACCAGATTATACTTACCTTAATGAATATTTTTATTCAGAAAAATATAAAATTCTTGCGTGTCTTTGGAATGACGATGTTGACTGGGCATTACTTACAATTATTGACTGTACAAGCGGAAAGAAAATAAAAGAACTAGAACTTTATTACCCTGAAATATATTCAAATTTTTCTATGAGTCCTGATGGGTCAAAGCTTTTGTATAAAATATCTGGTGAAAAATGTTTTACTGTTCTTGATTTTTCTGATATGACAGAATCAAAATATGATATTTTTCCTTATGATCTTAATATTAATTTTAGCGATTATTGTGATGCAGGGTTTGTAAGAGACAATGTTATTTACTGCATGTCAGAATATTATGATTGCGGTGAAAAGAAAAACAGAATTTGTTTTTATCGTATAAAAGATGGAAAATATACACGAATTACAGATTTTTTTAAATTACCATCGTTTGGTTACAGATACTGGAAAATTAATGGATTTAATTTTTTGATTAGTGTTTACGATAAATGTATTTATAGTTACGAAAATAAGAATCTCGTCAATCTTTCTGAAAAGGTTCAAGGTGAGTTTGTAAATCCGTTTTATTACGACGGTGCATGGTATTTGGCGACTGTCGCGTGGGATAGTGAAAGGTGCAAGTCTGGAACTGTTTATATTTATGACAGCGCTCTGAACTGTGTAAATAAGTGCAATTTTGAATATTACCTTGCTAAACAAGGTGATTATCCGGGACTGGTAGACTATTGCTGCATCGATGACGGAAAGATTTATTTTTATATAACGCTGGACGGAAAATAGATATGAAACAGATAGTTGATGAGTTAAAAAAGTATCAGGATATAAAATTCCGAGATTTTCAGATTAAGCTTGTGCCGGGAATGACTCTCAATCAAATGATTGGTGTGCGTACTCCCGCTTTGCGTTCAATTGCAAAAAATATCGCTAAGAATCCGAAACTTGCCGCGGATTTTTTGAGTGAAATTCCGCATGCTTATTTTGAAGAAAATCTGATTCATTTTTTTGTTGTTGCAGATATAAAAGATTTTGATAAGTGTATTAGTGAGGTTGAAAAATTCCTCCCTTATGTCGACTCGTGGCCTGTGTGTGATCAGGCAAGTCCAAAGATTTTTAAGAAAAATCACGATAAGCTTTTGCCGTATGTTAAAAAATGGATTTCTTCTGAACATGTTTACACTTCGCGCTACGGAATGCGCATGCTGATGAATGAATTTTTGGACGACGACTTCAAGGCGGAATACCCTAAACTGATAGTTTCCCGTATGAAAAAAAATGGCTGCGATGAAGATTACTATTTAAAGATGATGGCTGCCTGGTACTTTGCGACAGCACTTGCAAAACAGTGGGATGCAATTATTCCTTTTTTTGAAAAAAAGAAATTTGATGACTGGACTCATAATAAGGCGATTCAAAAGGCGATAGAAAGTTTTAGAGTGTCTGACGAGCATAAAGAATATTTGAGAAGTTTGAAAACGGGGTCGGTGAAATGATTTACAGAAAAGCGACTGTGGCGGATTTGACGGAAATCTGCGCTCTTGTGGTGGCTGCGATAGCCGAAATGGAGCGGAATGGAATTCCTCAGTGGGATGAAATTTATCCTACGCGCGAAGATTTTTTGAACGATATAAAGACGGGCTGTCTTTTTGCTGGCGAAGTTTCTGATAATGGAGAGAAGCGGATTGCTGTTATTTACGCATTGAACAAAGAGTGCGATGAAGAATATAAAAATGGCGACTGGAAGTATGACGGAGACTTTCGTGTAGTTCACCGTCTTTGCGTTCACC